>DATMDY010000001.1:0-3588 GCA_035557335.1 Methyloceanibacter sp.
TTGGCCTATCGAAGACGGTGTGGAGATCACGCTCGAAGCAAATCCCACATCCGTCGAGGCCGAGAATTTCGCGGGCTACCGTTCGGCGGGGGTCAATCGTCTTTCGCTCGGGGTGCAGGCGCTCGACGATGCGAGCCTGAAAGCGCTGGGGCGGCAGCACACGGCGCGAGAGGCGCTCGACGCGCTGGCGCTGGCCAAGCGCCATTTCGGCCGCGTGTCCTTCGACCTCATTTATGCGCGCGAAGGGCAGACGGCGCGAAATTGGGAACAGGAACTGAAGCAGGCGATCGATCATGCTGCCGATCACCTCTCGCTTTATCAACTCACCATCGAGGACGGCACGCCGTTCGCCTTACGCCACAAAGCGGGAACGCTGCGCGTACCTGATGGAGCAAAGGCGCGCGCACTTTATCTTCTGACTCAGGAGCTCACCGAGACGGCGGGGCTTCCCGCCTACGAGATCTCCAACCATGCGCGGCCGGGATCGGAATCGCGCCACAACCTGCTCTATTGGCGAGGCAACGATTATGCCGGCATCGGTCCCGGCGCCCATAGCCGCGTCACGCGCGATGGTGCGAAGCGGGCCCTGTCCACGATTAAATCGCCGGAAGCCTGGATGGCGCAAGTCGAGGCTCGGGGCCACGGCCTCGCCAGCGACGAGCCGTTAAGTGCGGCGGAGTCCGCGGAAGAATATCTGCTCATGGGGCTCAGGCTCGCCGAAGGCATCGACCTCACGCGGCTTGAACATCGCATCGATGAGAAGCGCATCGGCGCGCTTGAGAGCGAGGGCCTGCTCGCGCGCAATGGCGACCGGCTGACCGCAACGCCGTCAGGACGCCTCGTGCTTGACCGGCTGATTCTGGAGCTTGCCGCCTAAGGCCAGGCCCCTTAGCGCCAATAAGACGAGGCGGTGCTGAAGGAACTCGGCGCAGGGTCGATCACCCGCGGGCCTCCCTCGCGCACTTCGAGAATGGCGAGCCCGCGTTCGGCCGTTCCGTCGGGGAGCAGACGGAACAGCCCGTCCACCCCGGCAAATCCGCTCGAGCGCGTGAGTTGGACCATCGAATAGCGCTCCCCGCGCGGGTATTGAGACAGCGAAACGGCAAGGCTGACCGCGTCATAGGCGAGGCTCGCGATGCGCGGCGGCGCGGCGCCATATGTTTTTGCATAGCTGTCGACGAATTTGCTCCAGCCTTTCGGATCGGGCGCCGGATACCAGCCGCCAATCAGCGCCCGCTCGCTGGCAACATTGGGAAAGTCCCACTGCCCCGTGCCAATGAACTGGACCTTGGCGCTGGTAAGACCGGAAGAGGCGAGGACCGGCCCGAGCGCGGGCAGCTCCTCGCGGGCCGCCGGCAGGAACAGCGCATCGACTCGGCTGCCCGCGTTGGCGACCTGCTGCACCGCGCTCGCCATAGCGCCTGAATCGTTCGGCGAGAAGGTGGCGCGCACCGGCGCTTGGCCTCCGCCCGAGCCTACGGCCCTGGCGAAGGCCTCCTCGGCGATGCGCCCGTAAGGCGATTGCGGCACCAGCACCGCGAAATTGCGCTTCCCCCGCGACATGGCGAAGGACACGATGCGCGGCATGTCGCGCCCGGCGACGAAGCTCAGAAGATAGACGCCGTTGCCCGCGACCTTCTCGTCGCTGGAGAAGGCGATCATGGGAATGCCGGAGCGGCGGGCGACGGGCGCCGCGGCCGACACCTCCTGTGCGAAGAGCGGGCCGATGATCAGCTCGGCGCCTTCTTGCGCCGCGCTCTCCGCCGCCATGCGCGCGCCCTCCGCCGAGCCGCGCGTATCCTTCGGCACGAGTACGACATTGGGATTGTCGAAATCGAACAGAGCGAGCTCGGCCGCCTGCTTGAGCGCCTTGGCCACGGCGGGCGTGGACCCCGACGAGGTGATGGGCAGAAGCACCGCGACCTTTACCGCGCCTTCCGAACCGGGCAGGCTGGGCGCGCTGCCGAAGCCGGGAATTGACCCCCCGCCTCCGCCGCCCGGCGTGCCGCAGCTCGCCACCAAGGCGCACGCCGCCAGCGCGGCAAGGCCACCGAGATGACGGCGTCGATTTAAGGCAAGCCGCATGACTCCCTTGCTCCAGGGCAGGTCAACCTTGCCCGCAACCATGGCTCAATCGTGATGGACGAAGGCCGACTATATCACGTAACGTTTTTGCGGCCAGGGCTCGCCGTCCGCCTTCGCCACGGCCTCAAAAACGCGGGCGATACGCGTGCAAGATCATCGCGACAAAGACCGGACTGCCAAAGCACCGCTGCGAACGGTGCCGCGCGCGAGCGAGGTGCTTGGCGAGCTGATCGCGCGGCCGCTTCCCGCCGGGCTTTATCTCGTGGCGACACCGATCGGCAATCTCGGCGACGTTTCGCTGCGCGCGCTTGCCGTGCTCGCCCGCGCCGATCTGATTGCCGCGGAGGACACGCGTCACTCCAAGAAGCTTCTCTCTCATTTCGGCATCGGCGGCGAGCTTACGCCCTATCACGAGCATAATGCCGAGCGCGAGCGGCCGCGGCTTCTCGCACGCTTGCGCGCCGGATTCTCGGTGGCGCTGATCTCCGACGCCGGTACGCCGCTCGTCTCCGACCCCGGCTACAAGCTCGTGCGCGAGGCGCTCGACCAAGGGCTCATGGTGACCAGCATACCAGGACCTTCCGCGGTGCTCGCCGCGCTCACCAGTTCGGGACTGCCCACCGACACGTTCCTCTTCGCCGGTTTTCTGCCGGTGAAATCGGGGCCGCGCCGGAGCCGTCTAGCCGAGCTTGCCGCCATACCGGCGACCTTGGTGATGTTCGAGACGGCGCCGCGGCTCGCCAAGAGCCTCGCCGACATGGAAGCCGTGCTGGGGCCACGCGAGGCGGCGATCGCCAAGGAGCTAACCAAGCTGCATGAGACGGTGACGCGCGCAACGCTCGATCAGCTCGCCGCCAAGCTTGCCGATAAAGAGACGCTGAAGGGCGAGTTCGTGGTGGTGGTCGCGCCGCCTTCGCCGGCAGAGACCGAAATCAGCGACGCCACGATCGTCGCACAGCTCAATCAGGCGCTTGAGACGCAAAGCTTCCGTGACGCGGTGCGCGACGTCACCGACGTGCTTAAGGTGAAGCGCGCGCGCGTCTACGAGCTTGGCCTCTCGCTCACCCGCAAGCGCGATTGATGACGCGGCAGTCGCGGGCGAGAGCGTATCGAAGCGGCCTGTTCGCCGAAACCATCGCCGCGCTTCTGCTGCGTCTCAAGGGCCATCGCATCCTCGCGCGGCGCTACAAGACGCCGGTCGGTGAGATCGATCTCGAGGCGCTTAAAGGCAGACGGCTTGCCTTTATCGAGGTGAAGCGGCGCAAGACCGCGGATGACGCCGCCTGGACCCTGCCCGCCAGGCAGCGGCGGCGCATCGTGCGCGCGGCGCAATATTGGCTTGCAGGGCACCCCGAGTTCTCCGGCCACGACATCGCTTTCGACGTGGTGCTCGCCGCGCCTTGGGGCTTCCCGCGCTATATCGCCAACGCCTTTCCGGTGTAATAAAAGCGCGCCATGGCCCTCAAAGTCGCCTTCCAGATGGACCCCATCGAGCGCATCGAT
>DATMDY010000002.1:0-11920 GCA_035557335.1 Methyloceanibacter sp.
GCTTCCCGAGCTCGCTCGACGCCACCACCGTCGGCTTGCGCACCGATGCCGGCTACCGCTTCGGCAGCTTCAATGGCGGCGCCTTCATTGAGCCTCTGGCCACGCTCGCCGTGCTGTGGTCCGACATCGACGGCTTCGCGCTCGGCGGCAACCGCGTCAGCTTCGACGACGAGGCCAATGTCAGAGGCCGGCTCGGCATGCGGGTCGGGACCAGCTATCCCATCTGGGGCACCACCACCGTGGAGCCGTTCGTGATCGGCAGCCTGTGGGGCAATCTCTCCGGCGACAATCAGGCGACGCTGGTCTCCACCGGCACCACGTTCCGCTTCGAGGACGATCTCGACGATGTGTGGGGCGAGGTCTCGGCGGGCGTGAACTTCTTCAATCCTTCCGCCTCGACCGCCGTGTTCGCCAAGCTTGACGTCACCTTCGGCGACGACGTCGAAGGCATCGGCGGCAAGGCTGGCATGCGCGTCAGCTGGTAACGAACGTCCCCAGCACCGACTATTTCGCCGTCTTCAGATAGGCGATGATATCGGCCCGCTCCGTGGCGTCGGGCACGCCTTGAAAGGCGAGCGCCATCGGGGAATCCGCGATCATGGCTTTGGGATCGGCGATCCACTTGTCGATATGCTCGTCGGTCCAGGTAAAGCCTTCCTCGCCGAGCTTTTTCATGCCTGCCGAATACATGGCGTAATCGGCCACGCTCGCGGCCTTGCGTCCGGCGATGCCGTTGAGCTGAGGCCCGACCAGGTTCTGGGCGTTCGGCCCAATCTGATGGCAAAGCGCGCATTTGGCGGCGAAAGCCGCCTTGCCCTTCTCGGCGTCGGCTGCCATTGCCGGTCCACTCAGAGCGCCAAGCGCCGCGACACTCAAGCACCACACTGCAAGCTTCCTCATCTCGATCCTCCTGATTATTATTGTCCTCACGGAGAGAATTGAGGTCTCCGTTCGGACAGCCCAGTCATTCCTTCCGTTTTTTTGAAGCACTTTAGCAGAAGCACGGACCACCAGGAAAAGGGCGCCGAATCAACATAACGCGGGGCAAATCTGTTTGGTTGCGGGACGCAAATCCAGGGTCTCGGCGGGGCATTGCCCCCCAACCGCGCGCATGCGAAAGACTAGGGAAATTACGCTCAACCAACCTGCCTGAGCGCTGGGAGCCTTTAAGATGTCGCTCGCCCTTCCCGAACCGGATCGTGCCGTCCTCGCGCGCCGGGACGACATCGTGAAGCAGCTCGCCACGCTCGTCCCCGATTCCATCCTGATCACCGATGAAGAAGGGCGCCGGACCTTCGAGACCGACGCGCTGACCGCCTATCGCTGCCTGCCGCTTGCCGTGGTGCTGCCCTCCAGCACCGAGGAGGTGAGCAGGATCTTGCGCTTCTGCCACGAGAACCACGTCAAGATCGTTCCGCGCGGCGCCGGCACGTCGCTCGCGGGCGGCGCCTTGCCGCTCGAAGATGCGATCGTGCTCTGCCTCACGCGCATGACCAAAGTGCTGGCCATCGATGTCGCCACCCGCACGGCCCGGGTCGAGGCAGGCATCACCAATACCGGCATAACCCGGGCAGTTGCCGCGCAAGGCTTCTTTTACGCGCCCGATCCGTCGAGCCAGATCGCCTGCACCTTGGGCGGCAATGTCGCCACCAATTCCGGCGGCGCCCATTGCCTGAAATACGGCGTGACGGTGAATAATGTGCAGGGCGTGCGCCTGGTGCTGATGGATGGCGAGATCGTCGATATCGGCGGCGACTATCTCGACGCTTCCGGATACGACTTTCTCGCGCTGATCGTGGGCTCGGAAGGCCAGCTCGGCGTGGTCACCGAGGCCACGGTGCGTTTGATCAAGGTGCCCGAGGGCGCGCGCCCCGTGCTGCTCGGCTTCGATACCACGGAGGCCGCTGCCTCCTGTGTCGGCGCCATCATCGCCGCGGGCATCGTCCCAGTTGCCATCGAGTTCATGGACCGCCCCGCCATCCATGTCTGCGAGCATTTCGTCGCCGCCGGCTATCCGCTCGACGTCGAGGCGCTGCTGATCGTGGAGGTGGAAGGCTCCGATGACGAGATCGAATATCTGCTCGAAAAGATCGAGGAGATCGCCAGGGACCACAACCCCGCGACCGTCCGCCGAAGCCAGAACGCCGAGGAAAGCGCGCTCATCTGGAAGGGCCGCAAGGCCGCGTTCGGCGCCATCGGCCAGCTCTCCGATTATTACTGCATGGACGGCGTCATTCCGCTGTCCAAGCTGCCCAAGGCCCTCGATGAGATCGGCTGGATCTGCCGCAAATACCGCTTCGACGTGGCCAACATCTTTCATGCCGGCGATGGCAATCTGCATCCTCTGATTCTCTACAACGCCAACGACCCGCTTCAACTCGAACGCGCCGAGCAGTGCGGCGCGGAGATCTTGAAGCTTTGCGTCGAGCTCGGCGGTTGCCTGACTGGCGAGCATGGCGTGGGGATCGAGAAGCGCGAATTGATGTATGTGCAGTATTCCGACGCCGATCTCGAGCAGCAGATGCGGATCAAGACGGTGTTCGATCCGGAGTGGCTGCTCAATCCCGGCAAGGTATTTCCGCTGGAAGGACGTCCGCCCCAGTGACCGGACATATGCGTCTCGGCTTCCATGCTCCTGAAACGGCGGAGGAGCTCGCCCATCTCGTCGCCGAGGCGGTCGATACGCGCACTCCGCTCGAAGTGATGGGTCGTGGCACCAAGCGGGAGATCGGGCGACCGGTAGGCTCGGGCTCGGTGGTGAGCACCGAGCGCATGGTCGGCGTTCCCCTCTACGAACCGAGCGAGCTGGTTCTGGTGGCGCAGGCAGGCACATCGCTTCGGCAGATCGAGACCGTGCTGGCCGAGAACGAGCAAGAGCTTCCCTTCGAGCCGGTCGATCTCGGACCCATCCTCGGCTATGGCCCGGGCGAGGCCACGATCGGCGGCGTGGTGGCCACCAACATCTCCGGCAGCCGCCGCGTGATCGCCGGCGCCGCGCGCGACTATGTGCTGGGCGTGAAGGCGGTCAATGGGCGTGGCGAGATCATCAAGGCGGGAGGCCGGGTGATGAAGAACGTCACCGGCTACGATATCGGCCGGGTCCTTGCCGGTTCTTGGGGCACGCTCGCCATCATGACCGAGATTTCACTCAAGGTGCTTCCCGCCCAGCGCGAAATCCGCACCCTTATCTGTTTTGGGTTGCCGGACCCGACCGGGGTCGAGGCCCTGTGCCTCGCCATGGACACGCCCTTCGCGGTCTCGGGCACGGTGCATATGCATGCCGGGCTCGCCAAGGGTCTCTCGCACCCGGAAATTTCAGGGGCAGGGGTCTCGGTCACCGCCATCAGGGTCGAGAACTTCCCCGCCTCAGCCCGCTACCGCGCAAGCCGCCTGAAGCAGGTTTTGGCTGCATATGGGCCGTCGCTCGAGCTTGATACCATGGGCAGCCGGGCTTTCTGGGAGGAGATCAGGACGCTCAAGATGTTTCAGGGCACGAAGGCTCCTCTCTGGCGCATCTCCACCACGCCCGCCGGCGCGTCCAAGCTCGTCGCCGGGCTTGCGCGCAAGATCGAGGTCCGCGCCCTTTACGACTGGTCGGGCGGCCTTGTCTGGCTCCAGACGCAGCCGCTGAGCGATGCCGGCGCCGTCGAGGTCCGCCGCACCATTGCCGAATTAGGGGGGCATGCCACCTTGGTTCTCGCCGAGGCGTCGACGCGGGGGGCCATCGACATATTCCAGCCCCTCGATCCGCTGCTCATGGCGCTGACGGCGAAGCTCAAGCAGGCGTTCGACCCGGCCGGTATTCTGAATCCGGGACGCATGTATCAGGGACTCTAGGCGCGAGACATGCAGACCAATTTCAACCCTGTTCAGCTCGCCGATCCGACCATCGCCCGCGCCGATGAGCTTCTGCGCCGTTGCGTCCATTGCGGATTGTGCACGGCGACCTGCCCGACCTATGTGCTGACCGGCGACGAGCGCGACGGCCCGCGCGGCCGCATCTATCTCATGAAGCAGATGTTCGAGACGCGCGAGGTCACGCCGACGATGACCTATCACCTCGATCGCTGCCTCTCCTGCTTCGCCTGCATGACCGCCTGCCCGAGCGGCGTCGATTACATGCATCTTCTCGATCTCGCCCGGGTGCAGATCGAGCAGAAGGGCCATCGGCCGCCCTCGCAGCGCCTGTGGCGCTGGCTCCTGAGCAAGGTGCTGCCATATCCCAATCGCTTCCGCCTTGCGCTCATCATGGGCTGGCTGGTCAAGCCATTCCGCGGGCTGTTCGCCACGATGGGTTTCGCGCGCGTGGTCGCCGCTCTGAATCTTGTCCCGGCTGGTGCGCCCAAGCTCAAGATCACAGGTGCGAAATCCGCGATCATCCCCGGCGGGACCAAGCGGAAGCGCGTGGCGCTGATGCTCGGCTGCGTGCAGCGAGTGCTGGAACCGAATTATACCGTCGCCGCCATCAGACTGCTCAAGCGTCACGGCGTGGACGTGGTGGTGGTCAAGGACGAAGCCTGTTGCGGTGCTCTGGTGCATCAGCTCGGACGCGATGAGGCGGCCCGCGACCAGGCACGCCGCAATATCGACGCCTGGACCGGGGCCATGCGCGAACGCCTGCTCGACGCCATCGTCGTCACCGCTTCGGGCTGCGGCACCATGGTCAAGGACTACGGCAACCTGCTCGCCCGCGACCACGGCTATGCCGAGCGCGCCGCCTATGTTGCTGGCCTCGCCCGCGACATCACCGAGGTGCTCAACGAGGTCGGGCTCGTGCCGCCGGTGATGTGGACGGGCTTGCGCATCGCCTATCACGCGCCGTGTTCCCTCCAGCACGGCCAGCGGCTCGATCAATTGCCGCTGACCTTGCTCGATCAGGCCGGCTATTCGGTGATCGACATCCCGGAAGGGCATCTGTGCTGCGGCTCGGCCGGCACTTACAATCTGCTCGAGCCCAAGCTTGCCTCCGAGCTCCGCGAGCGGAAGCTCCGCAATATCGCCAGCGTCGCGCCTGACGTGATCGCCACCGGCAATATCGGCTGCGTGACGCAGCTGGAGGGCGGCATCGACGTGCCCTTCGTGCATACCATAGAGCTGCTCGACTGGGCGACGGGCGGCCCATGCCCGCCGTCGCTGGAAGCTCTGAAGGACCGTGCCCATCCGGTCGAGGCGCTGGTCGAGATGGCCAAGGAAGGCCTCCTCGTCGACTGAATTTTCTTTCAAGACATGACTCATCGTTGCCGCGATGCGTGTTCCGCATCCGGGCTTTGCTGTTTTCCCCTCTTGGCATAGAGGGGGGACGGCGCGCCGAACGACGCGGTCCGTAAATGGTTCGTGCCTTGCGGCACGCGAGCGCCTCTCGGCGCGCCGATCGCGATGACTTGTCGGTGGCCGGGCCGCGCTTTCGCCGTAAGTGACCCGCTTCCCGGTTTTTTCCTTCACACGGAGAGGTAGACCGGGGGCGTTTGGTATGGACCTTACGGTCGTCAGCCAGCTCCTGGCGGGGCCTCATAGTGGACCCGGGCGAAGCCCCGGCGCCGCCCGAGCGTCAAGCTTGCGAAGCCTGACCCGCGGGACACCGCACCCCGTCCCGCCTCACGAACGCCTCATGAAACGCCCTTCAACTGAACGAGGTGCGCGCAGTGTAATCGAGGTTTGCAGCGCGGGGATAAGCAGCCTCTATCCCCGCTTTCGTCATTCCGTCACCCCCGGGCTTGTCCCGGGGGCCCAATAGGGCGTTCGATTGTCACGCCGGAATTTGCCGAAAGACCCTATTGGATGGCCGGGACAAGCCCGGCCATGACGAAGTCAGTGGGGGTGATGTGAAAAAAATCGCGGAAACGGGAATTAAGGCGCTCAGCGGTCGCAGAGGCAGATGAAGTCCCAGCGCATCTCTTGGCAGAGATAGCGGGCGTCGTCCTCGTTGTCGGTTTCGATCACCACCCGCATCGTGCCCTCGAGGGCAAAGAAGCGCACCAGCGCCGGTCTCCGCTGTCTGCTTGCGCCGATCCCGCCGCCGGTCGCGAGGGTCTCCGCCGCCATCCGTGCCATGTGCCGCTCCGCCGTTTGCGCCTGGAACAAACGCGGAACATACGGCGATTCGGCCTGTTATCAAACCGAATCTGCCGAGCCAAGAGAGGGGCTGCCGGTGACGGCTAGAATCCGAACAGAGTGCGGGTGAAGTCGCTGCTGAAATCGCGCTTGCGGGCGCGGCCACGTGGCCTTCCCTCGATCTCCGCGATTTCGGGGGCCAGCTGCTCATAGGCCATAGGCGAGCCGTTCAGCGCGGCGATCATCCTGGCATCGTGACCGTAAAGGTCGCGGAAGGTCGAGAGCGAGCCGTCCTCGTCCACGGTGACGGTGAAATAGCTCATGTGGACCGGGACCTTCTGTTGCAGGGCGATGTGATTGTCGTCCCTGCCCTGGACGGCCGCGGTGACATTCGCCGGCGACCAGCCCTGGTCGCGCTTGAGCAGGAGCTGCGCGAAGCGATCGGGATTCTGCACGCGCACGCAGCCATGGCTCTCGGACCGGACCGCGTTGGCGAAGAGATGCTTCTGCGTGGTGTCGTGCATGTAGATGTCGTGCTTGTTGGGGAACACGAATTTCATGGTGCCGAGCACATTGCCGGGTCCGGGCGGCTGATAGAGCTCCAAGGTGCGGACGTCGACGCGGCTCCAATCGACGCTGTCCGGATCGATGTCGCGGCCGCTATGGCCCCTGATGCGCAGATTGTGACGGCGAAGCACGGACGTGTCCCAGCCGCCGCCGAAAAAGCCGCCGCCCGTCTGGAGATACGGCGCGATCTCATTGGCCTTGATGGAGGTCGGCACGTTCCAATAGGGATTGAAGACGATTTCTTCCATCTCGTCGGAGAAGACGGCGGTTTGCGTGTTGGGCTTGCCGATGACCACCCGCGCGGAATGGATGACCTTGCCCTCCTCGAACACGCGCAAGGTGAACTCTGGAATGTTGGCCATCACGTAGAACGGCCCGAGGTCGTCGGGCAGCCAGCGCCAGCGCTCCATATTGGCGAGGATGACGTCGATGTTCGCCGTGCCGTGAGCTTCGCGCGCTCCGGAGGGGTTGTTGAGTATTCGCCGCGTGCCGGCGCCGACCAGCCCGTCTGGCGCGGTGCCGTGCTCGGACTGGAAACGTCGCACGGCTTCGAGCACATCCTGGTCGTACACCGTCTCGTCGGCGCCCTCTTTTGCCGGAACCTCGAGCCGCGTTCTGAGCAAGGCCACCTGCGGATGCTTGAGGCCGAGCTTGAGCGTCGGGCCCTCGGGGATGGTGACGATCTCCGGCTGTTCGGGCTCCGGCGACGCGCCGCCACGAAGCTCGATCAGCTTCTTGCGCAGCGCCTCGAATTGCGGCTGGTCCGGCTGGAAGCTGCGTAGATAGGCGGCAGGGTCCGAGCGTATGGCGATCGATTCCAGGACCTCGGCGGGATTGGGGAGTGCGAGCGTCGGATCGAGATTCTTGCTCAGGCGCTGTGGATCGAGGCGGCCGCCGCGGGCGTCGTTGGCGTAATCGAGAACGGCGTTGCTGATCCTGATCTCGGTTTCGGCAAGCCAATCGGTGGCGCTGCCGTCGAGGGGGTTGAAGCCGTCGGCATCGGGCAGTTTGTAGTCGGAGGCGCGCAGGCCATAGTCGTCGGCCTTGCCGATCTCGGCCATCACGCCCTTGCTCCGCTCGATAAGCCCGTTATCGTCGACCCAGAGCAGCTTCCGGTCCGGGAACGCATAATAATCCACCAGCGCGGTCTGCACGCTCTCGCGCTTGGCGGGCTTGGCGGCGAGCTTGTCCTCGATGGCGATACGGACTGCGTCCGACCGGCTGATCAGCGAGTCAGGCCCGTCGGGCTCGGCGGCATAAGCGGGCAGGCCAAAGGATACCGCGAAAATCAGCCCCAATGCGGTGTTTCGCCTCATTATCAGCTCCCGGTTCCGGCGTCTCTTCAGTCCCGAATCCAATCCTGCAACCCAAAACGGCTCAAATTTTGACAGCGACTGTACCCTGTCCGGGGCGGCTGAACGAGTCCCCGCCGAACCAAAAAATGCGCTAGGCTGGGCCAGGCATACCGGGCTTACGCACTGGCGCCAGGCCGGCTTGGCGATGTGTGAGAGGGGACCCCCATGGCAGACAAGCCTTCGTTCGAGATACCACCCGAACTGCGCGACATGGCCGAGAAGAATGTCGAGCAGGCGCGCGCCGCCTACGGCCAGTTCATGGATTTCATGACCCAGGCGCTCGGCGCCTGGTCCCAATCCCCCGCCGGCTCCGAGCTTGGCGTCTTCAAGACCGTCCAGGACAGGGCCATCGCCTTCGCCAAGGAAAACGCCGAGCGCTCTTTCGCCTTGGCGAGCGACCTGGCCAAGGCCAAGGACATGCCGGAGGTACTGACCTTGCAGAGCCGCTACGCGCAGACGCAGATGCAGACCTTCGGCATCCAGGCGCAGCAGCTTAGCTGGCTGATGGCCGACGCGCTGCGCGACCTGCAGACCCCCAAAGGCTGAGTTAAGCCGCCTTGGCGTAGTAGGATTTCAGCCCGTTCATCACCTGCTGCTTGTCGAACTCCGCGCCCATGGCGAGCATGGCGTCGGCGAAGCGGCTGACGATCTCGCCGATCTGCTCCGGTGAGAGCTGATTGAGAATACCGATGCGCACCTGCACCGGCTCAGACAGCGTGGGCCAGATACCGAAGCCCTGCGCGCGGGCGCCCTGCACCAACTCCTTCTCGCGTCCAGCGAGCTTGCCCGGCAGGTTGAGCACCACGAGGCTCGTCATGTTCGAGGTGACGTCGCAGCCCATGGCCTCGACCGCCTGGCGCAGCGCCTTCTCGTGATAGCCGTAGTCCGACGCCTTGCGGCGGCGGCCGTAGCCGAGAATGATGCGCAGCGCCTCGTGGAAGGCGGCGACCGCATAGCATGAGTGAGTCTGGTGGTAGCCCGGCGTATCGACGTCCTTGCCGTCGACGATGCCCCAATGGCGCGCGTCGAGGATCGGGTGATGCACATAGGTGCGGCAGCCGCGCTTCTTCACCATGTCGATGGCCTTGTCGGTGAAGCTCACCGGCGCATAGGTCAGCGGCAGCGACAGCACGCCCTTCTGCGGACACGACGCCCAGGCCACGACGCCCGGATAGTCGTCGATGTTGAAATCGGCGACGCCGAGGCTCGACACGGCATCGACGATGCCCATCACGCCGTGTTTAACGCAGGCATCGGAGAAAGCCTTGAGGTCGTTGATGCGGCCCGAGCCCGTCTCCCAATGGGCCATGAACGCCCACATCGACTTGTGCTTGGCGAGCGCCTTGTCGATCGTCTCGGCGGTGATCGACTGGCCGTGCGGCGTGTCGATCACGGTGACGCTCTCCGCCTTCGGATTGAGCGAGTCGGCCGCGAGCTCTTCCTTGGTCGCCGCCTTCATGCGGATGGTCAGCGTGTCGATGCCGGAGAAGGTCCCATTCGGGAAGCAGACCA
Source organism: Methyloceanibacter sp. (assembly GCA_035557335.1). Classification (GTDB taxonomy): domain Bacteria; phylum Pseudomonadota; class Alphaproteobacteria; order Rhizobiales; family Methyloligellaceae; genus Methyloceanibacter. Next base: position 9,486 of record DATMDY010000002.1, read on the forward strand.
CCTTGTCGCCCGGCAGGATCAGGGACAGCACGCAATCGAGGCCGGAGAAACCCGTGCCCGCCACGCCGTAGGTATAGACATTCTTGGTACCCCACAGCTCGCGCAGCATCTGCTTGGCCTCGATCATGCCGCGCAGCACGTCCTTCTGCATGTGGTCGGCGACGCCCGATGCGGCGAAACGCTCGAGCACGCGCGGGTCGGTGTTCCCCGGCCCAGGACCGGCGGCAAGCGTGTCGGGAATTACAAGCGGAGGAAATACAGTCATGGGAACACCTCGGATGGTCTAACGATGATCGACAAACAGAAAGGCACATTCGTCTAGCGGGCCAGGCGCGCCGGGGCAAGGCCGGGGGATGCTGCCCTGCACAATCAGAGCGGACGGCATATCGACCTGCCTTGTGTCAACGTCGAGAAACGGCATGGAACTGCCCCCCGGGGCAGACTACCATAGAAGAATCGTTGATGGCGGTTCGGCGCTTCTTGAGGCGCGGGACGGGGAAGCGCGGAAGGCCTCGATGGTGAACAGGCGATGCGGCGCGGCTGTTCTTCTTGCCGCCATGCTTGTGGGGTTGACGCCCTGCGGCCTACAGGCTGCGCCTTGCGGCAACAACTCCGCCGGTTTCGAAAACTGGAAACGGGCATTCGCCAGCGAAGCCAAGGCCAACGGCATCGGATCCCGAGGCATCTCGGCGTTGATGGCAACGAATTACTCGGTAGGCACCATCCGCGCCGACCGCGGCCAAAAAGGCTTCAAGCTCTCTCTCCAGCAATTCATGGCCAAGCGCGGCTCAGCGGCCATCGTCTCCCGTGGTCGGCAGATGAGGGCGCAAAACGGCAAGCTGTTTGCCGCGCTCGAGCAGCGCTATGGCGTGCCGCCCGGACCGCTGCTCGCCATCTGGGGCATGGAGACCGCGTTCGGCAGCTATATGGGCAGCCAGAACGTGCTGTCGGCCATCGCCACGCTTGCCTATGACTGCCGCCGCCCCGAATTCTTCACGCAGCAGCTTTACGCCGCGCTCCAGCTCATCGACCGCGGCACGCTCAACCCCGCCACGCGCGGCGCCATGCATGGCGAGGTGGGGCAGACGCAGTTTCTGCCCAAGAGCATCCTACTCTATGGGGTCGACGGCGACGGCGACGGCGTCATCAATCTCAACTCGAGGGCCGATGCGCTCGCCTCCACCGCCAATTTCCTAAGGGGACACGGTTGGACGCCCGGCGCCGGCTATCAGCCCGGCCAGCCGAATTTCCAGGCCATACAGGGCTGGAATGCGGCCGGCGTCTATCAGCAAGCCATCGCCATCATGGGCCGGCAGATCGACGGTAAGTAAGCCGCTAAACGCATTCCCGGGTGGCGACGGCTAGAATCGGTGTGCCCGAACCGCGCGGGTTAGGCTAAGACAGCGCCATGTCGGAACTCGATCTCGCCGTCTCCATCGCGCTCGGCATCGGGCTCGCCGCGGCGACCGGCTTGCGCGTGTTCCTGCCGCTGCTCATCGTGAGCGGCGCGTCCTATGCCGGCTATCTGCCGGTCGGCGAGAATTTCGCGTGGCTGGCCACGCCAGGCGCGATGACCCTGCTCGGGGTGGCGGCGATCGTCGAGATCCTGGCTTATTACATCCCAGGCGTCGACAATTTGCTCGACACCATCGCTACGCCCGCCGCCTTCGTCGCCGGCACGGTGGTAGCGGCGGCGGTCATCACCGATCTGCCGCCCATGGTGAAATGGGCGACGGCCGTCATCGCCGGCGGCGGTATCGCCGGCGCCACGCAAGGCATGACCGCTCTGCTGCGCGCGAAATCCACAATGTTCACCGGCACGCTCGGCAATCCGGTGATCGCCACCGCCGAGTCCGGCGGCTCGCTGATCGTGTCGCTGCTCGCTCTGGCGGCGCCGCTCGCCGCTATTCTGCTGATCGTCGTGTTTTTCTGGCTGACCATAAGGCTGCTCAGGCGGATCACCCGGCGCACCCCTCCGCCCGAAGCGAGTCAAGGATCCTGACGCATGGCCCAAGAGTCGGGTAATCCCTGGAAGACAGCCGCCATCGTCTCGGCGGCGCTGCTCGCCGTGGCCCTGCTCTGCTTCGCCCTCGTGGTCGCGGGCGTGATGAACCTCGGTCTGTCCCTGCTCTGAAAGTCAGGCGGCCTTGGCGCCGCGATGGGCGAGTACCTGGTCGGCCACCTTGCCGGTCAACTCGGCGAGATGATCGAACTTGGCGTTGAACGTGCCTACCCCCGCCGTCGCCGACCGGACCTCGACGATCAGCATCTGGATCTCGGCCTCGGGGATATTCGCCTGCACCACGTCCCAACCCGGCCAGCCCGGCCGCGCGTCGAAGCCCAGGATCTGTCCGCGATGCGAGGATACGATGGAGTTGATCTTGGCCGTGGCCTCGGAGGGCACGGCGATTTCCACCGCCATGACCGGCTCGAGC
>DATMDY010000003.1:0-5200 GCA_035557335.1 Methyloceanibacter sp.
TTCGCTCGTGTTCTTCATACGCCCGAGTTACGTCGAAGCCCGCATCGGTCTCGGCATCACGGCGTTGCTGACGCTGGTTGCCCTCCAGCTGACAGCAACTTCATCGCTCCCCGAAGTCGAGTATGTAATGATGATCGATAAAATCTATATGCTCGCTTATCTGTTCATCATCGTCATCTTGGCAAGGGTGGCGGCCAGTTCGTGGAAGGGAAAAGATGCCGAACACGAAAAGACGCTCGTATACGGCGATCGTGTCTGGCTTGTGGCTCTCCTTACCGCTTATCTCCTGGGCAACGCGATCGTCGTCGGCACATCCCTAGCCTGAGTAAAGCGAAGCGGCCCGAGACGAATGTCCCAGACCGCGTAAATCCATCTGGCAATGCAACGAAACTAGCGCATGAGATCGCGCCAGCTATTCTCGCGCACATCGACGCCGTAATAAGCCGCCGCCGCCTTGATATTGGCGAAGGCGAGGTCGCGATCGGAGTCGGAGACGCCTTCGACCTGGTCGAAACGGGCGAGCGCGTTTCTCACGTGGTCGGCGTCGGTCAGCGGTTCCTTGCGCTGCTTCGGGAAGGCGAAAACACTTTCGGGCAGTTCCGCCCGGTTGTGGATCACACCCGATTCGGTGCTGGGCATCCAAGTGGTTTGCATAACTTCATTCCTCCTTGGTGGTCCTATCACTCAACAAATGGGTTATTCCCTGCTTATTGTTGGGCGTTAGCGGCGTCGCCTGATCGGCCCGCTGCCATCGCCGACATTGGGGGCTTCCTCGCCGAGAGCTGTGGCCAGATCGATCAGATGGTCCTGCTCCTGCACGAGAATTTCCCGAATCTGCTCCGCCATCGCAAATTCGCCGAGCGCCTCGCATTGGCGGACGCGTTCCCGGTAATTGCGGATGGTGTCGGCCTCATTTTGCAGATCGAAGCGCAGCATGTCGCGCGCTTTCTTCGAGACCTTGACCTGTTTCGGGGTCACGGTCGGCATCTTGCCGAGATAGTCGATCTGCCGCGAGAGAGTGAGCGCATGTTGCAGCTCTTGGTGCGCGTGCTCCTCGAGCTGCGCGGCGATGCTCATATATTCGGCGCCTGTCAGCACTTGCGAGTAGACCACATAGGCGATGATGGCCTGATATTCACGGGCCAGATCTTCATTCAAGAGCTCCGCCAGTTTCGCACGCGTAACTGTTTGCCCAGCCATGGATTTTTCTCCTCCTTTGCACTGCTTGGCTCCTGTTCGACCGCCTTGGGCCGTTGATGCTCGCCTTCATCTCAGATTGAGCGTTCATTCATAGTTGCATATGCGCGGAGGGCAAAGCGTTTCCTCACCTCAGAAGTGTACGGCGAGCCAGACGGTCGCGGGATCGCTTTGCGTCCAGGTCACGCGATGGCGGCAATGCGCGGGGAGCAATATCCAGTCGCCGGCATGAAGTTCCCGATCGGCATCCTCGCCTTCGACACGCAATCGCGCGCTGCCCGCGACCAGCAGCACCCATTCGTCGCCGTCCTGATCGTACCACTCGCCTTCCCGAGTCGCTTGGCCGGTCGAGACGATGCGTTCGATGCGGAACGGCAGCCGCTCAAGAAGGCGATCGACACGTTCGTCACCGGCAGGTCTATCAGGGAGATCGGCGTAGAGACTTCCTGTCCTTATCGCCATATGTCTACGGCGCCTCGACACGCTGTCCCGTCGGCCCGCGCAGTCGCCAGGCCCGCCACAAGTACCACCAATGCCAGGATCGCCGTCAGTCTCATCCCACGCATAGCTTGAGCGACTTATTCCAGCGTGGTGACCTGGTAGAACCTCTCGATCCAGTTCCCGTCGCGTTTCACGAGGACTTCCGTGACGAACACGCGCGCCGGCAAGGTCTTGCCCTGGAAAGTTCCCTTCAGGTCGGCGGTGAAGGTCCTGAGCGCCGCATCGGGCCCGAGCAGCGAGACCGCCACGTCTCCGACAATCGTCTGCGACCAGTCGAGTTCCTTCAGCGTATCGATCTGATCTTGCACCGTTTGCGGCCCGTCATAATAGGGCGTGACGGTGATGTGGTCGGGCGTCATCAGCTTCTTGATCGTCTCGACGTCGCCCTTGGAGAACGCATCGTCGAGCGCATTGGAGGAGGCGTTGATGGCGGCGACGGTGTCGGCATCGGCTGCCTGCGCCGAGGTTAAAGCGGCTCCGGCAACGAGGATAACGAGAGAAAGCACGGCGGCTAGGCTTCGCATGGTGCACTCCTTTCCACTCCTGGACCGATGCGTCTATCATGCCCAATCTGGAGCGCGCGTCCATCCCAACCGTGCGAAATTAGCATGACACCTTTGCCATCCGACCTTACCCGCGACCGGCCTATCGTGCCCGGCCGCGCCGCATTGCTGGTCATCGACGTGCAGAACGGCATTTGCGGGCCCGCTTCTGCGGCGAAGCGGCCCGAATTCCATCAGGCGGCCACGTCCCGCGTCATTCCCAACATCGCCCGCTTGCTGGAAGCCTTCCGGGCTGCAAGGCTCGAGGTCATCTACACGGTGATCGAGGATTTGACCCGCGACGGACGCGACCGCAGCCTCGACTACAAGCTATCGCACATGGGATTCGCCAAGGGCTCGCTCGAAGCCAAAGTGGTCGCCGAGATCGCGCCATGGGAAGACGAGATCGTGCTGCCCAAGACCTCGTCCTCGGTCTTCAATTCCACCAATCTGGATTACCTCCTGCGCAATATCGGCATCGAGGATGTGTTCGTCGCAGGCGTCCTCACCGACCAATGCATCGACCATGCGGTGAAGGACGGCGCCGACAAGGGCTATTACATGACTTGCGTGCATGACGCTTGCGCCGCCGAGACGCCCGCGCGGCACGCCGCCGCGCTCGATTGCTTCAAAGGCTATTGCCGCATGCTATCCACCGAAGATGCGGTGAATATCGCGGCCGCTTCTCAATAGATTTCAGCGTAGCGGCTGCAGAGTTCCGGTGGCTGGAGCCCCGCGACATGGGCTAGCTCGGAGCGCTTGTGGCGGAGATAGGCCTCGAAGAAGGTCGGCTCGAACCAGCTCGCGACCGTTTGGCTTGCCGCCATCTTGTCGAGCGCTTCGCCGAGCGAATGCGGCAAAGGCGGCGCTGCTCCGGCCTCGGGCAGGGTGAGCTTCCGGGCGATGCCGTCGGCGCCGGCGAAGATCAGCACGCCGAGGGCCATATAGGGGCTCGCCGCCGCGTCGCAGACGCGGAATTCGAGATTGAATTGCGACGCCGTCTTCTTCTCGCTGGCCGCGCCGAATACCGGGCAGACGCGAAGAGCTGCGCCGCGGTCCTGCTTGACGATATCGGCGGTGGTGGGCGCCCAGCGGCCGGGCGTGAGCCTGAGATAAGACACCGGCGACGGCGCGGTGATGGCGGCGATCGCCGGCAGATGGTGCAGCACGCCCGCGGCGAATTGCGCCGCGACCTGGCTCAAGCCGAGCGGCCCCTTCCTGTCGTAGGTGCGCGGCTCGCCAGACTTCTCATGCAGGCTGAAATGAATATGCACGCCGTTGCCCACGCCGTCGGCCACCGGCATGGGCGAGAAGATGGTGCGCTCCCCCCGGCGGAAGGCGGTGGCACGTGCCATCTCGCGCGCGATCACGCCATGATCGGCGGCGCGCAGAGCCGGCTGCGGCGTCACCGTCATCTCGTATTGGCGCGGGCCATATTCGGCGAGGAACGAATCGGGCTTGGCGCCGGCTTCGCGCAGTGCCGCGACCAGGGTCTCGCCGAACGTGCCCTGACGGCGAAAGGCGCCGAGACTGTAAGCGTGCCCGGGCAGGTCCTCCGCGCCGGTATAGACGAACTCCTGCTCGAAGGCGCCGACCAAGCCGAGGCCGCTCGCTTTGTCGAGGGCCTTGACGGCGCGGCGCAGGAATTCGCGCACGCAACACTCCCAAGGCGTGCCGTCGGTATTGCGGATGTCGCCGAGAAAGAAATGCTCGGGCGCCGAGCCGTCGCCGAAATCGACGTCAACCTCGCAGGACGGATCCGGCACGATCATCAGATCGCCGCCGGTGCCGAAGGGGGTGTCGAGGATCGGCCCGAAGCAGGTCTGCATCAAATTGGAATGGGTCCAGCCGATGCCGGTCTTGCGCCGCGCCTTGAGCTCGCGCGCCGGGAAGCCCTTGCCGCGCACGAGCCCGGCAATGTCGCAGGTGCCGACAAAGATCAGATCCTCGCGCAGCATGACGCCCCTCCCCCCGGCTGGTGGGGGCAGTCTATGCCAGCGCGCGGGAAAAGACGAAGCCTAGCCGTGCGCGGCTCACGCCGCCTTGGCGGGGAAGCTCCGCTTGATATGGGCGCGGATCGGCTCGTTCGCCTTGGCAACGATCTCGGCCGAGAGCGTCCTGAGCTCATGCGCCTGGCCAAGCAGCGCGTGCATGCGCTCCTCCCAGTACCCCATCTGCAGGCGGACAATGTCCGCGGGGTTATTCACGGTGGCAAGGGACGTCATGAAGTCGAAGCCAGAGGTCACGTTGGTCCGCGCCATGTCGATGAGCTTGGCGTTCAAGGCCATCGCCCCCTGCCCCGCCGCCTGGAAGGACCGCTCGAAGCTCTCGACGGCGCCGTCGAGCGCAGGCAGGGGGGGCATGGGGGTCTTTTTAGGCGGCATGGCAGACTTGGGCGGCGTGGCGGACTTGAGCGGCATGGCGGGAGCCTGGGGCTTCACGGACGCGGCCACGCTTTTGACCGGCGCGGGCTTGGCCATTTCCACTGGCTTGGCGATGGCGGGCTCGGCGGCAATTTTTTTCCGCGGTTTCTTGCCGGAGGCTTTACGCGGCTTGGCGCCTGGCATTTTCTCAGCAGGCGTTTGGCCGTTGGGCAATCTCGGGGTAGTGGTCATGGAATTTCCCCTGTAAAGGCCAAATGGTTCCCAACATGACACCACGGACCGGGTTTTACTCGATTTTGCATACCCCATTCGAATAGGGTATTGTTTTGCTGTCAATAGGTCATCTCTGGGTTGCCATTTTCTTGACGTTCTGTCTCCTCGAACCCCTTCGCTTCTCCGGCTAGGTGAGCCCGTATAAGCCCTTGGCAACTCGCTCCGCCGCCGCCCCAGTCGCACCCATACAGCTGGCATATTTCTTGCGTCGAACTAAACTAAAGTCGCACAGATGGTCGACCCTCTGCTCTTTGCCTGCCGATCATCAGGCCGTTGCCGTTCTGGCTGGCGCAACGACTATAG
>DATMDY010000004.1:0-36327 GCA_035557335.1 Methyloceanibacter sp.
CGGTTTGACGCCATCCTCGCGGTCGGTGATGTAAACCTCGTCGGTGAGGTTCTCGCCCGAGATGAAGATCACCGCATTGGTGTTCGGGATGGTGTAGTTGGCCCGCGCCGCGAGCAGCCATACGCTCGGCACCTCGCCCGCTTCGCCTTCGGGATCGCCGCCGAACGGCGTGTTGAACACGTCGGTGTAGAACGAGCCGCGATAGATGAAGCTTACGCTGGCGTTCCAGCCGGCCGTGCTCTCGATGCCCGCGGTGAGATAGGCGTATTCGCGCGGCACCACGGGAACAAGGTTGCCCGATACATCTACCAGCACATCATCGTCAGGGACGAAACCCTTCTCGATCTGGCTGTCGGCGAAGGTGAAGCTTGCCTCGGTGTAGGGATTGAGCGCCCACCCGGTATAGGGCCGTGTGTCGATCCGTCCATAGGCTTCGAAGCCGTTGACATGGACCAGGTCCAAACTCTCGAAGCCCCTGTCGACCGCCAAATTGAACTCGCCCCCGGCCTGATAGTCCCTGATGCGCTGATGGAAGGCGGCGACGTCGAAGGTCAGGCCTTTCACGGCGACTGAGCGCAGGCCGAGCTGATAATTGTCACCCAGCTCGTCACCCGGCGGGAAGCTCACCTCGCGCAGGATTTGCATGGTCAGGCCGCGGTGATAACCGCCATAGACCGTGCTGGTATGGGTTTGCTTGATCGGCGTGTTGCTCAAGGATTTCGAGCCGTAATCGACCGGAGTGCCCTTGGCGCCCAAGCCGTAGGCGAAGGCCACGCCAGGCAGCACATGGTTGCGGTTGAAGCTTTCCGTGAAGGGATCGTCCTCGTAGCCCTCGAAGAAGATGCACTCCTCCTCGTCGCCACCCAATTGAGGAGGACACTCCTCTTCCTCGTCGTCGACGGTGAGAACGTTGGTCTGACGGGAGATATGATAACTCTCAAGCCGCACACCCGGCACCACGTTCAAACGGTCATTGACGACGATGTCCGACTGCAGGAAGGCCGAGAAGGCGTCCGCCGTGAACTCGCGATTCCACACGTCGAGGCCCCGCTTGTCGAAGCCGTCTAAAATCTGTCCTTGACGGCCGAGGAAGCTTTGATCGGTGAACTCGTGGTGCTCGAACCGCACCCCCGCCTGCACATTCTGGCTCATACCGAACAGGAACGGCCGGTTGGCAAACTCCGTGCGCAGCTCCGAGCCGATATGGTTGAAGGTGCGGTAACGTCCTTCCATGGCGCCTTCGGCGGTAACGGCCGCGAGTTCGCCGTCGTCGTCGACGATGATCGGGCTGAAACTGTCTTCGGCCGCGCGCGGATCGGATCCCTCGAGGTTGAAGAAGCGCGCACGATCGACGAGCTGGCCATAGACCCGCGCCGACACCGTCGTGTCCTGGTCGACATAGTAGTTATAGATACCCTGCATCAGTAGGACGTCGGCGTTGTATTCGTTGAGCGTCGAGGCCGGGTTGAAGCAGGTCTTGCAATGCTGAATGCCCTTGAGAAAAAGCCGCTCCACTTGGCCGGGCGGGTCCTCGTCCTCTCCCTCGAAGTTCGACTCGTCGTAATTGTCGCGTTGGGCGAAATAGACCGTGGTGAAGGTGAAGTCCGACTTCTCGCCCTTCCAGCCGAGCGCGCCATAGAAGTCATTATAGCGCAACCGCTCGCTGTCCCAGGCGCCTTGCGCATTCGCGCCGGTATAAGACAGCACCAAGCCCCAATTCCCTGTCGAATGCCGTGTGTGGACGTGCCACTTGGCTGCGGAACCGTCGTCGGTGGCGGCCAAGGGGCCGTCAAATTCGCTGGGGTCGGGGTTGCGTCCACCCAATGACACCCAGCCACCCTGGCCGGAAACCACCGACTCGCTCGGCCCGAACGGCGACAGATTGCGGAAGTTGACCACGCCCGAATTATTGTTCGGACCGTAGGTGATGACCGTGCCGCGCAGCACCTCGATCGATTCGATACGATCGGGCGGCGGCACATAGTGGGTCGAAGGATCAAGCCAGATGCTCTGGTTGATGAACCTTCCGTCTTCCAAGACCGCTATTTTACGCGAGCGCCGCGCCGGCGTGCCGCGGATGGAGATGCCGCCATGGCGACCGAGACCGTCGTCGTTGACGATGGCGACGCCAGGCACGCGCGACAGGATGTCGTTGGTGGTGAGCGGCTCCTGCTCATCGATCTGCTGCCGGGTCACGCGGCTCGCCGCGCTTGAGAAGTCCATCAGATTGCCCGGAACGATGCCCTGGGTGGGCACGATCGGCGATTGCGCCGAGTTGACCGAGCGCTCGAAATTGCCCGTACCGCCCGGAGGTCCGTAATATTGAGGGGTCGGCTGTACGATCTGGTTGGGGATGACCAGCTCAGGCTCGATGGGCTCTATCGGCGCCGGCGACGGTGGCGGGGGGGCGTAAACCACCGGCCTCGGTGCCGGCCGAGCTCTCGGCTGGGGCCTAGGCTCGGCGACCGGAGGCGCTTCCGGCTGAACAATCTCGACTTCGGGAACCTCACCCGCGGGCGGCGTATCCGATGCGGCCGGTGCATCCGTCGCTGCTGGCGTCTCCGGCGTGGTGTTGTCGTCCGTCTGCGCGCGCCCTTCACTCGGCATGACCATCGCCATGCCCAGCGCAAAGGCGCTTCCAATGAAGCGCTTTCTCATGTCAGACCCCCCGGTCAACATGCCCTTATGCGGGCATTTTTCCCCACTTAGTTTAGGGAAAGTGCCATAGGGAAACCGCAAAAACTACACAATTGGTCCAGATCACCCAGCAATAACTAGGGGAAAGATTGGCAATGGCGCATGCCAACAGCCTCTCTGGGGAGGCTTGATAGTTAAGCGCCCAAGAAGCCATGCCGTTTGAGGCCCGTCTTGCGAGGGCCTATTTCAACCCCAACCGGCCTACCAGAACTTCACCTTCACGCCGCCATAGGCCACGACCGGCGGAGCCGGTGTGATGGTGCGCGGGTTGGTGAAGAAGTCCCCGCCAAGCGCCGGATCGGCACGGGCCGCAGAGTTGCCCGCCTCAAGATTGAAGAACGTGCCGAACACGCCATATTCCCGATCGAAGATGTTGTTGACGAGACCGAAGATCTGGATCCTCGGCGTGATGTCGTAGCTCGTGTGCAGATCGACCGTCCAATAGCCTCCTAGCGGCTGGTTGAGATTGGAATCGTCCTGGAAGAAGTATTGGCTGCTGACGGCGAGCGTGTCGGCACCGAACTTCCATTTCGACGTGATCCAGTAGTCGAAGCCGGCTTTGAATCGGTGCTGCGGAATACCCGGAATGCGATCGCCCGGGCGCACGAAGATGCAGCGGACCTCATCATCGTCGCCCTCCCCCACTTCGCCTTCGTCGTCGTCATCGTCTCCGCCACCCCCTCGGGTTTCGCATTCCGTGGCGCGCGGGTTGTCGGGCGCGGCGAGCTCGATAGACGACTCATAGGTGGCGTCGATGAACGCATAGTTGGCGTAAGTGAACCAGCGGTCATTGGAGTAGGCCACGCTCGCCTCAACACCCTGACGGAGCGTATCACCGCCATTCTCAAACACGCCGCGACCGGCGATCGGCGAGAACACCGTGATGATGTCGTCCGTGTTGAGGGTGCGGAACAGTCCAGCGCTCCATTGCAGCAATTCATTGCCCCTCTTGTGCTCGCCCCTGATGCCGGCTTCCCATGTATGCGACACGACCTGATCGAGCGGGGGATCGGCGACCAGGAAGCTTTCGATCAGGCAGGGATTGTTTGGATCCGAGCAGGCAATTTCGGCCGCGACAGGCGCACGATTGGCTTCCGAGTAGCCGCCATAAAGCGACAAGCCGTTATTAAGCTGGTAGGTGGTACCAACGGCCGGATTGAACCGCTGGTACTCGTTGGTGCCATCGAGTTCCGGCGCGTTGCCGCTCAAATCCTGGATTTCGATTGTCGCCTGATTCCACCGTCCACCCGCCGTAACTGCGAGCCGTTCCGTGACGTTGAAGGTGTCGGAGAAGTAGACGCCGATATATTCATTGTCGGTGCCGAGACTTTTCGCCTGCACCTCTGTCGGCGCAGAGAGAATGATGCCCGCGCCTTGCACCACGAAGCGCGGCTTGAAGAAGCCGAGCTCGCTCGAAGCGTTGTAGGTCACCTCGCCCTTGTCGTAGCTCGCGCCGACCAGGAACTGGTTGTCCCGACCAAAGAGTCTGTCGGTGTTCACAAGCTGGACGGCGCCGCCCCAGCTATTTGCCTTTTGGCTGGTGCGGTCGATGGAACCGATCGGTTGGCGCAAGCTATCGAACTCGATGGGATTGCCCGTCTGATCGAGCGTTTCCTCTCCTTCGATGCACAGGAGCCCTTCTAAGGACGGGTCGTTCTCACACTCCTCGGCTTCGGAGATATTGCCGTCGTCATGGCTCTGCTTGAAGTCACGGTAATAGGCCACGCCGCCTAAGGTCGTCGTTTCGTTGATCTTCGCCGTGCCGTTAAATGCCGGCATCAACATTTCGTTCTTCGTCGTTTGCGGCGAGGTGAACGTGCGCTCGCGGTCGAGCGCGAGCAACTGCAACGGTGCCGACGCGGTGACGCCCACGAAGTTGTCGGCGCCCGACAAATTAAAGTGCAGGTCGACGACGCTGTTCCGATAGCCGAGATCGAAGAACATGCGCCGAACTTCGGCCTCGGAGAAGTCGCGATATCCGTTGTCAGTGATGCGCTCGCCACCGAAATAGACGCCCCAGTTGCCGCTCCTCAAACCGGCCTGCACGTCACCTTCGGCACGTCCGAATGAACCTGCGCTAAAGATGGCCTCGCCGCCCTGGTAGGTGAAGCCGCTCTTCATGTTAACGACGATGGCACCGCCGAGAGCGTTGAGGCCGTAAACGGGATTGCCGCTGACCACGGCCAGATTGTCGATCGCGATCTCGGGCAGAAAGTCCCAGTTCACGTTGTCGGCGAACGCCTCATTGATGCGGACGCCGTTCTGGTACACGGCGAGACCCTGTGGCACGCCGGGAACTGGTGAAGCTTCAAAGCCGCGATATTGGATGTTGGTCTGGAATTCGTTGCCCTGAAGATCGCCGATGATCACACTGGGCACGCGCTGGCGCAGAATTTCCTGGAACGTGTCGACGTAACCCTGGCGCGCGAAATCGCTTCCTTGAAGGATACTGACGCCACCAGGAACTTTATTGAGTGGGATAGAGGCGCCTGGGACGGGTGACATCGGAACTAGAGTTCCGGTCGACATCACGCTCCCTTGTGTTTCGGCGCCTATGGGAGCGATCTGTGCCGCGAAATCAGGTTCTGCCACCGGTTGAGGTGGCGGCACCGGCGGGCGTGACACCGTCCGTGAGGTCGTTCGTGACGTCGTCTTCGGTACCGTCACGACCGGCCGCGGCTTTGGCTGAACCACCTCGACGGGAGCGATGTCTTCGCTGTCCTGCTCTGCAGTGTCGGCAGGCGCTGGCGCCTCGGTACTGCTCTGTGCAGGCGCGTTGGCCGGGTTGGTTACTTCAGGAACGTTGGTGGAATCATTCGTTTGCGCGCCCGCGCCAGCTATCCCCAATAGGGTCAAGCCGAGCACCAGCGCGCCCACAAGGACGCGAAGTTTCATGATTAGTCCCCCCGTTAAACCGGTCCATGGTCGGACTCATAGTTTAGGGGGGAACGGTATCAATGGTTAATGATCCCGGCCATGCCAGCCAAGCATACCAAGGCACGGTAGGATACTTAGGAAGCTTTGGTATATCCGTTACCAGACTATCGGGTAGCATATGCTTGAATATGCCAGGGTGCGGCGTTAAATATCGCCCGCACTTTGGAATAAGGGGCTGGCAAGTTCTTGTTTCGAGGTCGAGGTCCGGCCGCTCGTTGGAACACCCTTGGTACCAGGGTGACCGCGAAGTGCCTTCAAGCCGAGATCATTGCGAACAGGTACGCCCGGAACCGTTAAGGTGGCCCAACCGGTAACTCAGGCTGTTGCCTCGGGGCTGGTTGGTACAGAGGTTTTGTGTGAACTTGTTGCCCGGGGATGCAACCCCGGCAGATTTCGGTTTTGGGAGGAATTGGATCATGCAGCAGTCGCAGTCTGAAAGCCGTTTTCGGCTTCGCCCCAGAAAAGCATGTCTGACGGCATTTATTGCCGCTATCACCATGGTTCTCGGACTAAATGCAGCGATCGCGCAAGAAGGCGCGATCTCCATCGAGCTCAACAAGCTCGAGCCGCAAGGCAGCCAATGCCGGGCGTATTTTGTGATCAACAACAAGAGCGGCACCGATTACGAAGCCTTGAAGCTCGATCTCGTGCTGTTCAAGCCTGACGGCGTGATCGGGAAGCGCTTCGCTGTCGACCTCGCGCCGCTCAAGGCGAGCAAGCGCGCGGTCAAGCTTTTCGACATCGAAGGCACCGCTTGCGATGAGGTCGGCAGCTTTCTGATCAACGATGCGATGGAATGCAAGGCTGCGTCCGGGCCGGTCGATGACTGCCTCAAGGATCTCACTTTATCCACGCTGACCAACGTTCAACTCACAAAGTAAGGATACGCCTCCGTGGAGCAAGAGATTGCCGTTGCCGCCGCCGCCCCAGACTATTCGGTCTGGGGCCTCGTCATGCAGGCGGACCCCGTGGTCAAGAGCGTCATGCTGCTGCTCGTGCTCGCGTCGGTAGCGACTTGGGCAATCATCTTCGAAAAAATCATCCGCGTCGGCATCCTTAATCGCGCAATCCGCCGTCTGGGCACGGCAAGAGACAGCCAGTCCACACGCGGGCTGGCCAGCGCCGTCATGCTCGCGGGAGAACATGAGGCGGATGCGCCGCTCGACGACAGCCCCACCGAGAAGCGCCACCGTATCGAGACGGCCATGCGTCACGAGCTCAAATCGCAAATGCAGCGGCTTGAGGTCGGCCTGCCGTTCCTCGCCACGGTCGGTTCCGCCGCGCCGTTCATCGGCCTGTTCGGCACCGTATGGGGCATCGTCAACAGCTTCACTGCCATCGCCCAGCAAAAAGACACGAGCCTTGCCGTGGTGGCGCCTGGCATCGCCGAGGCCTTGATCGCCACCGCACTCGGTCTCGCCGCGGCCATCCCGGCGGTGATGGCTTACAATATGATCTCCGTGGCGCTCGGCCGCGCCTATGCCAAGGGCAATAGCGCCATCATCGATATCGCCCGCGATTTCGCCGTTGGCGACGCCCGCGCCGAAGTCAGGCGGCCACGCTCCGCCACCGTAGAGCGGATTCACGCAGGAAAGCACTCCTGATGGGCATGTCAGTCGGCGACGGCATCGAAAACCGCGAGGAGGGTGATTATCGTCCTATCTCGGAGATCAACATCACGCCGATGGTCGACGTGATGCTGGTGCTCCTCATCATCTTCATGATCACGGCGCCGCTGCTCGTGGCCGGCGTGCCGGTCGAGCTGCCGAACACTTCGGCCGCCCGCATCAGCCAGCCGCAAAAGCCCATAATCGTTTCGCTTGCCGCCGACGGCTCCCTCTTCATCCGCGAGGAGCAGGTGAGCCGCGAGGGCTTGATTCAAAAACTTCAGGCGCTTCGCGCCACGGAAGGCGATACCGTGGTCTATGTCCGGGCCGACAAGAAAAGCTCCTATGGGGAAGTGATGGACATCCTTGGCAGGGTGGGAGAGAGCGGCTACGCGCGGGTGTCCCTGCTGTCGCAGCCAAAATCTAACGGGGGAGCCCCCGCCTCGAGCCAATAGGCGAAAGTCCATGGCCGTTACCGTTCTGGCTTGGCTGATTTCTCTCGGCATCCACCTCGCCTTCGCCCTCTTCATGCTGCTGCCTGCGGGCGGCGCCGCTTTGGAGCAAGGCGCAGGCGACGACATCATGGTGGTCGAGCAGGGCATCGTGCTCGAGGGCTTTGCCAAGCTCGGCGAGGATAGCGTCACGGTCGAAGCGATCGACGCTCCCACCTCGCAAGCGGCGATGGCCCAGCCTCTGATCGAGGAAAAGCAGCAGCCCGAGGAAGTCAAACCCATCGAGGAGCAGCAAGTCATCGCCTCCGATGCCGGCCCCGAGCAGGTAAACGTCAAGGAGCCCGAGGAGATCGAGGAGCGCGACCTGGAAGAGGTCGAGGAGGTCGTCGAGGAGCCCGAGCCGGAAGTGGTCGAGCAGCCTTTACCGCCGCAAGTCGCGGCGCTCGATCAAATGAGCGTCGTGCCGATGCGCGAGAGCTCTGGCGAAGAGCAGGAAGGCGGCAGCACCACGGCGCACACCGCCTATCTCGGCAAGCTCCGCACGCATCTCGAACAACACAAAGTCAATCCCCGCACGCAATTCATCGGCACGGCGGTCGTTGAGTTCACGGTCAACGCTGACGGAGAGATCACTTCCCGCCGCATCAAAAAAAGTTCCGGCTCGAAGGTGCTCGACGACGCGGCACTCGCTTCCATCGAACGATCGGCGCCCTTTCCGCCGATTCCCACCGCCCTGAACCGCGACGAGTTCGAGATCTCGGTGCCGTTCAAGTTCACCGTGCGCTGACGAATTTTGCGCTAGTAATATTCGTAGCCGATGAAAACCTTGAGAGCCATGTCCGAGGTCTGATCGGTAAGCCCGAACTGCGCGCCGAGGCTGAGCACGAGTTCGCGGCTTTTCTCCTTGCCACCCTCTTCCCATTCCCGCTCGAAGGTAAGGTAGAAGGCCGGGCCGATGCTGTGCTCCTGTTCGTCGAAGGGGCCGGCATTGGCCATGTCTTCGACCTCGCCGAACATTTCCAGCGCCAAGGCAAGCCGCTTGGTCACGTCGTATTTCGCCTGCCACCCATATTCGAAGCCGAAGCCTTCCTGCTCGGCCAGGTCTCCAGTCTCCTTGAAGAACAAGGGATTGAGCGTGAGGAGGAACTTGTTCTGGGACAGTTCGACGATCGGCCCGAAATGATAGCTGAACGGCTCTTCTTCTCGGGCCCTTTGCAGTGGCTGCTCGATACCGCCTTGAACGGCCAAGCCCAACCCGTTGCCTACGAGCGTGATGAGCTCGACCTGGCTCTCGGCCTCGATCGCGGTCAGACTGAAATCGTCGTCGATTGGCTCATCGAAGGCATGCGTCAAGGCCAGCAACCAATGACTGGTGACGCTAAACTGTAGCTCGAACTCATGGCTTTGGCGAAGAGGCGCCACCTCGTCGTCGGGAAGGATGGGGCCGATCTCTCCCGTCGGCAGCCCTGAATGCCATGCGCCGCGATATTGCAGCTGGATCTCGCCAGGATCGATGGTCGATTCTTGGATCTCGAACTCGGCCGACGCCGGCCGCACGCCGGCGAGAATGAGATCGAAGACCGCCACGCCTGCCCAGAGCAAGACCCATGCACGCCGCTTAGCTGATCGCTGCGGAGGCATGCTAATACTCCATCCGCAACGTGGCGCGGAGCGTGACGTCGGCCGTTTCGGAGGTCAGGCCGAACAGCGTGCCGAGGCCCGCGCTCCATTCGGCCTTCCGCACCTCGTCTTTTGTCTCCCCAACCTCGTCGTCGGCATCCGAGAACCAATAGAGGCTCGGGCCGAGCGCATGCGTTTGCACGTTGAAGGGACCGGAGTGGGCGAGGTCTTCGATCTCGCCGAACGCCATGGCCGCGGCGGACCAATGTCCGGCGAAGCGATATTGCATCTGGGCGGCATATTCGAAGCCGAGTCCTTCCTGATCGGCGAACTCGCCGTCCTGATCGACCAGGCGCGGATTAAGCGTCAGCAGCCATTTGTGGTTGGCGAACTCCGCCACGGGGCCGAATTCGATCTCGTCCGGCTCTTCGGCATCGACGAACCAGTCCGACGGGCCATATCCAGCCATGAAGGCGAGGCCGAAACTGCCTCCCTTGCGCGGCACGAGAACCACCTGGGTCTCGATCCCGACCGTGAAGATGTCGATCGAATCGTCCGCCGGCTGCTCGAAATTCGGCGTGACGCGCACCATCCAGTAATCGGTGATGGCATATTGGATCTCGACTTCGTGGGATTGGCGGAGCGCATCGATCTCGCCATCCTCGTCGGCGCGCGGGAAGCCCCAATGCTGGGCCCCGCGATATTCCATCTCGATGCTGCCCTTTTCGCCGTCCACTTCCGGGATTTCGAACTCGGCGAAAGCGGATTGAGGCGATGGAGTAAGCCAAAAGGCCGCCGCGCCGGCCAATGACGCGACCGTCAACCGCGCGCTCCTCGAGAGATGTCCCCTACTCCCTACTGGCCGCAAAACGCCCCCCACCGGCCTTGATCCCAGCGGTTAGCCCGCCTTTATCCTGGTAAGGACCCTACCAATTTATCCCTGACAGGCAACTGACAGTAAGCAAGTTAAACAGGGAAGTCTGCCAATACGTCCCCCGCCAAGCCGAGACCCGGGAGGAGGTTCAATGCTCAAGGGACTGGGAAAAATTCAG
This sequence comes from Methyloceanibacter sp., assembly GCA_035557335.1. Lineage (GTDB taxonomy): Bacteria > Pseudomonadota > Alphaproteobacteria > Rhizobiales > Methyloligellaceae > Methyloceanibacter. The sequence goes on from DATMDY010000004.1 coordinate 10,366, forward strand.
TATATAAGGGGCCTGCCATGCTCCGCCCCGGGCCCGGCAGACCGTTGGGCGCCGTGCCTTGGAATAGGCTTGATCCGACGCCCCTGGACATCTCCTTAAGGCTTGGGCGAAGAGGCCGGTCATGCGCTACCAGACCAAGCTCCTCATCACCGCGGGACTGCTTCTGGCCCTGTCGCTATCGGCCGCGGCGCTTGCCTATTGGGGCGTTACCCAGTCTCACACCTTCTTCAGCCGCTCCCGCATCGCCCATGAGCAGCTCGAGCGGCAATTGCAGCTCTCCCGCCACAGCCAGCAACTGTTCAAGGCGTGGACCGATACCCTCCTTACCGGCATGAGCGACAAGCCTTTGGGCGCCGCCTATCTGAACAAGGTCATCGAGTCCGACCTCGCTGCACTGCAAGACCTCACCGAGCGGGAGCTGGCCCTGGTGGGGCCCGAGGAACACAAGGGCGAATCCGCCGAGCTTGAGCGGCTTGCCGCGATCAAGCGGGAGTTTCAGCAAGCCCTGGATCAGCTCGGCGAGGTGGAACAGTTGCGTAATCGCGGCCGGCCGGATGTCGCCTGGCAAAATTTGCTCGAGCTGACCAAAAACGGCATCGATCAGAAGCTTAACGAGTTGATCGAAGTCGCCGTGGCGGACGAGACCGCCGAAGTCGTGAGAATCGATGCCGACGCCACAAAGCTCCTGAACCGGCTTGAGCGCATCAGCCAGATACACGCCGCGCTCGCCATTCTTGCCACGCTGGCGCTGGCAATCCTGCTGCTGCGCGGCTTGCGCGCCCCCCTGGCCGAGCTTCTGCGCGGGACTTCAAAGCTTGCTAAAGGAGACCTATCCCATCGCATTTCCATCTCCGGCCACGACGAGTTCGCCGATCTTGGCCGCAGCTTCAACAGCATGGCGACGGACCTCCAATCCCACCAGAAGGCCTTGCAGGATGCGCATGCCAATCTCGAAACTTTGGTGGAGGAGCGAACCGAGGAACTACGCCGGGCGAACGAATCCTTGCGCAAGATCGACGAGACGCGGCGCGGTTTCTTCGCCGATATCAGCCACGAGCTTCGCACGCCCCTCACCATCATCCGCGGCGAGGGCGAGATCACTTTGCGCGGCAAGAACAAGCCGGTCGCCGAATATAAGCGGTCCATCGATCGCATCGTCGAGCAGGCGAAACACCTATCGGTCCTGGTCAACGACTTGTTGTTCATCGCCCGCCAGGGCGCCGGCGCCGCGCGCCTCAATTTGCAGCCGATAGACCTCGGCGATCTGTTGGAGAAAGTCTGCGGCGACGCCAAGGTCATCGCCCATGGCAAGGCCGTCGATATCGCTTTCGCCAACGGCGAGGCGCACGAAATCGTGCGTGGCGACCCGGCTAGGCTCCGGCAACTTTTTCTGGTGCTTCTTGATAATGCGGTGCGCTATTCCAAATCCAAGGGATCGGTGAAGGTCGAGATCGGCAGCGCCAACGGCGAGGTCACCGTGCGCGTTTCGGATCGCGGCATCGGCATTCCACAGGATGAGCTTGAGGGGATTTTCGAGCGGTTCCGGCGCGGCGGGCATGCCGCCTCCATGAACGAGGAGGGCTTAGGACTGGGCCTTCCGGTCGCCAAGGCTATCGTCGAGGCTCATAAGGGAAGGATCGAGATGGTCAGCCAGGTCGGTGAAGGAACAACGGTGACGGTGGCCTTGCCGGCCGACGAAGCGGAGACCGCCGCGTGAACGTGCTGTTGGTGGAAGACGAACCGCGCGTCGCCGATTTCATCGACCGCGGACTCCGTGCCGAAAATCACGGGGTTACCGTCGCCTCCTCGGGCAGCGAGGGAGTCGATCTCGCCAAGACCGGCGAGTTCGACGTGATCGTGCTCGATCTCATGTTGCCCGATATGCATGGCTATGAGGTCTGCCAAAAGCTGCGCCAGGAGGGCGACCACACGCCCATTCTCATGCTCACCGCCATGGACGCGCTCGAGGACAAGATCAAAGGCCTCAAGGTCGGCGCCGACGACTATTTGACCAAGCCGTTCGATTTCGACGAGCTGCTCGCCCGCATCGAGGCGCTGGTCCGCCGCTCTCACCAATTCGCCCCGAAGTCGAATATCTTGCAGGTGGCCGATCTCACGCTTGACCGGGAGCTGTTTGAGGTACGGCGCGGCGGCGAGACCATCAAGCTCACAGCCAAGGAGCTTGCCATCCTCGAGCTGTTGATGAGCGCGCCTGGCCGCGTGTTCTCGCGCACGCGCATCCTCAATCAGGTCTGGGGCTATAGCGAGGATCCGCTCACCAACGTCGTCGACGTCTACATTGCGCGGCTCAGGCGCAAGATCGATACGCCCGGGCGCGAGCCCCTGCTTGACACCGTGCGTGGCCACGGCTACCGGCTGAAGGCTCCGGGCTGATGGTCGCAGAAAGCCGGGCAGTTTTGCCGCCGATCTTGCCCAATCTGACAATAAGGCAATGGAACCTTGCCATAAACGCCGGGATGGGTAGAGTAGGCGCCGCCACTCTCGCCGAAGACGCACATAACTCTTCCGGGCCTCGCCAGAGGGCCACGACCGCGTTGGCCGCGCGAGCGGCAGAAGTACTGCGTGCGCCGCATGGTTTGGCTAGCCCCAACGCAATTGGATTAGAGCGATAACAACGTGAAGGAGCGCCCGTTGCGGTCATGTTTGTTAGCCTTCTTGCTTTGCGCCATTGCGGGCGTCGGCATAGGCCACGCCGCCGAGACGCCGAGCAAGGTCAAGATCGGCGTACTCAAGTTCGGCACCGTCAGCTGGGCGCTCGACACCATCCAAGCCAATGGCCTCGACAAGGCTGAAGGCATCGAGCTGGACATTGTGCCCTTGGCGAGCACACAAGCAACTACCGTGGGCCTGCACGGAGGCTCGGTCGATATCATCGCCACGGATTGGTTGTGGGTGTCACGCGAGCGGAGCAGCGGCGGGAACTTCACCTTCTCGCCGTTCACCACGGCGCTTGGCTCCATCATGGTGCCCCCCAACTCACCGATAAAGACGCTGGCCGACCTGAAGGGCAAGAAGCTCGGCGTGGCCGGCGGTCCTCTCGACAAGAGCTGGCTGCTCATCGTGGCTTACTCGTTGCGCACCGCCAAGCTCGATCTCCGGACGGAGACCAGGCAGGAATACGGCGCGCCCCCGCTCCTGAATGAGCGCGCCAAGCAGGGCCAGATCGATGCCGTCCTGAATTTCTGGCCCTATGCCGCAAGGCTCGAGGCGGAAGGCTTCACGCAGCTGATCGGCCTTGAAGAGGTGGTGCGCGAGCTTGGCGCCAAGGGCGAGGTCTCCATGGTCGGCTATGTGTTCAGCGAAGACTGGGCCAAGCAGAATCTTGCCGGCGTGCAGGGCTTCTTGCGTGCCGCGGCGAAGGCCGACGACCTGCTCGCCACCTCCAATGAAGAGTGGGACCGGCTGAAGCCGCTTATGGCCGAGAACGATCCAACCTTCACCGAGGCGACCTTCGAGGCGCTGCGGCGCCGCTACCGCGAAGGCATACCGGAACGCTCCGTGGCCGAGAACGAGGCCGACGCCAAGGTCCTCTATCAATTCCTGCGCGAGCTTGGCGGCGAGAAGCTGGTTGGACCGGGCACCGAGCTTGCCCCCGGCACTTTCTGGCGCGAGGACGCTCCATGAGCCTAAGCCTCGCCCGCTCCGATGCCGGGCAAGGGACGCGCATCTTGAGCGGTCCTGTAATCTCGATTCTTTCGGTGGCAGGTTTCCTGCTCGTCTGGTTCATCGCCGCCGAGATCGCGCAGAGCCGGATGCTGCCGGGTCCCGTGGCGGTCATCGAATATATTTATAAGGAGTCGGTGCATGGCGATCTCGTGACCCAGCTCGGCATAACCTTGTGGCGCGTGATCGCCTCGTTCGTGGTGGCCATGGCGATCGGCAGCATGCTGGGGCTCGCCATGGGCCAATCGCCGGCGCTGAATCGCGTGCTCGATCCGTGGCTTATCGTGCTGCTCAACCTCCCCGCCCTGGTCATTATTATTCTCGCTTATGTGTGGTTCGGCCTGAATGAGGCAGCGGCGATCGGCGCGGTGGCCCTCAACAAGATTCCCAACGTCATCGTTACCTTGCGGGAAGGCGCCCGCGCGCTCGATCCGGGGCTCGACGAGATGGCGCGCGCCTATCGGCTATCCCCCTGGAGTAAATTGCGCAATGTCACCCTCCCCCAGCTTCAGCCGTATTTCGCCGCCGCGTCGCGCTCAGGCTTGTCGCTGATCTGGAAGATCGTCCTCGTGGTTGAGCTTCTCGGCCGGCCGAACGGTGTCGGTTTCGAGCTTCATTTGAACTTCCAGCTGTTCAACGTGACCGCCATACTCGGTTACACGCTTGCTTTCGTCGCCGTCATGCTGGCAATCGAATATCTATTGGTGCAGCCCATTGAACGACATGCAACGCGCTGGCGTAACAAACCAGTTTGAAATCCGCATCGACGAGAAGACCTATGTCGGAGCCGACGGCTCGCGGCTGACGGCGATCCGCGACTTCGTGCTCGATGTCGCGCAGGAGAGCATGACGGTACTGATGGGCCCGTCGGGTTGCGGCAAGACCACGCTATTACGCATTGTCGCGGGCCTTGACGACCGTTTCGTCGGCAAGGTCAACGTCCCGGAAGGGGCGAGGATCGGCGTCATGTTCCAGGAGCCGCGCCTCCTGCCCTGGCGCACCGTGCGGCAGAATATCGAGCTGGTCGCCGCGCCCGACTTCTCGGCGGAAGATCTCGAGTGGCTGGCCCAGGCCGTGGGCATCGCCGACATGCTGCCCCGCTATCCGCAGGAATTGTCGCTCGGGCTTGCCCGGCGGGTCGCGCTGGCACGCGCCTTCGCCACCAAGCCCGATCTCCTGCTTCTGGACGAGCCTTTCGTATCGCTCGACGAGCGGACCGCCGACCGGCTCCGGCGGCTTTTGCTCGAGGTCTGGTCGGCGCGGCCCACCACCGCGATCCTGGTCACGCACAATGCGCGCGAGGCGATCCTGCTTGCCGACCAGCTGGTGCTCTTGGCGTCCCGGCCGACTCACGTGGTCACGGTCGAGACCATCGCCGTGCCGCAAGCCGAACGCGATCCGCAGGCGATCGAGGCCATCCACGTCGATCTGTTAGAGCGCTATCCAGCCAATTTCTCCGGCCGCTGAAGACCTGGGCTGCGAGCCTTAACCGGTGACGGGTGCGGCGACCTTACGCTGTTGGATGCCACGCGAGGGGTCGTAAGCCCAGACCGACAGGACGAGGAACACGACCAGGCAGCCGACCACCACGGCGAGCGCGGTCCCGTTGAGCTCCCGATAGAGCGCGAAGCGAATGAGCTCCACCGCCCAGGTGAACGGGTTGTAGAGAGCGATGTAATAGAGCCAGATGCTGCCTTCGCGCATCTTCCACAAGGGATAGAGCGCCGAGGAGGCGAAGAACATCGGGAAAATCACGAAGTTCATGATGCCAGCGAAGTTCTCGAGCTGCTTGATGGTCGATGACAGCAGCATGCCTAGCGCCCCGAACATCATGCCGGTGAGGATAAGGGCCGGAAGCACGAACAGGTACTCGATCGGCGGGATCACCAGACCGAATTCGTGCGGCCAAAACGGCAGAGGTACGGTCCAGATGGCATGCCAAGGCGCCAGCTGAACGCCGAGCAGCTGCGCCACGATCAAGAAGGCATAGACCTGGAACAGTGAGACGATGACGCTGGCGAACAGGCGCGCCAGCAGCAGGAACCAGCGCGGCAATGGCGTGGTGAGCAGCACGCGCATCGACCCCATCTCCCGGTCGTAGACCATCGACAACGAGCTCTGCATGCCTTGAAACAGCTGGATCATGGCGAGCAGGCCGGGCGTGATGTACACGTCGTAGGTGATATAGGTCTGGTACGGCGGGATGATCGAGATGCCGAGCGCCGCGCGGAAACCTGCGGCGAAGATGATCAGCCAGATCAGCGGCCTAACCAAGGCGGCGAGAAACCGCTCGCGCTGCTGCATGAAACGCAGGAGCTCGCGCCAGACGATGCCGTAAAAGGCCCGCGCGTAATGGGTGAAGCTCATGCGGCGATGTCCTCCTCGGCTTCGCCGCCGATGAGGAGTTCGAACGCGCCGCCAAGATCTTTCGCACCGGTTTCCGCCACCACATCCTTGGCGGTGCCGCGCGCCACGATGCGCCCGCGGTCGAGCACGAGCAGGTCATCGTTAGGCTCAACCTCGTCGAACAGATGGGTGGCCCACAGCACGCCGATATCGCCGGTCCGCGCCAAATTATGGACGTGGCTGACGATTGCCGAACGCGTCGGCACGTCGAGACCGACCGTTGGCTCGTCGAGCAGAAGGAGCTTCGGGCTGTGCAGCAGCGAGCGCGCGATCTCGACCCGGCGGCGATGGCCGCCATTGAGGGCCCGCACGCGCTCGTTGATGCGCTCCTGCATATCGAGCGCTTCGAGCGCCCGCAGCATTCGCTCATCCGCTTCCTTCCGGCTCAGGCCCCGGAGCGAGGCGAAATAGCGCAGATTCTGCTTGACCGTAAGATCGAGGTCGAGCGTCGGCTGCTGGAATACGACGCCAAGGGGCCCAAGCGCGCCGGCGCCCCGTTCGGATGCCGACTTGCCGCAGATTTCGATACGGCCCTCGGGCGCATCGAACAGCCGGGTGATGAGCGAGAAGAGCGTGGTCTTGCCGGCACCGTTGGGCCCGAGCAGGGCCGTGACCTTGCCGGGATAGACCTCGAAACTCACGTCGTCGAGGGCTTGCTTGGTCCCGTACCAGTAGGACACGTCCTTGACGGTGAGGACGGGCGCGGGACGTGAGCCGTTTCCAGACGTTTCCTTTTGCATGCCCGCTCTCTTGGCGTTTCTCTCCCCAGTCCTGAGATAACCCCGCCCAGCGGCTTGCACAACCCTCGCGGCGAAGGCGCCATTCCGGCAAGCGGTGCCCCAGAACTGAGACCCGGGAAACCCGGGGCAAAAAAGAAGCCGCCCCGAAGGGCGGCTTCCTGTTCTTGTATGTCGGGCTTGCGGCTTAGAAGAATATGATGCCGCCCACCTGGAAGATATCCAGATCGTCGAAGCCCTGGCCAACTCTCTGAACCTCCAAGTTCCCAAGGTTGAGGCCTTCGAAATCGATGCTGACGTCCGAATGCTGCCACCTGGCGAACAGGTGCATAGCGGCCGAGTCGATCTCCTGCACGACACCCAATCCCCAGCGCTCCACTTCCGAGCCCGTGGCGAAGATGTTCCCATTGGTCGTGCAGAAGTTACCAGCGGTCGTCCCGGCGACCTGCAAGCCGCACAAGTTGTTACCAGAGAGATTATTGAGCTGATCGTTATACTGGCCGTACTCGCCATACAACACGGTCGCACCGGCGGGATTCCAAGTCCGCTTGATGAAGGGCTTGAGGTACCAAGCATCCGTGTCGGCGAAGCCCTGGGCCGCTCCCGAGAAGGGGTTAATGAAGCTCCCGTCGAGCGCGTCGTTCTGGTACATGCCGTAGAGGCCGAGTCCCGAAGGCACGTGCATGAGGGTTGCGCCAACCTGATGCAGGTCAACATCTGCACCGAAGTCCGTCGCCACCAGCAAATTGCCGTCCATGTGCGTGTACGAATAGGCGGCCGACACTTTGAAGTTGCCCCAATCGCCATTGTAGAACACGGCCACGTCATAGGCGTCGACGTTCGGAAGGGCTGCGCTAACAACGCTCAAGCTCTCGATGAACTCCGTCCAGCTCGCCTCGAAGCGGAACCCGCCCCAAGTCGGTGAGTCGTAACGGACGCCGCTCTGCGGCGCTCCGTAGCAGTCCACACCGATATTGCCGACGCCCGAGTTACACTGCACCGGCGTAGTGAGACCGGAAAGGCCGGCCAAGCCAGGGCCACCACCCTTGGGTCGCAAGAAGAAGCCGCTGCCTTCGAACCACACACCGTTCGATTCGATGACCGTACCGGACAGATCGGCAAGAACCGCCGGGTTATCCGAAGCCGGGCTCAGATAGCCCCAGTTGATGGCGCCGTATGAGTCGCTCTTGACGTACATATACGAGTAGAGCGTGTTGATTCCGGAAAGAAGGCCTGAATCTTCGTTGATCTGGTCCGAATTGATGCCGAACACGTTGCCGTCTTCAATCTGACCGGCAAATGCGCCCGGAACCGTGACGGTGATGTTGTAACCGCCCGACCACCCCGGAGCGATCGTCGCCGATCCGGTAATAGCAAACCGGCTCGTCAAGTCAGCGTCTTTGTCGCCGACATGCGCTTCGGAAATGTCGCCATCGTCCCACCAGCTGACGGTCTTGACGACCCAACCGGAGAGCGTCACCGACACCTTCTTGTTGCCCTTGCGGACAGTCGTCGCCTCGAGCTCGGCCACCCGCTCCTCGAGATCCGCGCAGCAATCGCCCCCGAAGTCCGCTGCTACAGCGGGGCCAGAACTCAGGGCGTAACCCCCAAGCATCAAGCCAAACGCGGCTGCGATGGCGATGCGGCTGGATGTTTTTGTCAGTCCCCCAAACATGTCCATCTCCACCTTCCCTGATAAATTGCCTAATCCAAACTCTCGCTTCGAATTGGCCTTTCGGCGAAACCCCACCATGGTCCCTAGGCAGAAATCCCCCCGAAGAGAGTTCTGAACTCTGCTTATACGCGTTCCGGCAGGAAGGTAAATTGGTAACGAAGCGGGCGCGGACGTTTTTGGCCTTCTTGTGACATTTCCGCCACGAAGTTTGGGGTCCAAAAAAGCGGGGACGCCATCCCCTATCGTGCCAGAAAACCACCATTTGTCAATAGGTTGACGGTGGTCCTGAGGCGAGTCCCGGTTTTTGTCATATCGCCTATGGACGCTTCCTGGCGGCTCGGCGGAGAGGCAGGATCTGCCTAATCCCTGCGCAGACGCGCTCTATTTTCCAGGCCTCACCGATTCTATTTTTTCTCCAATTCGTTATGATTTTTCAGGGCCCCGGGTGGGCTGTTGCGGTGCCGAATTCCTGGGCTGCGACTTTTGGGTCGATTTGGCCGCTGCCGGGAGCGTCCCGAAGCCGGTCGGCCTAGGGCTCGACCCACCCATGCGCGAATCGTGAGAGCCCCCCGACGACCGATGATTCGGCCATGCAAGACTTCCGGGAGCAGGCGACCGTGCGACAATCCGCTGCCGCCTGTCACGGCTTGGTTTCCTTGTCGGGCTGACCTTATTAGGATACTTCCTTGGAACGTCTCTAAGGCTTGAGATTACTGGGCTCGACGACGATATCCCTGCGGCGAGTACCCAAAAATGACAGAACGGCGAACGGCCGAGTCTAGGGAAGTTGGGCATGGATTACGAAGATCGCTTTCGGCGACATCTTGAGTCGCTGCACCAGGAAGGCCGCTACAGGGTCTTCGCCGACCTGAAGCGCCGATGCGGCGCCTATCCGGCCGCCGATCATTTCGGCGCGGACGGCCCGCGCGACGTGACCGTGTGGTGCTCCAACGACTATCTCGGCATGAGCCAGCACCCCGCCGTTCGCGCCGCCATGCACGAGGCAATCGACGAAGTCGGCGCGGGCTCCGGCGGCACGCGCAACATCGCCGGAACCACCCATTATCACGTTGAGCTCGAGGCCGAGCTCGCCGACCTGCACGGCAAGGAGGCGGCGCTGCTCTTCACCTCCGCCTATATCGCTAACGAGGCGACGCTCTCCACGCTCGTCAAGCTGATCCCCGGCACGGTGATCTTCTCCGACGAGAAGAACCATGCCTCGATGATCGAGGGCATCCGCCATGGTGGCGGCGAGAAGCACATCTTCCGCCACAACGATGTCGAGCATCTCGAGGAACTGCTCAAGCAGGTCCCGATCTCGACGCCGAAGATCATCGTGTTAGAGAGCGTCTATTCCATGGACGGCAATATCGCGCCGATTGAGGCGATCTGCGATCTCGCCGAGCAACACGGCGCGCTGACCTATCTCGACGAGGTGCATGCGGTCGGCCTGTACGGGCCGCGCGGCGGTGGCATCGCCGAGCGCGACGGCGTCATGCACCGCATCGACATCATCAACGGCACGCTGGCCAAGGGCTTCGGTGTCATGGGCGGTTATATCGCCGCGAGCAAGCATTGCTGCGACGCCATCCGCTCCTACGCGCCGGGTTTCATTTTCACCACGTCGCTCGCACCGGCGCTCGCAGCCGGCGCGCTTGCCTCGATCCGGCATTTGAAGCGGAGCGAGATCGAGCGCGCGCGGCTCAAGGAGCGGGTGCGCAAGCTGAAGGGCCTGATGGCCGATGTCCGCCTGCCGGTGATGGAGAATCCGAGCCACATCGTGCCGGTCATGGTCGGCGATCCGGTCCACTGCAAGGCGGTCACCGACACTCTCCTCGCCCACTACCGGATCTACGTGCAGCCGATCAACTATCCGACCGTGAAGCGGGGCACCGAGCGCATGCGCTTCACCCCCTCGCCGGTGCATACCGACGCGCAGATGGCCCATCTGATCGGCGCGCTGACGGAGCTGTGGGCGGCCTGCCCGGTGGCCAATGGCCAATATGTGAGGCTCGCGGCCGAATAGGCGCGGACCAAGTCATGCCGGCGCAAGCCGGAAATCCAAGACAGAGATTGCGTGTAATTCTGGATACCGGCTTTCGCCGATATGACGGGGGTCACCAGCTGACGCGCATGCCGGCCTTGCCGCCGATGCCTTCGACGTCGTCGCCGAAGGTGACGTCAACCTTGGCGAACACGGCCGTCGAGGCGGAAGGATTGAAGAAGTTCACGCCGGCCGAGACCTCGCCCCACACATCGTCGAGATCGTCCTCGAAGCGGAACGTGGTGCCTGAGGATGTGAGCGTGGCCTGGTTGTCGCCAGAGAGATTGCCCCACAAGCTGCCGATCACGAAAGGCTCCATGGTCGTGCCGGTCCAGACCGGATAGCTGGTGCCGACCCGCATGCCGAGGCGGCCTCTGACATTGGCCTCGTCGTCGAAGCTGACCCTATTGCCGCCATTGGTGAAGCCGTCGATGTCCGACCACAGCACGGCGATGGTCGCCAATGGCTCGATGAACGCGCCGCCCGAGAACGAGCCGAAGCGGTAGCCGGCATCGGTGCGCAAGCCCACGGTGGTGGCGTCGAGCGAGCTCGGGAAGCCCAGCGTGGCAGTCTCGAGCTCCAAGAGATGGGCGTTGAGCAGGGTGTCGACGAACAGCCCGCCATTGAGATAGGTGGCGTAGCCGCCCACTTGCCCACCCTCAAAATCGAAGCCGCGAGCAAGCTGGTTGTAGTCGAGATCGGCGCCGACGAAGCCGCCGAGCACGCCGAACACCAGGATGTCGCCTTGCGAGAACAGGTCGCGCTTGCCGAGGTCGAGACCCATCTGCCAGTCGATGACGTCGAGGTCGCGGCTGAGGTCGTAAGTATAGGTTCGGCCATAGGCGCCAACCGACTCGCGCCCGTCGCGGTCGAGCCAGGCGCCTGAGCCTCTGGCCCACACTGCTGGGGTGAAGGCCGTGGGCCCGGCGGCCGCGCCGTTGGCATAGCCGCCATTCGGATCGTAGGCGATGGGTGTGGCACCGCCGGCAAGCAGCACCCTCAAATCGGCGGTGCGGTCGAACCAGGTCGATGAACCCTGATGCCAGATATCCTGCGTGGCCGTCACGAGTTGCGGCAGGAGCAGCGCGCCGCCGCCAACGAAGCTCCGCAATTCGAAGAAGCCGCTATTTTCCGGCACGAAGAACAAATCGTAGTCGAAGAAACCGGTGTCGATCGGCTGCGGCAGGAAGAAGGCGTCCGACTTCACGTTGCCGCCGACGAACACCACCGGGATGCCTTCGGGGTTGAACACGCCCGCGCCGGCATTGGTGTTGTTGACCTGGAGCGCCGTCTTGCCGGTCACGTCGCCGGAGATGATGAAGATGTCCGAGGCCGAGCCCGGGCCGCCCAGGAAGGTGTCGACCGCCAGAGTCGAATCCCCCGAAGCGTTGAAGACGATGCCGCCATCGAAGAAGTAGTTCGTGGGCTCCAGAGGCAGGGTATCGGAAATGCGGAAGATGTCCCCTGCGCGCCCGTCGACCAGGGAGATCAGACCGCGGTTCTGGAAGCGCTCCAGCTCGAAGAAGGCGGTGTATTCCGAAACCAAGGGGTTGTCGGCGGTATGCACGATGCCGCCCTTCTCGTTGCGGAACAGATCAGGGCTACCGCCGAAATAGCTGTTGCGCCGGGCTTCGAACGTGCCTCCCGCCTGGTTGAAGAAACGATCCCCGCCGCCGGCCAGATCGACGGCGCCCGTAATCACGCCGCCGTCATAGTTGTAGATCGTCGTGCGGCCGGTACCCTCTGTGTTGATGGCAATCAGAGAACTCGCCGAAATCGAGCCCGTATTGACGATGACGATGTCGTTTGCGCCCGAAAAGGCGAATATGCCGGTGGAGTTGAGGCCGTCCGCGAAGATGCTGCCGCTATTCCCGATGACGATGGGACTGTCGGGACCAAAGGTCTCCGCCAGAATGCCGATGGCCTCACTAAGGGGGCCATTGCCGGCGGCCGCCGCGATGTCGCCGCTGTTCTGAATCGCGATGGAGCTGTTGACGTTACCCGTTGCTGCGGTAATGCCGATAGAATCTTCTGTCGCGGCGGTTGTATTTATGTCGCCGTTGTTAACAATCGCGATGGGGCTGTCTGAGCCAATGGTCCCCGCGAGAATGCCCAAGGCATCACGCACGGCATTTATCGTGATGTCGCCGTCGTTCTGGATGGCGATGGGGCTGCTGAAACCAGCGCCGACGCCAAGGGTGATCGCGAAAATGCCGAGGCCGCTATCGCCAGCATCTAACGCGATGCCGCCGCTGTTCTGAATCGCGATGGGACTGTCAACATCGGCGGTCTCCGCAACAATACCATAGGCATTATTCAAGGCGGTTGCCGCGAGTTCACCACTATTCAAAATCGCGATGGGATTGCCGGCACCGCCGGTCTGCGCAAGAATGGCTAAGGCATCGTAGCCGGTTGCCGTGATGGCGCCGTGGTTCTCGATGGCGAGGGGGCTATAGCCGCCCCCAGCTCCCGCATCGATGCCTATGGCAAGGGCGTAGGGAAAGTTACCCACGGTCACCGTGAGATCGCCGCTATTCCACACGCTGGTCGGGCTGTTCTCACCGACGGACGTCGCGTTGATGCCTCTGGCAAGGTAGCTGCCGGAGGTCACGGTAAGGTTGCCGCTGTTCATGACCGTGACAGGCAGGTCGGCAGTGTCTTGCGCCAGCGCGAAAATGCCCACGGCGTCGCTTGGAGCCATGATAGTCATGTCGCCGCTGTTCTCGACGAAGATGCTGCTTCCGGTCCCGCCGCTTCGCGCCTGGATGCCGTATGCATCGCTATACGCTCCCGTACCGGTCGCGGTGATGTCGCCGCTGTTGACGATGCCGATGGGAGAGTTTGCGTCGTCCGTTTCTGCTTTGATGCCGGAGATTTCTGTGGCGACTCCGCTGCTGGTCGCGGTGATGGCGCCGCTGTTCAAGATGCCGATCGGGCTGCCGGCTAGTTGCGTCTGGGCTCGAATGCCGTAGGCCTCGTACATGGCGCTCGTTACCGTGATGTCACCGCTATTCACGATGCCGGTCGGGCTATCGACGCCAATGGTCGATGTAACGATGCCTATGGCCTGATCGAGCGCCGTTGCGGTGATTTCGCCGCTATTTACCACGCTGACCGGACTGTTATTGGCGAGGACGGTCTGCGCAATGATGCCGAAAGCCTGTCCGGCGGGAGCGATCACGGTTAGGGTGCCGCTATTGGTGAGATCGACGTAATGGTTGTCGTTGATAGCAGAGAGATAGATCGCATAGGCGTCGCTGTTACGCGGCTCGGTGTTCACGCACAAGATGTCGTCATCGATTGCGGTGTGGTTGATCGGCGCCGGCCCCGTTCCCACGTCGGCGGCACACGTTTCCAGAGAAACGGCCGGTGTGGGAATGAGCAGGCTGCCAAGCAGAAGCGTTGAGGCAAGCGCCGTGCCGGCGAGCAGTGTGCGCCGGTCGCACCTTATCCTTCGTGGCTCTGAACGGCTTTGATAGGCAGTTTTCCGCGGAGCGCATCTCAAGGCGCGAGCCGATGCTATACAGCCCCGACGATGCCGACGCCCCATCAAAAGCCCCCCTGGGCAGGAACGCGTTTGGCCACGCGCTTAGACCTGCCACCATTTAGAATCCCTAGGGTAGGTAAGTGCCTCAGGTTGCGCTAGTGCCATTATGCAACACTCTACGTTTATTTGCGCTAAGCTCTACCAGTATTCGCGCTAAGCTTTACCAGCTGACGCGCATGCCGGCTTTGCCGCTGAGGCCGTCGACGTCGTCGCCGAAGATGACGTCGAGCTTCAACCCAAGCATTACGGATTTCGGCTTTGCAGACTAGTGCAATTTAGCCACAGTCGATTGAAATGTTAGGGTAATCTCGGCAAGGTTAGGGACTTCGGCGAGGCCAATCAATGACTGTCCGGATCATGACCGCTTTAGGCCTGTCGCTGGCCTTCGGCATAGGGCCGGCTTTGGCTTAGGACGCGGGGCTCTGCCTCTATACCGCGGAACGAGTGCTGAGCGGCGATCAGGTCGGCGGCGAGGAGAAGCGCGCGGCGCATGAGGCTTGTCTTCGCGCCCTCGCCGACACGTCGAGCGTGGTGCAGAAATACCATCTGCAAGAGGCCGATTTCGAGATCATGGGCACGCGCCCCAAGACGTCGCCCTAGGCGGCGCGGGTCCCCACCGGCTGAACGACGATGGCGCCGTTGTCACCCCGGACGATCTCGTCGTCGCTGAGCTTGAAGTTCTCCATGCGCATGGTGTGAAAGCGGTCGAAATAGTCGTTAAGCGGTTTTTCGATCGACCTGTCGTAGTCGGGCCGCATCACATGGGTGGCGCCCTGCACGACCTTGACGATCTTGCCCTTCTTCACCACCAGCTCGCCGCCCTTGAACACATATTCGGGCGTGGCGAACATGGCCTCGCGGTCGGCTTTGTCCTCATAGACGGTAATGTCACCCGCGGCGCCGATGCCGAGATGGCCGCGATCCGCAAGCCCGAGGCTCTTCGCCGGGCCGGCGCGGGTGAGGATAGCGATCTCGTCGAGCGTATATTCACGGGTGAGCGACTTGAGCAGGGAGGCCTGCGCCTGAGCATCCGGATTGATCTTCTGCAAGGCATCGTCGCGGAAGCCCTTGTCCATCAGCAGCCGGATCAGATGCGGATAGAAGAAGAACGGGGCGCCGTTCGGGTGATCGGTGGTTAGAAACATCCGCCACGGATCGTCGAACAGGAGGAAGGTCTCGAGCCCGATCACCCATTGCATGGCGTTGACGAAACTCTTGTCGCGGTAGCGGATGGGCACCACGCCGCAGCCCGCATCGCATTCGATGTCCATGATCACCGGCTTCTTGGGGTGCGCGCTCTTGCCGATGGCATACTGGCGCATGCTGTCGCCCGAGGCGGTGCAGGTCTGCCCGAACAGGACCTGGCCGACATCGATCGAGACGTTCGGGGTCTTGCTGACGAGCTCGGCAAGACGCGCCGCGCCCGAGGAAAATTTCTTGTCGCCCTCAGTGCCGTAGCTCAGGAACTGCGTATGGGTCATATGAATGCGCAGGCCTTCCGCGGCACGGATGGTGTCGAGGGTCGATTCGATATTGCCGGGGATGCCGAGATTGCAGCCGTGGATGTGGAGCGGGTGGACGACGCCGAGCTCTTCCAATGCGCGGGCGAGCGTCAGAATGATCTGGCGCGGCGTCACGTGGTAATAGACATGCTCCTCATCGAGATCGAGCTTGCGCTGGTTGAATTTGAAGGCGCTGATGCCGCCCGGATTGACGACTTTGACGGCGATCGCCTGTGCCGCGTGCATGGTCCAGGCGACGTAGTCCTTGATGGCCTCGAAGTCCTGTTTTCCCGCGAGCTGGCGCAAAAAGTAATCGTCCGAGCCGAGCATGACGAACGCACCTTTGTCGACCATCGGCGTGTCGCCTAGCTCCATATGCGCCTGGCGGGCGTTGGCGGCGAGCATGGCCGGCTCGAAGCAGGCGGTGTAGCCCATCTCGGCGTAGCGATAGCCGGTGACGA
Organism: Methyloceanibacter sp.; assembly: GCA_035557335.1. Taxonomy (GTDB): domain Bacteria; phylum Pseudomonadota; class Alphaproteobacteria; order Rhizobiales; family Methyloligellaceae; genus Methyloceanibacter. The sequence goes on from DATMDY010000004.1 coordinate 26,422, forward strand.
GCGTTGAGGGCACGGAACGGCCCGAGCCCGCGCGGGTGAGTTTGGTGCGCGTGACCGGATCGCCCCGATGGTCCTCTGGCAAGAGCATGCGGGCAATGGTCATCTTGCCGCCGCCGATATGGGTGTGCGGATCGATAGCGCCGGCCATCACCACGCGCCCTTTCACGTCGTAAGTGTGGTCGGGCCGCGCGTCGGGCTTGGCGGCGACGATCCTGCCGTTCTCGACATAGATGTCGCGGACCTCGCCGCTCACTTTGTTGGCGGGGTCGTAGATTCTGCCGCCGGTCAGCTTGATGAGCATGGGTAGGACTCCGGGCCTAAAGCGCGGCTTCGATGGCGGCGAGGATGTCGGCCGTGCGCGGCAGCGCAGCCCGGCCGAGATCCTTTAGCGGCAGGGACACGACATTGTCGACGCGCAAGAGACGCCCGGCATGGTCGATGCCAGGTGTACCCACCGGGATGAACACGGCAGGGGTGTGCGCCAGCTTCAAACCCGGCGTGCCCAGCACGATGGTCGGAAGTTTGGTCTTGGGCGGCGCGAGGTTTGGCGAGAAGGAGGCGATCCACACCAGCGCATCGCCCTCGCCATCCGCCAGCATCCGGCGGATCGCGTAGCGGTAGGGGTCGTAGTCCGGCGCGCCGCTTAGGAAGCTGACGCGCAGCGGATAGCCGCTCTGCCAGGAACAGACAGCGCCCGCGGTGGTGATGCCCTCCCCGCCGCCAAGCGACAGCCCGGCGAAGCGCGTGGTCTGGTTGAGGTCCTTCACCAGGCCCGCGAATTGATCGACAGCAAATTCGGCATGGGGATAATCGAGGCTCGGCGGCGCCCATGCCACCACGCCGTATTTCGCTTGGCGGCAGCGTTCGGCAAGCGCGTCGATATCGGCAAGGCCGACGCCCGCGATCTTGCGGGACTTGATGCGGAAGCCGCGGAGCCGCGCCCGGAGCGCGCCCACCACCTCGCCGGCGTCTTCGAGCTTGCAGGGAAGCGTGACCACTTCGCCGATACGCGAGTCCTTGGCGAGCGCGCGGTCGAGCCCCTTGCCGATGAACACGATGGTGCGTTTCTTTGCCGTCACGTCGAACATCGAGTCCGGGGGGCTCGCGATCCGCTCGAAGAAGCGTGGATTGAACCTGGCAATATCGCTGCCGGCGATGACGATGAGATCGGCGCGGTTGCGCGTCTCGGTGAGCGTCGAGGTGGTCCAGCCCGTGGTCTGGAGAATTTTGAGGTTGCGGTAGAGCACCTCACTCAGCGCATGATCGACGATGCCGCCGCTCGCCTCCGCAAGCGCCAAGACCGCGCGCATGCCCTCGACGTCGGTGGCAAGGCCGCCATAAAGCGGGAGCGCGGCTTTGCCGATTAGCCGTGTCGCTTCGGCGATCGCTTGTGAAAGCTCGACCGGCTTACCCTTTATTGCGGGACTGGCCTTCGGCAGCTTGCGCTCGAAACCGGCGCGCGACACCTCATCGCCGTGCTGCAGGATCTTGAGGCCCTTGTCGGTCCGCTCGACGACGAGGTCGTCGCTGAGCATGCCGCAAAAGGGGTCGGGCACGTTTTCGTATATCTCGGTAGTTGCGCGCCCGGACTTGAGCGCGGTCGTATTCGTCATGCCGTTGGACCCTTATCTGGCGGGAAGTCAAAAGGCGGGGAAAGAAAGCATGGGATGGGCGTCGACACAACTGATGGAACGGTTTCTGCTTCGCAAAACATTGTCGTGCCTATTGGCGTTTTTCCGATTTAACGACGCGCGTGACGGCAACCAATCGCGCGGTAAAGCGTTTAATTGAGATAGGCCTTGGCGTGACGCCAATGGTCGTAAAATCGCGAGCATTTTCCCCATTACGCGAACCCCAAGGAGAAGTCCCCATGCGATTAGCAACCCTGACAAGCGTTCTGATCCTGACCACTGCCGGATACGCGTTCGCCGGCCCAGGCTCAGGCGAGCCGCGCCAGCCGGCTGATCCGGCCTCAGGCCGTCCGGCCGCGGTTTTGGACGATGCAAAATGCGCCTCCGTGTGGAGTCTCACCGAGAGAGAGGGCGACACCCTGTCGCAAGGGCAAGCTGCTCCCTTCATCGTGAATTTCGACATGGTCGATGCTGATGGCGACGGCAAGATCACCGAGACCGAGTTCAAGGAAGGCTGCAAGCAGGGCCTGGTGCAACAAGCCGCCGCGTCGCAGCAACCGAGCGGTGAAACCGTGCCGCGTTCCAACGAGCCAGTCCAGAAGCTGCCGGACTCCACGAAACCTAGCGGCGACGCAATGCCGGCACCGCAACCCCAATAAACCTCACACCTTAGTCTTAAGCCCGGTCTTCAAGACCGGGCTTTTTTTGTGGGCTTACATGGGTTGTCGAGAATCACCAGCCGTGAGAAAATCCGCGCCGGGGAGAATTACCGATGCGCGAGATCCTTCTTGCTTATGGGTTGTTTGCGCTTGTGTTGATTCAGCCAAGCGCTTACCGCCAAGACTTCCATGAACCGGTCGATGAAGATCGCGCCATACCGCGCTATATCCTGCATAAGGACCAATGGGTGTGCGTGGACCGCAACCCGAGGCAGCTCAACCGGCGGGACTGTTTGCCGAAGAAGATGTGAGCCCTCAGACTTTCTTGGCTGGTGCGGAATGGACAACTGCCATATCCGGCAGGTCGTGAGGGAGGGTGTCCGCTCCCACCGATTCGATCAACTCGTAATAGAGAGTCTTGTAGGTCAGGAAAACGGCGCCCTCGGCTTTCAGTCTGGCGATTGCTGAATCGACATTGCGCGACGAGGAAAACAGAAGCTCCTCGATCACGTAGACCTCATAGCCGAGGGTCAGCAGGCCGAGGCACGATTGCAGGACACAGACATCGGTTTCGCAACCGGCCACGATCATCTGCCGCCTATTCAAGCGCGCAAGGTGGCTCTTGATCTTCTTCTCCTTGCTGAGGTCGAAGAAGTCTTTTTCGAAAGTCTCAGAGAGGCCGCCCAGTTGCGCTTCGATCTCACGAGGCAAGACGCCCTTTTGCTCGACGGGCCTCTCCAGGGTAACGACGACCGGAACCCGAAAGTGGCCGAGCAGGCGGACCAGGTTCTTGGTGTTCGTGGTGATCTTGGAGCGGAGGCGCCTGTCTACCTGGGACAAGAAAAATTTTTGGACGTCGATGATCAGGCCGCAGCAACGATCCGGGACAATGCGTTTCGCCATGGCCGTATTGTGTCACTGCCCACTGCGGCAAAGACAAAAAAAGAGACCTCCCACCAGGGGAGGTCTCCGTTGATTTGGTTGGCTGTCAGGCCTTAGGCGAGCCCTACCACCAGTAGGGAGCCCAGTACCATTCCCACCTATTGCCTCTACGACGGCGGCTCCGTCTCCGTCCGCGTCTGCGTCCACCCCGACGGCCCCGCCGCCTGGCGTCTGCAGGTGTCGCCGTCGTGGCCAAGGTTAGGCCGGTAATGCCGACAGCGCTGACGATCTGTGTTCCGAGGGAACCAAGACCATAGAGCACGACCAAGGCTATGGCCGCACAGGTCGCGACGACGCCGCGCCTTATGCTGCGGCCTACCGTTTGCAAGCCTTGCAGGATCGTTCCGGTCTTGGTGAGGGCAGCTGCGTTCATTTCATTGCCTCCCCATATTTGCTTATGCGTACCCTCACTTGGGCCAGCCTCAAGGCGGCCGGTGAGAGATTCAAACCTAGTGCCAGATATTACCGCTTTTCCGAACGGTGCCAAGTCAAAACTATCAGTAATAAGGCATAGATATTGGCCTCTTGACGCGATACCAACGAGATGGCAACAGGCGTGCCCCAATTGCCACCCCTCGGGCCAAGCATATAAAAGCGCGAGCAGAATCCTGAGATTCCTAGTTTGTGCTGCCCCCGCTCTGTAGAAAGCCGATGCCCAAAAATCACACCTATATTCTCGGGATCAACGCGTACGACCACGATGTCAGCGCCTGTCTGCTGCGCGACGGCGAGATTGCCTTCGCCATCACCAAGGAGCGCATCACGCGCCAAAAGCATGACACCGGCTTCTATCAGGAGGTGATCGATTATTGCCTGAGCGCCGAAGGCATCACGCTGGACGACGTCGATCTCGTGGTGCGCAATTGCTACGTCCTGCCGGTTGAAGACCTGGAACAGCGCCTGATGTACGAGGACGTGCCCGAGTTCATGGATGAAGATGAGCGAAGGCAGGCAGCGGCAAGTCCTCTGCACCTGTCAACATCCGACAAGGTCGTAACGCTGTCGCACCATCTCGCTCACGCTTACAGCGCGTTCGCGGCCTCCCCCTTCGATGAAGGGGTGGTGATGGTGGTGGACGGGGTCGGCAATTATGCCGCGGACATCTCCGAGAAGGATCAGCTGACCGAGAACGTCAACCCGGTCGCCCGCGAGTCGGAGAGCTACTACAAATTTCAAGGCTCGAAACTCGAGGCGCTGAAAAAGATCTGGCTTGAGCCGACGCGGGGTTTTCTCAGCGACGAGTTCTTCTTCATGGCCGGGCTCGGCGCCTTATATAGCCGGGTCTCGAGCTACATCTTCGCCGATTGGAACAAATGCGGCGAGGTCATGGGCCTCGCCCCTTACGGGCGACCCAATGGCTTCGAGCCGCTGCTTCAGATGCAAGACGGTGAATTGAAAGTCCCGGACTGGACGGCCGCATTCAACAGGCCATATCGCAACCAGAAATGGGAAGAGACTCCGGAATTGGCACATTGGGAAGACATGGCTTGGCGCATACAAGACGACACCGAGAAGGTGCTGCTCGCCCGCGCCATCTGGTTGCGCGAAAAGACCGGCGCCAAGAATCTGTGCATTGCCGGCGGCGTGGGTCTGAACTGCGTGGCCAATGGCCGGCTCGTGCGCGAAGCCGGCTATGACAATATCTGGATACAGCCGGCCGCCGGCGACGACGGCATTGCCATTGGCTGCGCCTATTACGGCCATTGCGAGATTCTGAAACAACCGCGCAACTTCGTGATGGAGCATTCTTATCTCGGCCGGCAATATAGCGATCAAGATGTGCAGGAGGCTCTGAGCCACGGACTGATCGCGCTCGCCACCAGATCCACGCGTAGCGAAAACATCTGCCGCGACACGGCCAAATTGCTGTCCGAAGGCAAGGTGCTGGGCTGGTTCCAGGGCCGGTCCGAATTCGGCCCGCGCGCGCTCGGCAACCGCAGCATCCTGGCGGACCCGCGCATGCCAGAGATGAAGGATACGCTCAACAGCCGTGTCAAGTTCCGGCAAGCCTTCCGCCCATTCGCGCCGATCGTTCTGGCGGAAAGGGCAAGCGAGATTTTCGAGGGCGACGAGGAGTCGCCCTTCATGCTGATCGCCAAGAACGTGCGGCCAGAATGGCGCGATAAGATTCCCGCGATCGTGCATGTCGACGGCACGGCGCGCGTGCAGACCGTCCGGCGGGAGACCAATGAACGCCTTTATCGACTGCTCAAGGAATTCGAAGCGCTCACCGGCGTTCCCGTGCTGCTCAACACCTCATTCAATGTGAAGGGCGAACCCATCGTGGAAACGCCCCTTGATGCGGTCCGATGCTTTCTGTCCACGGGCATCGATCATCTCGCGATGCACGATCTGCTGCTCGCCAAGACCCTGGTCCACACCCTGTTGTCTCCAGTCCTGAAAATGTCTTCAGACGTGTCGACGATGGTGCGTAAAGGCCTGGTAGAGGATTGAGTTACCTGCTGCCAAGATGCCCGAGTCGTGCTGATCTCTACGTTCGGCGGGCTCGCGGCTTTCCGTCCCCCGCTCGACCGGAAACAGGTGAGTTTGCCCAATCCCAGAAACATTGGTCTCGAAGTTGAGCAGCAACACTGGCACTTTAGTCACGGCATTGTCGGCGCTTTGGAAAGGTGAGCTCCCACTCGGTCAAGCCTTCTGGGAGTATGCGATTGCCTATGGCACGGTCGCCAATATCGTAGCGACGATAGCAGCTATCGCGGCAGCCGCGGCCGGCCTTCCCGATGCCGTAGCCATCGCACTCTTTTTCCTGCCTCTTCCTTACATCCTCACTGCCGTCATCGGTGTTGTACGAAGCGCCAATAGATATCAGGGACCGCGCAACCGGGCTGATATGGCCAAGATCGCCGTGATTCTCTGGGGTGCCGCGATGGTGATCCTTTGACAACCAAGTGCCCACGAAGGCTTGCCTCGATCAGTGCGAGGGGAGATCGGCGCAATAAGCTCGACGTCGGCTTCTGGCACTACCCGGACCTCACCCCACAATTTCTAGAAGGAGACCGGCATTGATGTTCGATTTGGTGGCAATTTTCTCCGACCCAGCCAATCTCGTCGCGCTAGCCACGCTTATCACCATGGAGATCGTGCTCGGGATAGATAACCTCATATTTATTTCTGTCCTGACCAACAAGCTTCCCGAGCATCAGCGTTCAAAGGCCCGCATGGTGGGCATCAGCGCAGCTCTCGTTCTAAGGTTGGTCTTTCTGAGCTTAGTCTTCATCATCGTGCAGTTGACCGAGCCCATCGTTACCGTCTTCGGCCACAGCTTCTCTTGGCGCGACATGATCCTGATTGCCGGCGGTCTTTTCCTCGTTTGGAAGGCCACTAAGGAGATCCATCACAACGTCGATCCTGAACCGGGCCCTGACCTGTTCGGCGGCAGAGCGACCATGTGCTTCGGGGCAGCGATCGGCCAAATCCTCCTGTTGGACGCCGTATTCTCGATCGACAGCATCATCACCGCCGTCGGCATGACCGACCATATTCCAATCATGGTGATCGCGATTCTTGTCACCGTGGCCGTGATGCTGCTTGCGGCGAATCCACTCGCCAACTTCCTTCATGCCCATCCGAGCGTGGTCATGCTGGCGTTGGGGTTTCTCTTGATGATCGGGATGACCCTGATAGCCGAAGGCTTCGGCGCTAAGGTGCCGAAGGGCTACATCTACGCGGCAATGCTGTTCTCGGCTTTTATCGAGGCACTGAACCTTTTGTCGCGCAGAGCAAAGCGCCCGCAGGCTGAGGATAAACCACGGATGCCGATTAAGCGGTGATAGTTGCCTGACGCCGGCTGGGGCGCTGCCGAGTATTGGCTCTAGCGCTAGGATTTTTGGAGCCGAACCTCGAACAGGGGGTCGGGACCATGATTAGGCCCTGGGCGCCATAGTGGATCACCCGAAATTTATTGACTAAATGGCGAAATCTGGGAGAGCCTTGGGTCAGGCCGCAGGTCGCGGCTGCGGCGCCGCCGAGTATTGGCTTTTCGCGCCAGATTTTCGGAGCGCCGACCTCGAACAGGGGGATCGGGACCATGTTCAGAAGTATAACCACCGCCGTGTCGGTGCTTTCGATGTTTGTGCTGAGCGCTCCAGCTTTTGCCGAGGACTCCAAAGACCCAATCAAGCTGACACTGCATGATTGGACGGGACAATTAATCACCACCAAGCTTATGGGCGAGGCGTTGAAGGCCAAGGGTCTCAATGTCGAATATGTGCCGGCAGACTACCTGGCCCAATTCGCGGGCCTGAAGACGGGCGATCTCCACGTCGCCATGGAGATCTGGGAAACCACCGGCCGCGAGGCCATGGACGAGGCGACCAAGACGGGCCAAGTGGAGAATCTCGGCGAGACCGGTATGCAAGCCATCGAGGAATGGTGGTATCCGGCCTACATGAAAGAAAAATGTCCCGACTTGCCGGAGTGGGAAGCTCTGAAGAAATGCGCGGAGCAATTCTCAACGGCCGAGACGAAACCGAAGGGACGTTATCTCGGTGGGCCTGTGACGTGGGGAGGCTTCGATGAGGAGCGCGTGGCGGCGCTCGACCTTCCCTTTGAAGTGGTCCATGCCGGCACCGATGCCGCCCTGTTTGCCGAGCTCGAATCCGCCTATCAGCGAAAAGCGCCAATCATCCAGTGGGTCTATGCGCCGCATTGGGCGCCTATCAAATATGAGGGCGAGTGGATCGAGTTCCCCAAATATGAGCCGGCCTGCTACACCGACCCGTCCTGGGGTATCAATAAGACGGCCACCCATGACTGCGCTAAGCCGCGCGGACCAATCTGGAAAGTGTCATGGTCGGGGGTCAAGGAGAAATGGCCGAGCGCCTACGATGGGATCAAGAATTTCAACATCTCTAACGACGAGATGGGCGCGCTCATCACCAAGGTCGACCTCGATGGCAAGCCGGTCGACGAGGTCGTGGCCGAGTGGATGAAGGAAAACGAGCCCAAGTGGAAAGGTTGGGTCGGCCAGTGACGAATGGGGCACGCGATTAGGGCCTTGGCAGCCTGCTAGACTTGGGCAGGCTGCAGCCCCAATAAGCTGAAGCTCCGGGGGGCCCTTAATCCGTGACGGACACTGCTCTTACCTGCCGCGGTGTGTGGAAGCTTTATGGGCCGGACCCCAAGGGCTTCCTCGCAAGCAGGGAATCGTGGCCAAGCGATGCTGACATCAAGCATGCGGGCTATGTAACGGCGGTCGTGGATGCGACTCTCTCCGTGTCGCGCGGCGAAATCTTCGTCATCATGGGACTGTCGGGCTCCGGCAAGTCAACTCTGGTCCGTTGCCTCTCAAGGCTGATCGAGCCGTCGGCCGGCGAGGTCATGTTTGCGGGGCGCGATCTGCTCAAGGCTATGCCTAAGGAGCTGATCGAGCTGAGACGTCACAAGATGGGAATGGTGTTTCAGCATTTCGCGCTGCTGCCGCACCTGACCGTACTCGACAACGTGGCGTTTCCCCTCGAGATACAGGGGGTGCCGCGCAAGGTGCGGGAGGGGCGCGCGCGCGAGATGACCGCGCTGGTCGGACTCAAGGGCCGCGAGCACAACCTTCCGCAAGAGCTTTCCGGCGGCCAGCAGCAACGGGTCGGCATCGCCCGCTCTCTCGCAACCGATCCCGACATTTGGTTCCTCGACGAACCGTTCTCGGCGCTCGATCCCTTGATCCGGCGCGAGATGCAGAACGAGTTCCTGCGGCTTCAGTCGGTGCTACAAAAGACGATCGTCTTTATCACCCATGATTTCGACGAGGCGATCCGGCTCGCCGATCGCATCGCCATTATGCGGGACGGCCGCATCATCCAGATCGGATCGCCTGAAGAGCTCGTACTCTCGCCCGCCGATGCCTATGTGGCCGAGTTCACACGCGAAGCACCACGGACCAAGATCCTTTCCGCGCGTGCCATCGCCCGCGCGAAGCGCGACGGCGAGACGATCACGGGGGAAATTTCAGCGGACAGCAAAGTCGCTGAGTTCGCCAAGGAGGTTGAGGCAGCAACAGGGGCCTTCGCCGTCCGTGAAGCCGACGGCAAGCTTATCGGCGTCGTCGATCGTGCTGCCCTGATGTCAGTGCTGATTGAGACGGCGGAGACCTCATGACCGCGGCAGTTGCTCTCGGCGACCGTTACCCCGACATCAAGGCATCCGCCGCGGTTGCCGTTTGGATCGGCTTTGCCGCCCTGGCAGTGGCCTCCTTCGCCCTGCCCGAGGGCACGATTCCAGCATGGATGCGCGAAGTCCCGCCGCAATGGCGGCTCGGACTCGATACGGCCATCTCCAACTTCATGAAATGGCTGGTGAACGATGCAACCTTCGGCTTGTTCACCTTCAGGGAGGCGACTCGCGCGATCAGCGACTTTCTCAATGTGCTGCTAACCATGGCAACGGCGATCTTCTCGACCGGAATTCTCCGCGGAAGCGGGTCGACCGCCATACAACTTGCCCCACCACTGCCGTGGGTCACCGTGGTCGGGATCGCGGCAGCGCTCGGCTATCGCTTCGGAGGAATTCGCCTTGCTCTGCTCGCAGGCGGCGCGTTTCTCTACCTCGCGGTGTTCGGACAATGGGTAAGCGCCATGACGACGCTGGCCTCTATCGCCATCGCGGTTCCACTCGGCGTGATCGGCGGGATACTGTTTGGCATCCTCGGCTATCGTGTT
>DATMDY010000005.1:0-10752 GCA_035557335.1 Methyloceanibacter sp.
CATCCGCGGCCGCCCCAGGGCGGTGCTCGGCTGGATCGACGCCGGCGGCGTGCGCACCCCGATCTACATCTCGGAGCTCGATCCGGCCAAGCTCACGAAGGCCGCGGCGATGGATGGCACGTACTACTACGAGGACGTGACCGTCGACCCGCGCTTCGAGCCCGCGCTGCCGGCCGAAGAAAAAAAGCGACCCGAGCATTAAGCGCTCGAGGATTCAAGAACAGAATTGGTGGCAAGGCCGGAATCGAATACCACCCGCTGAAGGCCGCTTTTCCTAGGAGGTCCCTGATCCCGCTGAGGGTGTTGCCCCAGAGTTGCCCCCGCGTGCTTTGCGTCATCCGTTCTCGAACGGGCCGTCGGCGCGCTACCCTCCGCCTTCGTTTCGGGGGAGATGAACCCTCGATGAGGAGAACGCTGCTGACACTGATCGAGGGAATGACCAACAAGCCGTGGAAGCGCGTCGCGCTCGTCATCGCTGCGGTTTTCTTCCTGTGGTTCCTGCTGCCGTGGCTCCTGGACGCGCCGCCCATGCACATCACGCCGGCCGGAGCTCCGTTCCCAGCAGAGTAGGAAAGCAGGCCGCGCCAGACCAAAAAGGGGGAGTGTATGCATGACAGTTTCAACGAGGTGGTCAGCGACGTTCGCGAGACGAACGAGCTTCTCAAGGAGGAGACCAAGCAGGGGTGGGGGTTCTGGGCGGTGATGGTTTTTCTCTTCGTGCTGCTCTGGATTACTCCGGATCAGACCAACCTGATTAGAGGCGTAGCGGCCATGGTCGGGCTCGGTTTCTACTACGCATTCACCTCGAGCTGAACCGGCGGCTGATGCTTTCCAATCGGCTGCTCCTGACGCTCGTGAAGCGAACCCTTCCCGAAGAAGCAGCAGATTAGACGACGTGATCCATGCCGCCACCGCTCACCAAGTAGCGGCCAGCGATTTGAGGAGAGGTTTCGCCCGTTCGGTGATGGAAAGCGCGGGCGGTATGCCGCGCGCGACGAGAAGACACCCGATGCCGATCATGAACGTAGTCCTCATCGCGCTGTAGCGGCGGATGACCTTGTCTTCCGTGGCCTTGTGCTGTTGCTCAAGCGTGTTCATAAGGCCATCCAGCTTCACGGCGGCGGGCTCTCCACGTAGAACCGTTTGCTTTCCGCCTTCCATGAATGGCACCTCGATCTGGATACCTCGCTGCAATGCCTCCTGAATCTCCCTGCGTCGCCTAGCGGTTGTCGTGATCTTGGACTGGATGTCGTACGCGACGGGAATCCACTCGCCGCGCAGTAATCCGATAACGCCCGACAGGAACAGCGCAAACCACCCGGCGAGTTCGAAGACGCCAGCGCTTAGGTAGGTACCGAACTTAGAGGTCTGGATCGACAGCCCGAGAATGCTGAAATTCAGAGCGAGCAGGTAAAACTCAAACTTGCCCCGCAGCTCGATCGCTATTTCAGCGGCTGACTTGGCCATGGTTGCTCAGTAAATCCCGGCGGACGCTTGCGTGATTGGTAGCAGGCGGGACCGCCGGGCTCGTCAACTCTCGTCGTCGAGCGTGAGCGTACCCTGCGCCGACGCATCGACGACGACGTCTAAGACCTTATCGATGTAGTACCGCTCACCGATTGCTTCCCCGTCATGACCGTACATCACTACGCGCACTGCAGCCCGACGACGCTCGAGCGCGGCTGATTCATCCGCGCAGGCTAGCAGAAGCGGGGCGGGGTCCGGCCCGGGTTGACTTTAAGCGGGCGTGAAGGCGAGGCGGTCTCGAAGCGGCTATTGGCACCGGCCGGACTCGAGTGCGGTATCCCGATATGCACTACGCGCGCGGGATCTCAAAGTTTTCCGGGATGGCTGGACGAAAGCATGTCGGGTCAAGGATCGTTATCTTGGGAAATCTTTCCTGCTTCAACTGAGAAGGCGCGGCTACGCTCGCGGCGACTATAAGCGGGGGAGGTAGCGACTTGGCGTGGCCACGAGATTAAGCCCCAAGAAGGAACGTGATGAGCGCGACGATTCTGGTCTTGGACAACGACTTGTACATGCGGGAGCTCCTGAGCTTGCACCTCTGCGGCGCTGGCTATGAGGTATTGGTAGCCGAAGACGCCATCGTCGCCGGCCCTTTGCTGCTCGAGCGTCGCATAGACCTCCTCATTGCGGATATTGAGATGCCGTTCATGGATGGCCTAGACCTGGTGCAGGCGATGAGGAAAGACCCCGCAGTCTCGTCAATGCCCGTGATCTTCGTAACGGCGCACGCGGAGCACGAGCGGCGAGCAAGAGCGTTGGGCGCAGTCGGATTCCTAACTAAACCGGTGCGATCTGACGAATTGCTGGCCATGGTGGCGAAGCACGTCCGCCAGGCATAAAGTCGATACCAGCAACCCTACTTGTATCGGCTGATCACCGGGCGAGCACTTCCCGCCACGGTGCAAACTAACGTAAACCCTAGTATCGCGCATGTGCCCTAGCCGCGCATACTCGGCACAGGGGCCATCCTGGAAACCACATCCGGCAAAACCGCCTCGCGTCTGATCGCCATGGCCGTATCGTTGCTTGGCGATACGCGAAAAGTCATGGCGTACATGCAATGCCTCGAAGCAGATTTTCTGGAGTATTGCGCGGGCAAAAAGGAACCGCCTTGGCCCGAACTTGACAGGCTGATCGCCCTGATCATTCATGAGCAGGGACTCATCATTGCGAAGAACCGGGAAATACTCGTCAAGCTCCACGCCAAGAATAAAGCGTAAAGGCTCGCCCATTTCTTGCATCCTTTGCGCTCCATGGATGGCGCACACAAACGGACGCTAGAACGGGCACTGCAGGTGGTGCAGACCAAAGAGGGACTGGCGGTCGCCCTGGAACTGCCTGTAGAGCAACTAGAGGCGTGTATGTCCGGCGACAAGGTCCTACCCCACCAGGCCTTCATTACGGCCCTAGACATAGTCGCGAACGGAAGGAACAAGGACGGGAAGTAGGCTCAGTGCGGGGCCGGCCGGGGCTTATGCGCCGCTCTCTCCGCTAGTTCCGCGCAGGAGGGTAACGAGCTGCTCGGGAGGCACTGGCTTGCTGAAAAGGTAGCCCTGCATCTCGTCGCACCTGAGAAGACTGAGAAGCTTGGCCTGCCCTTCGGTTTCCACGCCCTCGGCGACGACCTTGAGCCGCAGCGAGTGCGCGAGCGAGATGATCGTCGACACCAACGTCATCGCGTTCGGATCCTCCTCCATCCTCATGATGAACGAGCGATCGATCTTAAGCGATTCCACCGGCAGCTGCGCCAGGTAGCCGAGCGAGGAGTAGCCGGTGCCGAAATCGTCGATCGCGATCCGTACGCCGAGGCCGCGCACGGCCTTCAGCTTCTCGATGTTGCTCTTGACGTCCTCCATCACCAGGCTTTCGGTGATCTCCAGGTCGATGGCGGTCGGCGCAACGCCGTCGATGATCGCGCGCTCCACCACGCCGAGGAAATCGCGCTGCCGCATCTGGACTTGCGACACGTTCACAGCGACCCGCGGCGCTTGCAGTTTCTGCTCGACCCAGCTGCGGTGATCCCGCGCCGCGCGCGCCAGCGCCCACGAACCCACCTGCAGGATCAACCCCGTCTCCTCCAATAGCGGGATGAAGTGCGCGGGCGGCACCAGCCCGCGGTCCTGGGTCTGCCAGCGGATCAGCGCCTCGACGCCGACGATCTTGCGCATGCCGACCGAGACCTTCGGCTGGTAGTACAGGACGAATTCTTCCTTCTCGAGGGCCTGGCGCAACTTATTCTCGAGAGCGAGTTTGTCCGCAACTCGCTCGGTCATCTCCTGGGTGAAGAACAAGAATCGTTCGCCCGTGCGCTTTGCCCGCTCCATCGCGGCTTCGGCGTGCTTGAAGAGCGTGTCGGCATCGGCGCCGTCGGTCGGAAACAACGCGATGCCTATCTTGGCGGAGATCCTGAGCTCCGTGCCAGCGACGGTATAAGGCGTGCCGAAAAACTGCTCCAACCTGCCCTCGAGCCGCCGACCCATTTCCTCCTCGCTGCGCACCCGTGGCAGTACGAGCGCGAACTGGTCCGCCCCGATCCGCGCTACGCGCGTAGGGTCGTTTCTGGACGCGGCCATGCGGCTCGCCACCTGCTTGAGCAGCTCATCGCCCGCGTGGCGGCCATAGGCATCATTAACCGCTCTGAACCGCTCGATGTCCAGGATGAGCAGTGCGAGCTTGTGCCGCTCGCGCCGCGCCGACTGCAGAAACTGTCCGAGGCGCTCATGGAGGAGGCTGCGGTTGGCGAGACCGGTGAGGGGATCGTAGCTCGCGAGGTACTCCAACTTTTCCGCCTTTTCGAGGTGCTCGAGCGCGAAGGCGATATCGCCCGCCAGTTCCGACAGCAGCCGCACTTCGTCGTCGTCGAAGAAACCGGCTTCGGACGCGTGCAAGGCAAGGACTCCGAGCACTTTCCCGGCCACCCAGAGCGGCAACGCGGCGAGCGAGCGAATGCCGCGGTCGGCGTGCTCCTCTTTGAAGCGGATACGCGGATCATTGGCCACGTCGTTCGAGATCACGGCTTCTCCCGAGAGGGCGGCCTGGGCGACGCCGGAACGTTCGCGCGAATCGCCATCCTTCAAGGAAAGGCGGTCGCGTACCGTGGCGAGGAAATCGCGCTCCTCGCCAGCCCAGGCCACCGGCGCGAGTTGCATCGCGACGGGGTCGACGACGCCGATCCAGACGAAGCGAAACTTGCCCGCTTCGACCGCGATGCGGCACGCCTCGCGGAAGAGCTGCTCGCGATTGCGTTCGCGCACGATTAGGGTATTGATCCCGCTGAGTACCGCGTAGACGCGGTTGAGGCGCTCGACTCGCCTTTCGGCCGCCTTCTGTTCGGTCACGTCCTGCAGCGTGCCGAACCACCGAGTTTGGACTCCGGAGTCGCCGGGCACGGGTTCGCTCACCTGCCGCACGTAGATCCAGGCGTCGTCCGCCCGCCTCAGGCGATATTCGAGCGCGAGACGCCCGACCGTGGCGCCTGCCTCGATTGCCCGTGCTCTGAAACTCTCCTTATCGTCGGGATGCACGAGATTCAACCAGTCTCGCGTGCTCTTAGGCATGCGCTCGATCTCGAGGCCGACGAGCTGCGGCAGCGTCTCGGACCAGCTTTCGAACGAGCCGTCCGGCCGCGTGACCACATGGGCGAGCTTTGCCATCTGCTGCGCGTGCTGCAGCGCAGATTCGCGCTCCGCCAACGCCTCCTGCATGCGGTGCCGCTCGGTAATGTCGCGCGCAATGCCAACGAGACCGCTCACCTGTCCGCTTTCGTCTTTGATGGGAGCCTTGGTGGTCGAGCTCCAGCGTGCCTTGCCGTTCGGCAGGCTGATGCGGCGCACCTTGTCGGGCAGCGTCGCCCCGGTGCGCAGGATTTCCTCGTCCTCGGCATCGCGCTGGCGAGCTTCGGGGAGCGGGAAAAAGTCAGTGGTCGGTCTTCCCACGGCATCTTCCGGGCGTGCCAAGCCGAGCACCTTTGTCGCATGCACGCGATTAACGCGCAGAAAGCGGTGCTCGCGGTCCTTGAAGAAGATGGCGTCGGGAACGCTGTCCATCAGATTCTGGAGCAGCTGCTTTTCCGTGGAGAGATCGCGGGTTGTTTCGCGCAGGCTGGCGAGCATCCGGGCGAATGTCTGCAACAAAGTTCCCGTCTCATCGGCCCGGCCATCGGCGGGCACCTCCACGGTCAGATCCCCTCCCGCGACCCGCTCGGCTGCGGCGGAGAGCTGCCTTAACGGATCCGACAGCGCGCGGTTAAGCAGCACCGTCATCGCCGCGGCAAGAAGTAGGGCAACGACGGCGGTAACCAGAATGACGCGCGCGAGAGCTCCTGTCCTTTCCTCGGAGCGCGCGAGCGCGGCACGGGCGGCGTCCTCCGTCCGGGAGACGAACGCGTTCGCCGTCTTATCCATCTGCGCGTCGCTATCGGCCTGGATTCCGACATGCAGCCGCCTTGCCTCCTCGAGTGCCCCAGCGCGGATGAGCGGCAAAATCTGGGTTTCGTGGACCCTGGTGATCGTGGCGCGAAGCGACTCGAGCTGCCGGAGCATTCCCATGCTCTCGGCGTCGTTATCGTTGCGCATGAAGAGCCTGCGCATGTACTTGTCGTTGAGCTCGATGCGATCTGCAATGACCCTTTCCAGCGCGCCTACATCGGCGCCGCTCTCGGGAAGCATCATGTAAAGAATGTCTGCGCGGTTCGCGACCTGATTCGCGCGGATCTGCTTGATGTCGAGCATATCGGTCAGCTCCTGCTCGTAGAGGGCCTTCTGGGACTCATGGATCAGGATGACCGACCTGTATCCTGCGGCCGCGACCACGATCAGGAGCGCGATCATCACGGCGAAAGCCGCATGCAACTTTGCGCGCGTTGAAAGATTGAGAAACCAGCGCATTCGTACCCCTCCCCCGTTTATTGCACGCCGTAAACGGGGAAAGATCAACTAGTGGGTGTCGGAATCGCCCCCACAAGGGCCGAAACGCTGATTCGCAGCCCGTGCTGTCAGGTATGGAAAGGTCGCGGTCCTCTCCTCAAATGCCGCCGCAGGGGCGGACGCGACTAACGAACCGGCTTCTTAGCCCGCCACTCCCACGGTGCTACCGCCTGAGAGTCTGCCCACAGGCCGAGGCTTCGTAACCGCGCGTGTGCTTCCAGCTCGTAAAGCGCTGAGCCCGGCTTGGTGAAGCGTGGAGAAACCCAGGCCATGCCGCGGCGCACCTGCTCTGCGTTCGCGTCAACGCCGGCGCAAGTGACGTGGCCGATATAGCGGTTGTTTCGGTCCTTAGCTTGCCATTCCACCTGAGCGGCTTTCCTGAAGCAGAGGCCATATAGCGATCGCCCAGACTTGGTGCCGAAGGCCTGTTTACCCTCAGGTGCATCAACCTCTGCCAGCTGTACCCGGTACCGCCTTTTTTGGGCATCGACAATCGTCAGCGTGTCGCCGTCCACGATGCCAACAACGGTGCCCGAGAGCGTTTCAGCCTGAACGCTGTGAGCGAGAAGGAGATAGATGATCATTAGCCAGCGCATCTACGAGAAGCTTATCCTACTAGCACCCTTGAACTGCCGACTGCAATCGATATGAACAAGCCCGATATTCCCAACGCTATGGTGCGCGAGGTCTACATCGCGCTTGAGCGCCTCGAGGCGGATCCCTATTTGCTTGCCATCGTGGGCAGCTGGCGCGACACCATGGATGATGAAGTCCTCGATGCCCTCAAGCACTGGAACGCCGGCACGTTCGAGGTGGAGATGATCGCCACCACCGGACGCATTCAGAATATCCGCGCAGTCAAAGCGCCCAGGCAGACACGGAAGCCAAGGCGTTCGCACTAGATCGAGAGGTGCCACACGTTCGAGTTCATGCATGCGCGCTGCATTGCTGTCCCGCCGATGCGGACCTTGGAATCTTCTCGCCGCGCCCTAGCTAAGGACGTATAGCGCAACGACTTCGAGAAGGCGGTCAGCCACTACCGGCTTCTGGAGATAGGCGACCGCGTCGAGCAGTTTTGCGTGGTCCGCCAGATCCTCACGCGAGCTGAGAAAGATGACGGGGATGTCCTTCGTCGCCTCATCAGATCGCAGCGCAGCTACGAACTCGTCTCCGGTCAAATAGGGCATATTCAGATCGACGACCGCCAGATCGGGCTTGAACTCCCTGACCAGGTGGATGGCGGCATCGCCGTCTGCCGCAAGCAGGACGTCGTAGCCAGCCGTCTCCAGGTGCAGCTGCAAGAGGTCGCAAATAATATCGCTGTCGTCCGCGACAAGAACGGTGGGTCTACGGCCGGGGCGGCTTTTAAGCGGCATGAGCTGGGCAAGCCATGTTGAGAACGGTACGGAAATCCGCTCAGGAGCGCTTCACACCAGCTTAGACCAAGGATTCGCGGGTAAGCGGGGTTCAGCCAAGGCGCATTTATCCATTGTACGCAAACTGTCAGAAAAGCTTGACCAGCACGGAGCGTGGAGCGGCAAGCCAGGGAGCGGCTACGGCCATGCTTCGGGAATTGTCGGCGGCTGTCAACGGACGGCCTTGGACGGCCCAAGAAGGATACTCATAGGGAAATGGCCACCGCCTGCCGAAGTCAGCGACGGCTTTGGATGGCCTGAAACAAGGATTTGGTGGCCAAGGCCGGAATCGAACCAGCGACACACGGATTTTCAGTCCGCTGCTCTACCAACTGAGCTACTTGGCCGGCGGGAACAGACTGCGGAAAAGGCGCGAATTATAGCAAGCGGCCCTACGCGGCTTCGCGCCGCGGCGCGATCGAGCGCACGTTGCCCCCTCGATCGCGCCGGGCTCTTTGCCCCGGCCTTTTGGCCCATGCCGCTCGTGCCACGCCGCGCTAACCTCTACGCGAGGGAGATCGCGTGGAACACAGCGTGCGTCTCGTGGCCCAGGACGGCTACGTCCTCGGCGCCACGCTCTTCGAGATCGCGCCGGGCGCCAGACCGGCATACGCCGCGATGCTGTGCGGCGGCGGCGCCATCCCGGCGCGCGCGTACCGACGCTTTGCTGCGTGGCTCGCCGAGCGCGGCGTACCGTTGCTGACCTATGACAACCGCGGCATCGGCGCTTCGCGGCCGGTCCGCATGCCCGGCTTCGACGCCGCGTTCGAGGACTGGTCCGATTACGACTGCGCCGCCGCCATTGCGTGGCTCGGGGAGCGCTACTCCGGCGCAAAGCTGATTGGCATCGGCCACAGCATCGGCGGCCTCGTTCTGGCGAGCGCCCACAACTCCGAGCGGCTCGATCGATTGTTGCTGGTCGCCGCCCACACCGGCTACTGGGGCGACTACCACCCGCTCTGGCGCTGGCCTATGGCGCTCATGTGGCACGGCGTGATGCCCGCGCTGACCCGTGTCTGCGGCTATTTCCCGGGCCGGGCGCTCGGTCTGGGCGCAGACATTCCCACCGGCTTCGCAGAGCAGTGGGCGGGCCGGCGTACCCCCGCCGTGCGCTACGAGGGCGAGCGCGCCATGGCCTGCCTAGCACGCTGCCGCCGCCTGCACGGCCGTGCCCTTGCGCTCACTTTCACCGACGACGGCTTCGCCACCGCGCAGGGCACGCGGCGCATGCTGGAGCATCTGCCCCTGGTCAGGGCGGAGCACCGCGTCATCGCGCCACGCGACGCCGGGCTCACGCGCATCGGACACTTCGGCTTCTTCCGCGCGAGCGCGGAAGGATCGCTCTGGCCCGCCGTGGGGAACTGGCTTCTCCGCTCATAAAAGAAAAGGGCCCGTTTCGGGCCCTTTTCATCGCATGGATCCGCGTAGGCGGAGTTACATGTCCATGTCGCCCATGCCGCCCATGCCGCCGGGCATGCCGTGCGCGTGGCCGCCGCCTTTCTTCTCCTCGACCAGCTCGGCCACCATCGCGTCGGTGGTGAGCATCAAGCCGGCGACGGAGGAGGCATTCTGCAGCGCGAAGCGCACGACCTTGGTCGGGTCGATCACTCCCTGCTGCACCATGTCGCCGTACTCCTCGGTCTGCGCGTTGAAGCCGTAATTGCCCTTGTTCTCGAGCACCTTGTTCAGCACCACCGAGGGCTCGGCGCCGCTGTTGTCGACGATCATGCGCATCGGCTCTTCCAGCGCGCGCATCACGATCTTGATGCCGCCGTCCTGGTCCTGGTTCTCGCCCTTGAGCTTGCCTTCGAGCACCTGCTTGGCGCGGATGAACGCCACGCCGCCGCCCGGGACGATGCCCTCTTCGACCGCGGCGCGGGTCGCGTGCAGCGCGTCCTCGACGCGGGCCTTCTTCTCCTTCATCTCGACTTCGGTCGCGGCGCCGACCTTGATCACCGCCACGCCGCCGGCGAGCTTCGCCACGCGCTCCTGCAGCTTCTCCTTGTCGTAGTCGCTGGTGGCCTCGTCGATCTGCACGCGGATCTGCTTGACGCGGCTCTCGATCTGCTTCTTGTCGCCTGCGCCGTCGATGATGGTGGTGTTCTCCTTGGCGGCCTCGACTTTCTTGGCGCGGCCGAGGTCCTTCAGCGTCGCGTTCTCGAGCTTGAGGCCGAGCTCTTCCGAGATCACGGTGCCGCCGGCGAGGACCGCCATGTCCTCCAGCATCGCCTTGCGGCGGTCGCCGAAGCCCGGCGCCTTGACCGCGACGGTCTTGAGGATGCCGCGGATATTGTTCACCACCAGCGTGGCGAGGGCTTCACCCTCGACTTCCTCTGCGATGATCAGCAGCGGCTTGCCCGCCTTCGCGACCTGCTCGAGGATCGGCAGCAACTCGCGGATCGAGGAGATCTTCTTGTCGTGCAGCAGGATGTACGGATCCTCGAGCACGGCGATCTGCTTCTCGGGGCTGTTGATGAAGTACGGCGACAGGTAGCCGCGGTCGAACTGCATGCCTTCGACCAGGTCGAGCTCGTTCTCGAGCGACTTGCCGTCCTCGACCGTGATCACGCCTTCCTTGCCGACCTTGTCCATCGCGTCGGCGATGATCTTGCCGATGTCGGGGTCGGAGTTCGCAGAGATCGAGCCGACCTGCGCGATTTCCTTCGAGTTGGAGCAGGGCTTGGAGATCTTCTTCAGCTCCTCGACCACCGCGACCACCGCCTTGTCGATGCCGCGCTTCAGGTCCATCGGGTTCATGCCGGAGGCGACATATTTGGCGCCTTCCTTCACGATGGTTTGAGCCAGAACGGTCGCTGTAGTGGTGCCGTCGCCTGCGACATCATTGGTCTTCGAAGCAACTTCGCGGACCATCTGCGCGCCCATGT
>DATMDY010000006.1:0-11443 GCA_035557335.1 Methyloceanibacter sp.
TGAGCAGGTGCGGGTGCCGGCCGACTTGCCGTGGGATCAGGCCGACGTGACCATCAAGAAGCCGCGTTCGTTCTGGGCGCAGCATGGCGTCAGCTATCTTAACGGCAAACCGGTCCCCGCCGACGATCTGCCATCCGGGCTGGTGCTGCCCATGGGCCGGAACGGGCCCGCGTTTCTCGCTTATCCGAATTTCGACATCTATCTCGATTGGAACAAGTCGCTCGTCTATACGACCACGGCCGCGTACTACGCGACGCGGCTCGCGGGGGGTCCCCCGCTCGCCCGCGGCAATGGACAGATCGAGACGCTGAGCCTGGCCGAGACCAAGGAGATCCAGCAGCGTCTGGCCAAACTCGGGTTCGATGTCGGCAAGATCGACGGCGTGGTCGGCGCGGCGACCCGCAACGCCATTCGCGCCACCCAGATCAAATACGGGATACCGGCCGACGCCTATCCGACAGCCGAGCTGTTGAGCCACCTGCGCGCCGGCCGCTGATCGTCTAGGCCAGCGCCGCCACCACTGCTAATATCGCGATCGCAATCGTCAGAGACGGGATCCACCAGCTCGATGCGGGCAGCACCAACCTGTCCCGCTCTTGTCTGTTATCGTTCACCGTCATCTCAGCCACCCATGTATCTTCCTTCTTAACCGGCTAACGCCCGAATCGGGTCGTCGTTCCGCCGTGTCGCGAGAAAAAGCCCGGCCAAAATGCCGGGCTTTTTCATCGCTGCGAGGCGCGGGCCGGTCAGGCCCATGCCGCGAAGCCTATTTCATTGAGACCCTATTTGTAGGGTGTGGTCTCCATCGGAATCTCGGCGACGGCCTGCCGATGGTGGAAGCAACCGCCAAGGGCCAATGTAGCGGCAATGACGGTTAGAGCGACGATGGTGCGCATGACTTGATCCTCTACGAGTACTTCACTGAATGCGTGACGCGAGACTGCGCCCATCTCACGCTGATCAGCTTAGGAAAGAGTTAATGCGCGGCTCATTTTGAAACCGCGTCGTTCGTCGCGCGTGCATGGAGAGAGCGGGGCCAGAACCGGGATCACGCACAAATCCGCTGGATCAAAAAGCGTGGGTGCCCGGCGAATAGGCCGCCGGGCGAGTCCAATTTGGTGCTACACTTGGAGGTGCGGTCGCCCCTGTCCAAGACCAATCGCCGGTGGCGGCAACGCACAGCAAGGGGGAAGCCATGGAAGGCACACTCATCAATCTGGTTATCCAAGCGCTTGCCGGAGCGGCCGGCGGCGCTGGGGCCGGCTCGGCCTTCAAGGATTTGAGCATGGGCAAGCCGGCCGACGCCATTTCCGGCGGCGTCGGCGGCGCGGTAGTCGGTCAGATTCTCGGCTCGGTGATGGGCGCGGGCGCGGCCGCCACCGATGTCGGCGGCATGGACGTCGCGACCCTGGTCCGGGACGTTGTCGGCGGCGGCGTCGGCGGCGCGGTGGTCATGGCCCTGATCGGCATGCTGCGCAACGCCATGAAGGGCTGACGTTTCGCCGGTTTAATTCCTGGCGTCTGGATCGTCGACCAGGCTTGAGCATAGGACGCGAGATTGGCGGCGGTCACCATGAAGCCCGACCTGCGCCCCATGCTCGCGACGCTGACCGATCAGCCGTTTGACGATCCCGGGTGGATCTTCGAGACGAAATGGGACGGCTTCCGCGCTGTCGCGGTAGCCGAACCCGGTCGTGCTTGGCTCTATTCGCGCCGCGGTCACGACCTGTCGGCGAAATATCCAACGATCTGTGACGCGCTCGCCAGAATCAAGCATAAGGCCGTGATCGACGGTGAGCTGGTGGCGCTCGACGCGCATGGGCGCTCGCGCTTCCAGCTGTTGCAGAATGCCGGGCGCAACTCCGTGCCGCTGCTCTATTGCGTGTTCGATCTGCTTTATCTCGACGGCAAGGATCTTCGCGACTGGCCTTTGCTGAAGCGCAAGGAGGCGCTGGAGAAGATTCTGCCGAGAAGCAAGCTGCTGCTCTACAGCACTCACCTCGCGGGCGATGGTATCAAGGCTTTCAAGCGCGCCGCACGCGCGGCCGAGGAAGGCGTGATCGCCAAGCTCGCCGACGGTAAATATCACTCCGGGATACGCACGCGCGAATGGCTCAAGGTCAAAGCGAGCCAGGAGCAGGAGGTGGTGATTGTCGGCTTCACGAAGCCACGTGGCCAGCGCCGTTTCTTCGGCTCGCTCGTTCTTGCCGTGCGCGACGGCAAGGCCTGGAAATATGCCGGCCGCGCCGGTACCGGATTCACCCATGCGAGCCTGGCCGAACTTTACGACAAGCTGACGCCGCTCATTAGCAAGGTGAAGCCGATAACGGCCAAAGTCCCGAGCGAAGCCAGCACCGTCTGGGTGAAACCGAAGCTCGTCGCCGAAGTTAAGTTCACCGAGTGGACCGAAGGCGGCGAAATGCGCCATCCGGTGTTTCTGGGCCTCAGGACCGACAAACCGGCGAGCCAGGTGGCGCGTGAGAAGCCGAAACCCTTGCAGGCGGCCAAGCCCAAGACGAAGGCGCGCCAAATAGAAGCAATCGCGAGAAGAAGCCGAAACAGGACATGAGCGGTGGTTTGAGAAAGGGCCAGTGACGAGGAACCTATTCGCCTCGCAGTTCGTTCTTCATACCAGCGGTCTGACAAGAACCGCGCTTTCTAGCAAGGTCATTTGCTAGCAAGATCAGATGGCCCGGCCCTGCCCCCCCCGTAGGTCGGGCCGTTTGTGTTTTCACCCGCTCGGATGCAGCTGGCGCTCGATACCGGACAGAGGCCCCAGGTCCGGATAAGGGACCGATGGGGGGCGGCAGAACAGAAACTGCTATGCCGCTCGCGGCAACCGGCCCGGCTTTAGCCGAATGGACGTTGTCTTGACCGGGCCGCAATCTACACAGCGATTTCGGGATGAGATGGATGAGGCTCGATCGTAGTCAGGGTAGTCGCCTTGCCGCACGCGGGACACGTCTGATCGATGCTTCGAGTCTGCATTTGATCACTTCCGCCTGATTTCAGGGTGAAGGTGATGGCCGCGCCTCACGTCCTCTGGCGCCATCGGGATCTGCCAAGCTTACGACAGGGTATCGGGAACAAATACTGTGCTGAGCGAGTTCTTGTTAAGCGACTCGCTTTGATGCGAGTGACGCTTCACCTCAAGGAGAACCCATGAGTAATATAGCTGGCGCACAGGCGCGGGCGAGAAAGTTTGTTCGCCAAAATTCTTCAGATGTTCAGGAAATCCGCGACAACATCGAGGATCTTGGTAGCAGCGTTGGTGACATGGCGACGCGCCAGTACGAGCGTGCTCACGACACCGTGACGGACTCTCTCCGGGCGACCGGTGGCGCCATTCAACGCAACCCGCTGACCGCCATCGGTATTGGTCTAGGTGTCGGCTTCCTATTCGGCCTTGTCACTGGCGGCCGCAGTAAGCCAATACCTCGGAGTCCGGTGTGATCTCACGCGAGAGCCAGCGCTGACCCGGCAAAGCTTCATCGAAACTGACGCGTTCCAATTACCATAGCAGAACTTCAGAGGAGAGCGACATGGACCTAACCACAGTCTTGATCATCCTAATTCTGGTTCTGATTCTATTTGGTGGCGGCTGGTACGGGCGGGGACGCTGGTTTTAAACCAGAGTCCAGCGGGAACCAAATGCCTGCAATGTAGTTGAGCATTATGACTGGGTTCGACGACATCGTCCTCGATGATGTGTCCGCTTCGATAACACCGTCCTTGATGCTGTTCCCCCTCTTTTGAGACCTGCCGGGTAGTCCTCGTCCCCGGGAATAGCGGCGGGCGAGCTTATTCACCAAACATCAGGAGGACGTGTAATGAAACTCACAGCCTTTACCGCCATGGCGGTTCTATTGAGTGCCGGTTACGCTTTTGCCGGCGGCGGAGCCCCGGTGCCGGAAGGTTCACAGGACGGCGCTGCTTCCGGTCGTCCGAGCGCGGTTTTGGATGACACCCAGTGTCAGAGCGTGTGGAAGATAGCCTCGCCAAACGGCAAGACTTTGTCTGAAGACAAGGCAGTGCCGTATATCGTGAATTTCCAGATGGTGGACGCAAACAAGGACGGAAAGATCTCCGCGGCTGAGTTCAAGACCGGCTGCGGGAAGGGTTGGGTACAGAGCGCTGACGCCTCAACCATCAAGGAAATGGATCCGGCTGCCAAACTCTAAGCGTTAAAAGACGCCGTGTAGTGTAACGGCGAGTGATAAAGCGGCCTCGGGTCTTGTCCTGGGGCCGTTTCCTTTTTCAGGTGTAGCTGGCGGTCTCGCTCCTGCCGCTGAGTTTGATATAATCCACCTCGTAGATAGAGAGGAATCTTCCAAGCGTGGTGGATTACAACCCTTTAGCCACTGTGGCGCACGGGCATAGTTTGGCGGAAGCCATCGTTGACACCGTTCGGGAGCCTTTAATCGTGCTCGATCGGGACTTGCGCGTCATCGCCGCAAGCCGCTCCTTTTACAGGACTTTTGGGGAGGAGCCGGGGACGACGGAAGGCCGAATGCTTTTCGATCTGGGCGACGGGCAGTGGAACATTCCGGCGCTCCGGATTGTCCTCGAAGACATCATTCCGAAGCACCGCACTGTCGAGGCCTATGAGGTCGAGCACGAGTTCCCAACCCTCGGCCGGCGCGTAATGCTCCTCAATGCTCGACGCGTGCTCGACGAAACCGGTTCGGATTCCGCGCTATTGCTGGCCATCGAAGACGTAACCCAGCGCCGCGACACCGAGCGTGAAAAAGACGAGCTGCTTCGGCAAAAGGAAGTTCTGCTGCAGGAGATGCAGCACCGCGTCGCCAACAGCCTTCAGATCATCGCCAGTATTCTTCTGCTCAAGGCGCGGACGGTGCAATCCGAGGAGATTCGACTGCATCTGCAGGACGCGCATCAGCGCGTCATGTCGGTGGCAACGGTGCAGCAGCAGTTGCAAGCCTCGGGGTTGAAGGAGAGCATAGAGATCGGGCCTTACCTGTCGAAGCTGTGCGACAGCCTCGCGAAGTCGATGGTCGGTGAGCGCCGACCGCTCTCGATCAAGGTGCAGGCGACATCCGGCACCGCGGTGTCCAGCGATGCTGTGAGCCTCGGGCTGATCGTGACGGAGCTCCTGATCAACGCTTTGAAGCATGCCTTCTCGAGCGGCGAGGAGGGGGAAATCCTAGTCAGCTACGAGGCGCAGGCTTCCGGCTGGCACCTCTCGGTTTCCGACAATGGATCAGGGGCCAAGCAAGAGGGCGACGAGCCGCCACATACCGGCCTTGGGACGAGTATCGTGGAGGCTTTGGCGCAACAACTCAACGCCACGGTTCAGAAAACGAGTGGGCCTCAGGGTACCACCGTGACGATTGCTGCATCCGGAATCACCCCATCTGCCGGCTGATCATCATGCGTTGCCGCATCTTGTTCTAGCGCAGCCTCAAGGTCCAAAGGATCGACGGTGACCATCTCGACGGCGGATCCAGACGGTGCGGGCACCAAGATTGCCGTCGAGATCCGGCGATAGGCTGGAAAGGACAGTCCCTCGATCGACTCTTCATCGGTGACAACCCGATAATCCGCCGCTGCTAGCGTTCGATCGACGCCTTTCAGCCAGAACGGCCGCGTGAAGGTGACGGTCTTAGTGGTTGTCCGTATCGACATCGCACCAACCGCTGCTTTCTCGTTAGACGGACCAGACTCAGTGAGCCTTGCGCACCTCATCGGCGCCGCGCGCCACATGCGTCTTGATGAGCTCGGCCGCAGGGGTCATCAGCTTAGTCGAGAGCGCGCGGACTTCTTCAGCTTGGACCGTAAGCGCGCTGAACTGCTTCTGCCAATAGGCCGCCTGTAATTCCACGACCTCGGTAAGGTCCTTGGCGCCCGCCAAGCTCTTGGCCAAATCGAAGCTGGAATTAACATTCCGCTTAGCAAGCTCGATGATTTTACGATTGAACGCCGCAGCATCTTGGCCGGCCACCTCGAAGGTCTTCTCGAACTTCGTTATCGAAGCTTCGAGAGCCCCAGTAGAGTGGTCATAGATTTCGCGGGTCTGGGCCACGGTTTTCTCGGCTATGGCTCGTACGGCTTCCGGTACCGATGAGTCGAGGCCCAGGAGACCGAGTTGTGACGTCACGGCGCGGTAATTCTTGCGCATTTGATCGGCGGCAGCTTGGGGACTATGGGACGTGTTCATTATTTTACCTCTTGGACCTCGGCAATTCGCGCGAGCTCGAGTTCAGGGAAAGGGCTGGTCCCCCTTGGTGCGGCATCCTCGCTCAAGCGCGGGCGCCGCTTCCAAGGGGACTTGCTCTCGATTAAGAGAGATCCAGCTCGGCCGGGAGGTAACTTGTCACCTCCATGCCAGCTTGCGTCTCTTCGATGTGGGGTTTCAGCCATTCGTTCATAATGGTCTCCAATCTTGGTTACGGCTGCTTGAAAGGCTCAAGGACCAAAGCTTCTCCGCGCGAGATTCGACCGCTCGGAGCGTGTAGCCCCAGCATGCGCCGAGGACGCGTTCCTCTGTGGAGCGCGCGCCTTCGGTTACTGGATTTTCGAAAAAGGGGGTCGCGCACGTAATCGGCGCGATAGCTTTGACGGTGAGCTTACTTTGCGCCCAAGTTGGGCATGCTCATACACAACACTTGGGGCTTCGCCCGCGCCTTTACAAGCCTAAACGTCGCGCCAATCCGTGATCTAGCGGGATTTGCCTTTATGGGTATGGGTGCCGGGCTTGCCGCCCTTGGAGCGGGGGCGCGATTTCTTCAGCGCGGCGAGGGGGATTTCGCGGTTGTGCGGTCCCATCTCGTCGAGGCTCGGCTTATGCGGCCGCGTTAGCGGATTCCGTGACCCCCTCACCCTACCCTCTCCCCCAAGGGGAGAAGGGGAACTCGTGGCTGCTTGTTCCAGCTCCGCCTGGCGCGCCAGCGGATCGTTGGCGATGGCGAGCTCCATCTGCCGCAGGCGTTTGACTTCGTCGCGCAGCCGCGCCGCCTCCTCGAATTCGAGATCGGCCGCGGCCGCACGCATGCGCTTCTCCATGTCGGCGATGACCGCTTCGAGATTGTGTCCGATCGGCATCTGATCGCCTTCGGCGAAGCCGGTACCGGCATCGACCAGCACATGGTCGCGCTCGTACACGCTCGCCATGATGTCCCCGATATGCTTCTTGATGCTTTCCGGCGTGATGCCGTTGGCCTCGTTCCACGCCGTCTGCTTCTCGCGGCGGCGCTGCGTTTCCATCATGGCGCGCTCCATCGAGCCAGTGATGTGGTCGGCATAGAGGATCACCTTGCCGTCGATATTGCGGGCGGCGCGGCCGATGGTCTGAATTAGCGAGGTCTCCGACCGCAGGAAACCCTCCTTGTCGGCGTCGAGGATCGCCACCAGCGCGCATTCCGGAATATCGAGGCCCTCGCGCAGCAGGTTGATGCCGACCAGCACGTCGAAGGCGCCAAGCCGCAGATCGCGGATGATCTCGATACGCTCCAAGGTCTCCACGTCGGAATGCATGTAGCGCACGCGAATGCCTTGCTCGTGCATATATTCGGTGAGGTCCTCGGCCATGCGCTTGGTGAGCGTGGTGACCAGCACGCGATAGCCCTGCGCCACCACCTTGCGCGTCTCGTCGATCAGGTCATCAACCTGGGTCGAGGCCGGGCGCACCTCGACCGGCGGATCGACCAGGCCGGTGGGACGGATCACCTGCTCGGCGAACACGCCGCCGGTCTGCTCCATCTCCCATGATCCGGGCGTGGCCGAGACATAGACGGTCTGCGGCCGCATGGCGTCCCATTCCTCAAAGCGCAGTGGGCGGTTGTCCATGCAGGAGGGCAGGCGGAAGCCATATTCGGCCAGCGTCGATTTGCGCCGATAGTCGCCGCGGAACATGCCACCGATCTGCGGCACGGTGACGTGGCTCTCGTCCACGAACACCAGCGCATTGTCGGGCAGATATTCGAACAGTGTCGGCGGCGGCTCGCCGGGCTTTCGGCCGGTGAGATAGCGCGAATAATTCTCGATGCCGGCGCAGGAACCGGTGGCCTCGATCATCTCAAGGTCGAACAGCGTGCGCTGCTCGAGCCGCTGCGCTTCCAGCAACCGCCCGGCCCCATGCAACTCACCGAGGCGGAGCTTGAGCTCGTCCTTGATGCCGCGTACCGCCTGTTTCAGCGTCGGCTTCGGCGTGACGTAATGAGAGTTGGCGTAGACCTTGACCATGCTGAATTCGTCGGTCTTGGCCCCGGTCAGCGGATCGAACTCGATGAGACTCTCGATCGTGTCGCCGAACAGCGAGATGCGCCAGGCGCGGTCATCCAGATGCGCCGGCCATAGCTCGATGGTGTCGCCGCGCACGCGGAACGAGCCGCGCGCGAAATAGGCGTCGTTGCGCCGGTATTGCAGCGCCACGAGATCGGCCATCAGCTGGCGCTGCTCGATCTTGTCGCCGCGCTTCAGGCTGAAGGTCATGGCCGTGTAGGTCTCGACCGAGCCGATACCGTAGATGCACGATACGGAGGCGACGATGATCACGTCGTCGCGCTCGACCAGCGCGCGGGTCGCCGCATGGCGCATGCGGTCGATCTGCTCGTTCACCGACGAGTCCTTCTCGATATAGGTGTCGGTGCGCGGGATATACGCCTCGGGCTGGTAGTAGTCGTAGTAGGAGACGAAGTACTCGACCGCGTTGTCGGGGAAGAAGCTCTTGAACTCGCCATAGAGCTGCGCCGCCAGCGTCTTGTTGGGCGCCAGCACCAAAGCCGGGCGCTGCGTCGCCTCGATCACCTTGGCCATGGTGAAGGTCTTGCCCGAGCCGGTGACGCCGAGCAGAACCTGGTCGCGCTCCTGCGCATTGGCCTGCGCCACCAGCTCGGCGATGGCGGAAGGCTGATCGCCCTTGGGCTCGAGCTCGGACTCGATGCGCAAGGGTACGCCACCCTCGGACTTGTCGGGCCGGGGCGGTCGGTGGGGCACGAATTCCGGTGCGCCGGCGCCTGAGACCAGCGGATGGTCCTGCATCAACGGTTGCGGCGCTTCGCCGAAGCCTGGCGGGCGCCGGTCGGCGCCGAGCGGCAGGCCGCTTTGCGGCAGGCCGGCGGCCTCGTTCGTGACGGCGCGTGGCTCGGCGCGCGAGCCGAAGGTCTTGGCAACACGATGCGGCATGGCCCGAATATGGCGGTGCGACGACGACTTGGCTAGTGCCGGGCGCCGCGTGGGAAACCGCTTCCGGTTGGAACAGTTTGGGCTAAAACAGGATTGCCATTGGCAAAGGGCCGCAGGGATGTCGCTGATCGAATTCGTGAATGACACGCCGTTCTGGCTGTCGTTACTTATCGTTACCGGGGTCGCGATCCTGTACAGCGTCGGGCTGATGCTGCTGGTGCGGTATTTCTACGGTGTAGACCGGCTGAGCCTCAACAACGAGGTAGCCGGATTCAAATTTGCTGTGGTTGGCGTGTTCTATGGCCTGCTGCTGGCTTTCGTGGTCATTGCCGTATGGGAAGAATTCCGCGACACCGAATCGGCGGTGCGCGATGAGGCGAAGGCCACCGTCGATCTACACCGCGTTGCCCATGCACTGGGGGGTGTCGGCGGAAATCAGATCCGCGCGAAGTTGGCCGCCTATATCGACGATGTACAAGAGCATGAGTGGCCGGCAATGTCGCTCGGCAAGCCGAGCGAATCGACAGCCGAGGCGCTCGACCGCCTTAGCCAGGAAGTATTCCAGGTGCAGCCGCAAGACCAGCGCGAATTCGCCCTCTACCAGGAGGCGCTCAGATTGCTGGGGGTGATAACCGACAACCGGACGGAGCGTTTGGATGGCGCGGACGGTTCGATGCCGGGCATTCTTTGGCTCATCCTAATTATCGGTGGCATCGTCACCTTGAGCTATCCGGCTTTCTTCGCTTCGACCAGTCTCGGGGCGCAGATGCTCATGACTGCGTCGCTTGCCGGGCTGGTGGCGCTCGCGCTCCTGCTGACCCTTTACTTCAACTTTCCGTTCACCGGGGATGTGAGTCTCTCTCCGGCTCCGTTCGTGGCGGCGGAAGGAGAGATGGGACAGGATTGGCCCGAACCTTGATCGATTCGAAAAGCGGGGAAGATCGCTCGCCAAATTGCCACTTTCTGCTGCGATCAGCGTATAGTGAAAAAAAATGATCATGGGGGGCGGCAAGCCTGAACCAGGGAAGGCGTGATTCATGCCAGCGCCTCCGTGAGAACGGACGGCGCGGCAGCAGACCAGGATCGGAGCAGACCAATGGCAACGAAAAAGAGTGGGAAGAAACGCACGACGAGTAAGAAAACGACCGCCCGCAAGAGTGTAAAGCGAGCGGGCGCGAAGAAGACCACGGCGCGCAAGGCCAGCGCCCGCAAGACCACCAAGAAACGGGCCGGCGCCCGCAAGACGACAGCCAAAAAGACCGGCGCCAAGAAGACCAAGACCAGCGCCAAGAAGAGCACGGCGCGCAAGTCCGCCAAGAAACCGGCCCGGAAGACGGCAGCCCGCAAGCCGGCCGCCAAGTCGGCAACAGCCAAGCGCAAAGCCACCAAAGCGTCTGCGCCTAAGCCCATGGCCATGGCCCCGGCCCCGGTGAGACCGGCGATGCCTGCGGCCCCGGCGCCCGCCCGTCCCATGGCGCCGCCCTCAGGCGGCATCGGCGGCATGGCACCCCGGCCTGCAAGCCCAATCGGTGGGCTGTCGCCGAGCATGCCGAGCACCCCGCCGCGTCCGGCAACGCCGAGCGCGACTCCAAACCCGCAGCCCTACCGGCCCTCTTGGGCCAGGGATGACGACGACTTCTAAGTCAACCCGGCGGCGGTTTTGATTTGGCAGGGCCAGTCTCAGCGCTGGCCCTGCTTCCATAAGCGCCGCAGCCCACGCATCCCAGAGGCATCCATGACGCTCACTTTCGGTTTCTTCAAGCCAGGACTCTGGCCCTATGTCTTTCCGGTTCTTTTGCTCGTCTGCTCCAACCTGTTCATGACGATCGCCTGGTACGGCCATCTCAAGTTCAAGAGCGTCCCATTGATCACTGTGGTGCTGGTGAGCTGGGGCATCGCCTTCGTCGAATATTGCTTCGCCGTGCCGGCAAATCGGCTCGGGAGCGCGGTCTATTCGCCGGCTGAGCTCAAGACCATTCAGGAGGTCATCACGCTTATCGTGTTCGCGGGCTTCACGGCCGTCTATTTCAACGCGCCACTCAATTGGACGCAGGGCGCCGGCTTCGTGCTGATCGCGTCCGGCGCGATGCTGGTCTTTCGCGGTGGTCAGGCATAACGCGCCAAGCTGTTGATGGGAAAGGCAAAGGCTGGTCTGTCTAGACGCCCCTGAACAGATTGCCGATCGCCAGGATGACATAGGCGATAATGGCGACCCAAAAGCCATGGTCGGTGAAGACGGGGATCACCATGAATTTGCCAATCAAGGCCAACGCCGCCAAGATCAGCGATATGACGAAGA
>DATMDY010000007.1:0-15290 GCA_035557335.1 Methyloceanibacter sp.
CGCCATCCGCGTCATGGACTTGGCCGACTTGCCGAGTCTGAAGCCCAAGATCGAGCGCATCCTCGCCCACCACAATCCGCTGCGCCGCGGCTTGGGCGAGCCGGAAATCAGCGCCGACGAGCTCTGCGCGCAGCTCACCGAAATCGCGCCCAAGATTCTCCCTTACGTCGATACGGTGTGGGCGCTGCTCGACCTGAAGCGCCGCCAGGGCAAGCGCATCCTGTTCGAAGGCGCGCAAGGGGCGCTGCTCGACATCGACCACGGCACCTATCCGTTCGTGACCTCGTCGAACACCGTGGCGGCGCAGGCGGCGACCGGCTCAGGGCTCGGTCCAGGTGCGATCAACTACGTGCTCGGCATCACCAAGGCCTACACCACACGCGTAGGGGAGGGACCGTTCCCCACCGAGCTGACCGACGCGACCGGCAAGCTGCTCGGCGAGCGCGGCCAGGAATTCGGCACGGTCACGGGTCGCGCGCGGCGTTGCGGCTGGTTCGACGCCTGCCTCGTGCGCCAGGCGCGCAAAGTCGGCGGCATCAACGGCATCGCGCTGACCAAGCTCGACGTGCTCGACCAGCTGCCCGAGCTGAAGATCTGCGTGGGCTACAGGCTCGACGGCAAGCGCATCGACCATCTCCCGGCGGCCCAAGGCGCGCAAGCGCGTGTCGAACCGATCTACGAGACGCTGGAAGGCTGGACCGAATCGACGCGCGGGGCGCGAAGCTGGGCCGATCTGCCGGCGCAATGCATCAAATATGTCAGGCGGCTCGAGGAGCTGATCGGCGCGCCGGTGGCCTTGCTCTCGACCAGCCCCAAGCGCGAAGACACCATCCTCGTGCACGATCCCTTCGTGGACTAATCTACGCGAATGGTTGAGCGGACCTATCCCTGGAAGATTGCGTGGATCACCGGCGCCTCTGGTGCCATCTGCGGCGAGGTGGCGCGGCGTCTGGCCGCTGCCGGCGTGAGCGTGGCCGCGACCGCGCGCCCAAGTGAGAGACTTAATCAGCTTGCCGCCTCGTACGAGAGCATTACAGCCTTCCCCGCCGATGTGCTGAAGCCCGCTGAGCTAAACGCAACAGTGGCCAAGATCGAGGCCACACTCGGGCCGATCGACCTCGCGCTCCTCGGCGCCGGCATGTATGTGCCGTTCGATATCCGCAATATCGACCTCGACGGCTTCCACCGCACCATGGCGCTCAATGTCGATGGCGTGATCAACGCCGCGGCGGCCGTGTTGCCGCCGATGTTGGCGCGAAACAGCGGCCATATCGCCATCATGGGCTCTCTGTTCGGCTATTCCGGCTGGCCCGAGACCGGCAGCTACGGCGCGAGCAAGGCGGCGGTGATCAATCTCGCCGAAAGCCTCGAGCTCGAGTTGCACGGGACAGGCGTGGACCTGACCCTCATCAATCCGGGCTTCGTCGATACGCCGCTTAACGCCGCTTACGACCCGAAGAAGAAGCTCTTCGTCATGTCGCCCGCCGTCTGCGCGGGGCGCATCCTCAAGAAGCTGCCGCGCAAGCCTTACGAGATCGCCTTCCCGACCAAGGTGGAGCTGTTCTTGAAGACGGTGCGATCGCTGCCGCGCGCCGTCTCCTTCCCGCTGATCCGCTGGTTCACCAAGACTTTGCAGTAGGGTAGGCAAAGCGAAGCGTGCCCACCAGCATCGATCCAGGGTAGGCAACGGCTAAGGCCGTCGCCCACCCTAAGACAGCAGTTCGCGGAAGTAAGAGTCGAGCATGCGGTCCTTGGGGTCCGCCTCTTTGCGGCGGGCGGCGAATTGCTGGAGCCTGACGCCGAAGGCACGCAAGACCTGTTCGCGCGTCAGGAAGGGCGTCTGATTGAACAGCGGCACGCCATGGCGCTCGCTACAGAAATCGTTATAGGCGTGCAGGAATTGCTCCCAGTCCGGTCCCCCGGTCGAGGCGGGGTCGATGCTCAAGGTCGCCCCTTCCCAGCTATAGGACAGGAGCGCCTCGACATCCTTGGCGATGGCGTAGCCCACGCTAGGCAAATTGCAGCGATAGCCGGTGTGGGCCTCGTAGGCGATGCAGAAATCGCAATACTCCTCGAGGATGTCGAAGAAGCCCAGCTCGCGGAATGCCCACATGCTGAACAAATATTTGTTGCGGCCCGGATCGCGCGGATAGTTGATGATCTGGCCGTGCGGCCAGGTGCGGTCGCTGCGCACCCAAAGGACGATCAGTTGCCCCAGCATGAAGAAATGAATCCGGTCCGCCAGAGCGCGCACTTTCGGGCTCTTGATGTAGCTGTGGATCCACACCGCGACGGCGGGCGCGTATTTGCGCCAGAAGCGGTTGCGATAGTTCCAGCGAAAGCGCGATTTCGGCTGAACGTCCGGATTGTCCTTGCGCAGCTCGACGATCACCCGGCGCTGATATGGAAAGATGTAGTACATCACGGCGAAGCCGCGCGCCCGGTAGATGGGGAAATAGCGCCGGAAGTTATCGAGGCTTAACGAGTAGTGCCGCACCGCGAGCGCGGTGGTGGGCCGCACCTTGATGGTCACCTCGTAGATGATGCCGAACAGCCCGTAGCTCGACCGGATGAGCTGCATCTCTTTCGGAGTGTCCGCCTCGCTGTACTCGCGCAGCTCACCTTGCGGCGTCACCAGCCGCACGCGCGTCACATAGGAGCTGATCTGGCCGAAGCCGCCGGGAAAGGAGCTGTCCTTGGTGGCGGCGCAAGCCATGGCGCCGAGCGTCACGTTGCCGATCTCGGTGGTGACGTGGAACTGGAGTCCGCGCTCCTTCAGCGCCTTGGACACGGTGATATAGTTGGCGCCGGCTTCCACCGTCACCGTGTCGTCGGTGAAGTGCAGAATACGGTTCATGGCTTTCATGTCGACCATGGTGCCGCCGTCGTCGCCGTTCATGCGCGCGGTGGAATGCATGGAGCCAGCGGGGCGCACCGGCGCGGGAAAACGCACCACGTCGGACAGGATCTCGACCAGGTCCTCGATGCTCTCGGGCGTGACGATCACGCCTGGATGGTAGGTCCAGGTGCCGTCCCAGCTCCGGATGGTGACATCCCGCTTGATGTCCATGAAGTCCCCCCGCTCCTCCGGGCGCAGACCATAAAGCAAAGTGTTGGCGAATCCAGGCTCGAAGCGCCGCGGCCAAGGACCTAGAGAGGCCCGCAAAAGGCACGGCAGGGTTGCCACAGATCAATGTGGTTGGAGAAGGATTGTATCGGTTGAAGCCCTTTCCCGGGGATGCTTAGGTCGATTCTCATGATTGGGCGACGAACGCCGGCGCCACGCGGCGCGCCGATCTCGAACTCGCTTCTTGAACGATCTCCGTCTCAAGCCGAAGGTTTCTTGGCGGGACGGCTGAGCTCACGGGCGACGATCCTCGGGAACAGCGCGTTGAGCACGAACAGCGCCCGGAAGATGCCGGGCTTCACCACGAAGCGCTTTTTCTGCTCGACGCCATCGACAATGGCCTCGGCTGCTTGTTCCGGGGTCAGGACCGGCACGAGCCGCGGATCGGTCTGAGGCAGGTTCTCGCGGCTGCCGGGATTGTTCTGCCAATACGGCGTTTCGACCGTGCCGAGCGCCACCACGGTCACGTTGACGCCCGTGCCCTTAAGCTCGCTTTGCAAGGCCTCGGCGAGGCCGGCCACCGCGCGGCGCGCGGCGATATAGGCCGATGCCCTGGGCCAGGCAAGATAGGAGGCGGGGGAGGTGATGAAGACGAGGCTTCCGCTGCCCCGCGCGATCATGCCTGGAGCGAAGGCGCGCGTGAGATCGAAGGCCGCGAAATACGGCACCGCCATCATGGCGCGAGCCTCTTCCGGCGTGGTGTCGAGCAACGGCTTCCAGCGCCCGGCGCCGGCATTGTTGATGAGGATGTCGGGGGTGCCGATCTCGCTGGTGATGCGCTGGGCGAGCGTCTGAGTGGCGGCGTCATCGGCGAGATCGACCGGGTAGGCGGTCGCCGTGCCGCCCTTCTTGCGGATCGCTTGCGACACGGCCTCGAGACGCGATGCATTGCGGGCAAGCAGGAGGACATGGGCGCCGCGCGCGCCGTAAAGCCTGGCCGTGGCCTCGCCGATCCCACTCGACGCGCCGGTTACAAGGACGAGTTTGGCCGCCATGGTCGTCAGCTCCTATGGCGCGACACTGTGGCACAAAGGTTACAGACCCACGCGCACGCCCAATGCGGTATCAAAAGAGGCTAGTCACCGCGTTTCGGCGCGCTTAGCTTAGCGCGTTTGGGGGCTCTGAGGGAGGGTGGTCCGATGGGATCGTTTGCGCGGCTCTGCGCGCTGGGATTGGTCGCAGCAGGGCTTTATTTGGTTCAAGGTGCACCGGCGCATGCGGGCTGCGTCGGACTGTCCGGTACCGCCGACGGGGTCAACAAGGTGACGGCCGTGGCGCGGTCGCAAAACGCCGTGAATGAAGCCATCAATGAGTACAAAGCGGCGAAGAGGCTAGGCGCCACCACGGTCAGACCGATGCGCGCCAAGCCGCAGCCTTATTGGCGCGACAGCGTTAGCGATCATCTCTTCCAAAAGCCGGACATCGTGACTGCGAGATCCCACACCGTATGCTGGTCAGGCGTGGTCTCGCCCTTTGTCTGCACCTCGGGCGCCAAGCTCTGCTGGTAGACTTTACGCCCGCGCCGGCACCAGCGACACTTTATCCGGCCGCTTCATCAAGAACACCAGCGGGATGATCGCCAGGGTGACCACGGCGATGAACCAGAAAATGTCGTTGAAGGCGAGCATATAGGCTTGCCTTGTGATCTCCTGCACCACGGCCGGCCCCGCCTCCGGTGAGAGGGGGCCCAACCCACGCTCAGCCAGATACGGGACCAGATCACGATTAAAGGGCGTGATATGCGCCGTCAGCTCGTTGAAGTGGATTTGCGACTGGCGCACGAGCAGCCAGCTCACCACGGCAATGCCGATCGAGCCGCCAATGCCGCGCATGAGGGCATAGAAGCCGGAAGCCTCGTCGTATTTCGCGTTGGGAACGGTGGAAAAAGCGGTGGCGGTCAGAGGCACGAAGAACAGTCCGGTGCCAATGCCGGCAATCATGCCCGGCGTGGCGATTCCCCAGAAGTCCACGTAGAGGGAAAAGTACGCCATGGGGAAGGTGCCGAGTGCCGTGAAAATGAGGCCGGCTGTCACCAGCCAGCGAGCGTCGAACATGCGCACGAGAATGCTGCCGGTAATGGCGAGGGTGAGGGCGCTGACAAGGGCGCGCGGAATGAACAACGTTCCCGCCAAGTCTGCCGGATAGCCGAGCAGCCGCTGCGTGAACAGAGGCATGACCGCCATCCAGCCATAGAGGCTGATGCCATAAGCGGTGATCGCCAGCGTGCCGGCGATAAAATTCCGGTTCTTGAGCAGGGAAAGGTCGATGATGTTGTTCGATTTGTTCCAGCCCCTGAGGAAGAAGGCGGCACTGGCGAACACGGCGATGATGGTTCCCACCACGATGACCTTCGAATTGAACCAATCGCGTGTCTGGCCCTGGTCGAGCACGTATTGCAGCGAGCCGACGGCAAGCACAAGCAAGCCCAGGCCAACCCAATCGGTCTGAATGTCCTTGATGGCCCGCTTCGGCAAATGCCCCATGGCCAGCACCAGGGCGAAAATGCCGATCGGGATGTTGATGTAGAAGACCGTGCGCCAGGAATACAGCTCGGTCAGATAGCCGCCGAGTGCGGGGCCGGCCACCGGCGCCACCATGATGCCGAGTCCGAATATGGCGAGCGCCTGCCCGTGCCTCTCCTTCGGGAACGCGTCGAGGATGATGCCTTGGCTGAGAGGAACGAGCGGCGCGCCGAATACGCCTTGCGCCAGGCGGAACACCACCATGCTCTCAAGGTTCCACGCCATGCCGCACAGAGCCGACGAGGCGGTGAATCCGACGATGGAAAGGAACAGCAGACGTCTGCGCCCGAGCCAGTTGGAGAGAAAGCCGGTGAGCGGCATCACCACCGCGGCGGCCACCATGTAAGAGGTCAGGATCCAGGTGATCTGATCGGGGGTCGCGGCGAAGGCGCCGAGCATATGGGGAAGGGCGACATTGACGATGGTGATGTCGAGCACTTCGAGGAAGGCCGTGAGCACCACGGCCACCACCAACGCGATCGGCACATGATCCTTTTCCGGTTCGCCGGGCAAAGACTCGCTCACCTCAGGAGGTGGCTTCCGTCCACGGCCCCCGCTGCCGGAAGCCTTCTTGGGGGTCATTGCTGGCCTTCGGTGGTGTCGACCCTAACGTGGGCGCTCGCGCCCAAGCGCAGCGGCTTAGCGGGGTCCGTCGCGCCGGTGATCTTGATCCGCACGGGGAAGCGTTGCGTCACCTTCACCCAATTACCGGTGGCGTTTTCAGGCGGTAGCACGGAGAAGGTAGAGCCTGAGCCGGCACTGATGCTCTCGACCACGCCTTCCAGGGTGACGCCCGGATACATGTCGAGGCGGATGGTCGCGCTCTGTCCCGGCTTGATGCGGCCGAGATCGGTCTCCTTGAAGTTGGCATCGACCCACCACTGGCCGTCCTCGACAAGGGCGAAGGCGGGCGAGCCCGCCTGAACCACCCAGCCCGGCCTGATATTGATGTTTGAGACCCAGCCATTGGCGGGCGCGGTGACGTGGGTCATCACCCGGTCGTGGGTCGCCTTGTCGAGTTGGGCGGAAGCGGCGCGGAGCTGCACCGTCGGCGTGGTCACTGTCAGCTGCTGGTCCTGCTCGGTGTCGAATTCGGCCTGGGCGTCCCTGAAGGCTTTCAAGGCGTCATGCCAGCCCGTCAGTGCGCCGGTAAGTGCCGACGAGGGCGGTTCGCCTTCGCGCTGTGCCTCCTTGGCCGTGCGATAGGCGGCAAGCGCGTCTTCGAGCGCCGCGCGCTTCTCCTCGAGCTTCGCCGCGGCTGCTTTCAGCGGATCGGCGGCAGTGCCGGCGGCATTGGCGGCGGCGTCGAACTGCGCGCGCGCATTGCGCAGCGCCGCGTCGTACAGGGTTGCGTCGATGTCGAACAGGGGATCGCCGGTCGCGACCTTGTCGTCTTCGCGGACATAGACGCGGGCCACGGGGCCGGAGATTTGCGGCGCGACACGCACCACGTTGGCGCCGGTATAGGCATTGTCGGTGGACGGGTAGAGCGCGGCATAACGCCAATAGCCGATGACGCCGACGACCGTAACCAGCAGAAGTGCGAGAAGGATGACCCAGCGCAAGTAGCTGCGGCTCTTTGTGGGTTTGCGCGTGGCGGTCGTGGCTTCCTGATTCACGTCTTTTTTCCTCAGGCGTGTCGGTGGATTTGGACCGGCCGAAAGGGGCCCAACCCCCCGCAGATCAAGGTGAAGCACGGCAGAATGATGGCCAGAGGCTTAAACTGCTTAGGCTTCAATCGCAAGATTTGGCTTATTCATAAAGGGTTTGATGGCGTACCGAAACCCGCGCGACCCGGCCATTCCTAAAGGCCTTCCTTCGGCTTGCCATCCAGCCGGTTCGGTTTCACATTGGGTCCATTCCGGGGCCCCAAGGGAGCAAGCAAAGGGAGCCTGGCAACAAGAGGGCCCCGGCCTCTAGTCTAACAGTCGATTTCCTGGCGGTGCGGCATGGGACGAAAGTCTCAAGCTCCGGCTTTGCGCTTGCGGCCGGAGGATCGGGCGTGCCTTTGCATTTGAAAAAATAACCGGGAGGGACGGCTAATGACCACATCGAAAACTATCGCGCGGCTGATTGGCCCCGTGTTGCTGGCCATGGGGCTTGGCATGGTGATCGAGAACGACACCATGCGCGAGCTGACGCAGGAATTCTTGTCCAATCGCGGGCTGATCTATCTCGCCGGCATCCTGACGCTGCTCGCCGGGCTCGCCATCGTCAACGCGCATAATCTGTGGACCGACGATTGGCGGGTGATCATCACCGTCTTTGGCTGGCTCGCCATTGTTGGCGGGCTGTTCAGAATCTTGCTCCCCGGTCAAGTGCAAGCGCTCGGCACCGGACTGACCGGCAATATTCCCGCCATGGTCATCGGCGGCCTCGCCGTTCTCATCCTCGGTGGGGTGCTGTCCTATTACGGCTACGAGCATTTATGGCAGGAGAAGCCGAAGCGCCGGACCGCAGCCGCGCGGAGCGCGTCTACCGCGTCTGCCAGGCCGCGCAAGCGGTCGCGGCGGAAATAACCCGAACCTGGCTTGACAAGTTATAACTCCGCTCGCCTAACCTTCGATCCTCGATCGGATCTTGGGCCCGGAAACGCATGCCGACACGCCGGCAACTCCTCAGACTAACGGCACAGGCCGGGCTCAGTCTCACCATGCTGCCATATATCGGCGGGCGGGCGCAGGGGAGCGTCCTTGTCAACGACATTCATTCGCAGCTCAATCCGACCGAAGTCGACAGCATCATCACGGTCGAGTCCCAGGCTGACCTCAGAGAAGCGATTGCGGACGCAAGGAGACGCGGTAAGCCGGTCAGCATCGCCGGAGGACGGCACTCGATGGGCGGCCAGCAATTCGCCGCCGGCGGCGTTCTCCTCGATACGCGCTCGATGCGTCGAATCCTCAATCTCGACGCGGAGCGAGGAATTGTCGAGATCGAGGCGGGAATCGAATGGCCCGGCCTCATCGAGGGTCTTATCGCCATGCAACAGGGGGAGCCGCGCCAATGGGGCATCATCCAGAAGCAGACCGGCGCCGACCGGCTGACACTTGGCGGCGCGCTAAGCTCCAATATCCACGGCCGCGGACTGACCTTCAAGCCGATCATCGGCGATGTGGAATCCTTTACGCTGATGGACGCGGAAGGCGCGCTGCACGACTGCAGCCGCACCGAGAATGAGGAGCTGTTCCGCCTGGCCATCGGCGGCTATGGCCTGTTCGGCGTGGTCACCCGCGTCAAGCTCAGGCTCATGCCGCGCACGAAGCTCGAGCGCATCGTGAAGCTCATCGACGTCGACCAACTGATGCCGGCCTTCGATGCCCGCATCGCCGATGGCTTCCTTTACGGCGACTGCCAGTTCTCCACGGATCCCTCTTCCGACACCTATCTCCGCACGGGCGTGTTCTCCTGCTACCGCACGCTGCCGCCCGACGCGCCGATGCCCGAGGAACCGAAGGAACTCGGTGAGCAAGCGTGGCGCGACCTCTATTACATCTCCCATGCCGACCCGAAGGCCGCCTATGACATCTACACCTCCTACTATCTTTCCACATCCGGTCAGCGCTACTGGTCGGATTTGAGCCAGCTCAGCGTCTATATCGACGACTACCACGCCATTTTGGACGCAAAGCTCAACGCGGCCCACAAGGGCTCGGAAATGATCAGCGAGCTCTATGTGCCGCGCGAGGCGCTCGCCGCATTCCTGACCGCCGTGCGTGCGGACTTCAAAGCCCATGGCACGAAGCTCATCTACGGCACCATCCGGCTGATCGAGCGCGACGATGAAAGCGTGCTCGCCTGGGCGCGGGAATCATGGGCGTGCACGGTGATGAATCTGCATGTCGATCACAGCGCGGCGGGCATAGCCAAGGCGAAAGAAGAATTCCGCCGCCTGATCGATCGCGCCATCGAGCATGGCGGCAGCTATTTCCTCACCTATCACCGCTGGGCTTCCCGCGCGCAGGTCGAGGCCTGCTATCCGCAAATGCCCGAATTCCTGGCCGCGAAGCGCCGCTACGATCCGGGCGAAGTGTTCCAGAGCGAGTGGTACCGCCATTATCGGCAGATGTTCGCCGGCGCGCTTTGACAGACGCCACTTGAGGTCTACACTGACGCCGTTCCGAGGGGAGCCCCAGGAAGGGGCTGAGAGTCCGCTGCCCTGGCTATCCAGAGCCGAGCGGAGACCCTTTGAACCTGATCCGGGTCATGCCGGCGAAGGGACGGGAACTGTCATCCTTCTCTTTTCCGTCAGGATTGGGCGACGCGGACGCGAGGCTTCAGGCGCTGACCAAGGAGCGACGACCATGGACACTTCGATTTTTCTGGCGCGGCTGCTCGGCCCCTCGATGCTGGTGATCGGGCTGGGGCTCCTGCTCAACCGCGCGACCTATCGCGACATGTCGCTTGAGTTCCTCGACAGCCCGGCGCTGATCTATGTAGGCGGCCTGATCGCCTTCGTCGCCGGGCTGGCCATCGTGCTCACGCACAATGTCTGGGTCGCCGGCTGGCCGGTGGTCATCACCATCTTCGGCTGGGTGAGTCTTGCCGGCGGCATCTTCCGCATCGTGTTCCCCGCGTCGGTGGCGCAGCTCGGGCGGAGGCTGATCGACAGCCAAGGTTTTCTGATCGGCGGCATCGCCGTCTATCTCTTGCTCGGCGCGTGGCTGAGCTATGCCGGATATGCCGGGGCGGGCGCGTAGTCCAAGAAGGACCAAAGCCATGAATTTGCACGCCAAGACCATCAAGCGCACGGAGGTGACCACCGGGCCGCTCAGCGGCAGCCGCAAGATCTATTCGGCGCCGGACGGCCACGACGACCTCGCCGTGCCGTTCCGCGACATCGCGTTGACCAATGGCGAGAGTTTCCCAGTCTACGACACGTCGGGGCCTTACACCGATCCCGAGGCTAAGATCGACGTGCAGCGCGGGCTGCCCCCGTTGCGCGAGAACTGGATCGAAGCCCGCGCTAACTCTTCACCTCCCCCCTTGCGGGGGAGGTCCGATCGCAACGCGATCGGGGAGGGGGGTGAGCAACAAGCACAGAGTTTGCCGCCTACCCCCCTCCCTAACCCTCCCCCGCAAGGGGGGAGGGGATTAGGCCATCCCGCAAGGCAGCCTCATCATCTGGTGACCCAACTTGAGTTGGCGCGCGCCGGCATCGTCACGCAAGAGATGGTCTATATCGCCCATCGCGAGAATCTCGGACGCGAGCGTCTCGGGCGTGAACGCGCGGCCGGGGAGGCTGAGGCACGTCTCGCCGACGGCGAGAGCTTCGGAGCGTCGCTCCCTGCATTCGTGACACCGGAATTCGTCCGCAGCGAAGTGGCGCGCGGCCGCGCGATCATTCCCGCCAATATCAACCACCCCGAATCCGAGCCGATGATCATCGGCCGCAACTTCCTCACCAAGATCAACGCCAATATCGGCAACTCCGCCGTGACCTCGTCCATCGAGGAGGAGGTGGAGAAGATGGTGTGGGCGATCCGCTGGGGCGCCGACACCGTCATGGACCTCTCCACGGGCCGCAACATCCACGAGACGCGCGAATGGATCATCCGCAACGCGCCGGTGCCGATCGGCACCGTGCCAATCTATCAGGCGCTGGAGAAGGTCAAGGGCGATCCGGTCAAGCTCGACTGGGAGGTCTACAAGGACACGCTGATCGAGCAGTGCGAGCAGGGCGTTGATTATTTCACTATCCATGCCGGCGTCCGCCTCGGCTACATCCACCTCACCGCCCCTCGCGTCACCGGCATCGTGTCGCGCGGCGGCTCGATCATGGCCAAATGGTGCTTGGCGCATCACAAGGAAAGCTTCCTATACGAGCGCTTCGAGGACATCTGCGAGATCATGCGCTGCTACGACGTGTCCTTCTCGCTGGGCGATGGGCTTCGTCCGGGGTCGATTGCCGACGCGAATGACCGTGCCCAATTCGCCGAGCTCGAGACGCTGGGCGAGCTGACCCGTGTTGCGTGGGACCATGGCTGCCAGGTGATGATCGAGGGGCCGGGCCATGTGCCGATGCACAAGATCAAGGTGAACGTCGAGAAGCAGATCGAGCTCTGCGGCGAGGCGCCCTTCTATACGCTAGGCCCGCTCGTCACCGACATCGCGCCCGCCTACGACCACATCACATCGGCGATTGGTGCGGCGATGATCGGTTGGTTCGGCACCGCCATGCTCTGTTACGTCACGCCGAAGGAGCATCTCGGTCTTCCCAACCGCAACGACGTGAAGGCGGGCGTCATCGCATACAGAATAGCGGCGCACGCCGCCGACCTGGCCAAGGGCCATCCGGCCGCGGTCTCGCGCGACAATGCGCTGTCGCAGGCGCGCTTCGATTTCCGCTGGGAGGATCAGTTCAACCTGTCGCTCGATCCCGACACGGCGCGCGCCTTCCACGACGAGACCATGCCCAAGGAGGCGCACAAGCTTGCCCATTTCTGCTCGATGTGCGGGCCGAAATTCTGCTCGATGGAAATCACGCAACAGGTCCGCGACTACGCCGCCAAGCTCGCCGAGAAAGAGGCGCTCTCAAGCAGCGAAGCGGTAGAGCAGGCAAAGAAACAGGGCATGGAGCAGATGAGCGCCAAATTCCGCGCGCTCGGCGCCGAGGTGTATGTTGAGGAGGAATCGCGCAAGTCATGAGGGGTGCCGCGCTCATATGGCGACGGCAGGCTGACGAAAGCGTTCGCCGCTGGTAAACTTCGTTCCACGCGGTAGAATCGTACCGCCTAGGGGGAAGTCGCTGGCCATGAAACCGCTCCGACCATTGGCCGTCGCGTTGCTCGCGGTGACGTTCGTCTGCGCGGTGGGCCGGCCTGCCCTCGCCAACATCGTCGTCCTCATCGACAAGCCGAGCCAGACCATGACGGTGTCGGTCGACGGCGCCGTCCGCTATCGCTGGTACGTCTCGACCGGCGCGACCGGCTTCTCGACGCCAACCGGCACCTATAAGCCGTCCCGCCTGGTGGAGATGCATTACTCGCGGGAGTGGGACAATGCCGGCATGCCCCACTCGATTTTCTTCACCTCGCGCGGGCATGCCGTGCACGGCTCCGATCATCCCGGCCTTGGCACGCCGGTGTCGCATGGTTGCGTCCGCCTTACGCTGCGGAACGCCTCGACCCTCTACCAGCTCGTCGGCGCCCGCGGCATGGGGGACACCACCGTCATCGTCAGAGGCGCCGATCCTCCCGGCAGGTACGCCCCGAGCCAGCCCCCACAACAGAGGCCGAAGGGACTCTTC
This sequence comes from Methyloceanibacter sp., assembly GCA_035557335.1. Lineage (GTDB taxonomy): Bacteria > Pseudomonadota > Alphaproteobacteria > Rhizobiales > Methyloligellaceae > Methyloceanibacter. The sequence goes on from DATMDY010000007.1 coordinate 12,896, forward strand.
CCCTTCGGGGGGTTGTTCGGAGGCTCTCGCTAGCCAGATTGCCGGATACGAGTCGTGAGCAGGAGGGTGACATGAAACCTCAGAGGGACGGCATCGATCCCGCGGCCGCGCCGAGCGGCACCGGCTGCAAGGAGTGCCTGGCGACGGGCAGCTGGTGGTTTCATCTCCGCCGCTGCGCGCAATGCGGCCATATCGGCTGCTGCGACTCATCGCCGAACCAGCACGCCACGAAACATCACCAAGAGACGGGGCATCCGGTCATTGCCAGCTTCGAGCCCGGCGAGCGATGGTTCTACGACTATCGCACCGGAGATTTCTTCGCGGGTCCGAGCCTCGCCGCGCCGCAATCCCATCCGGACGATCAGCCGGTCCCGGGCCCCGCCGGACGCGTCCCTGCGGACTGGGAAGCACAGCTTCACGAGTGAACCGTGTCACTCACGGAAGCGGCGACGGGCATGGCCGACATGAGCGCCAAATTCCGCGCCATCGGCGGTGAGGTTTATGTGGCGATCAGGAATGACCATCTCTGACTCTAACAACACGAGTTATGGTTTGATTACTCCGTGACATCTCAAATTCTTGCCATCGTAAATGCGATTTGACCTAACGTGCCGCTCGAGCGCAGCTGCGTCGGGGATATGCCCTTCTGGGTCATAAATAAAAAAGATCAGGTCGTCGCAATATGGGTGATACCTATAGGTTTCGATGTCGTCGTTGATTTCCTTAGCTAGTGATTTGCCGTGCTCTTTGTCTCGCACGAATTTTGTCTCGATGACGACCCGGGCCGTTTGGGAGAGGAAATCTTTGATCGTGTACCGGTTTGCAATTTTATCGGTGGGGTTCTCTGGCACTAAGTCCAGTATCCAAGGCCGCAACATGAGATAGAGGGCGTCTTGGACCGCAGCTTCGTTTGTCAGTTCGAGAATAGCTCCGGTACTCCGTCGCGTATTGAGATATCGAACTATATCTGTGAATGAGTTTAGAGCGGCAAGCACGCTTGCCACTTCAATAGGGCGAGCGGAAGCCACCTCCTGTTTCCGGTGGTCTTTGCTTTGAAATTTATCAATGCCATCCAGAATGGATGGGAGTCGCCTTTCACTCACGCCGTTCACCAATATCCCTACCGAAGATGTACTTACCAATATCCTCGATTATGTCTTCATATTCCCGACGAGTTTTGTTTTCGGGCAAGTGAATGTGCAAATCGATATGAACGATAGGCGAGCCGATGCCGCCTGCGGCCCCTCTCGCCACTGAAGTGGTGCTCGCATCTGTGGCTGTTCCTGTGGAGGCCGCATCATCGAAGGAAGCATTCTCGCAAAGTGCTTTAAACGTTTGGATCTGAAAGTCTAAAGAACTCGCAGCCCCTCCTGAGTGGATATTGAAGAGATTTTGGAGCCGCTCATTACTTTCTAGATATGGAGTGTGACTGGCCTGGAAAAGAGGTTCGTACACCCTCTTGATTTCGGGGCCGAGCGCCTTCGCCCCCTCAGTCAGATTCATGTATTGAGTATAGGTTGGCGTAGGAACGCTCTGGCCATCGAGGAGATTAATGGCCTTGAGTACACGAAGCATCGTTGCATCATTGTTGTCATTAAACCCCCAAGAGCGTAGTAGATCCCTCGTGAATTTGGGTGGCTTCGGCTTATTTGGAATATCCTTTAGAAGTCTGCGCAGTGAGGAAGGCTTTGTCGTATATGGGAACTTGGGCTCGCTCCGCTCATTGTCTGATGTTTTAGATTTCCCAGTCTTATCGACTTTTCGCGCCATATCTCTTCTCCTACTCCCTACACGCGCTGATAGAACAATTATTTGTTTCATACAAGGGCGTGCGGAAAAACGCACCGCGCGGCACGACGATGAAGCCTGTCCCGGATCGACCTCACGTTTAGCGCGGCACACCCCCAACAGAAGATATCATGGGGTAGGCGAGCGTCTTCGCGTCCCGTGCATCATTCGCTCTTCCACAGCTCGCCCTCGGGGGCGCCGCGGCCGAGCTTGTCGGGCAGCGTCTCGTCATGCGGCGTGAATTCGAGCGAGACGGAGTTGATGCAATATCGCTCGCCGGTGGGCGGCGGCCCGTCGGGAAACACATGCCCCTGGTGCGCGCCGCAACGCGCGCAAACGATCTCCGTGCGGATCATGCCGTAGCTGGTGTCGCGAATTGATCGAAGGTGGTTTTCTGAAAAGGGACTGGTGAAGCTCGGCCATCCCGTGCCGCTTTCGAATTTCGTGCCCGCCTTGAACAGCGGCAGTCCGCACAGACGGCAGGTGTAGACGCCGGCCCGTTTCTCCTCGAGGAAAACGCCGCAGAACGGCGCTTCGGTGCCGTGCTCCAGCAGCACGTGGCGCTCGTCGTCGTCGAGCTCGGCCTCCAGCCCGCGCCGCTCATCGT
>DATMDY010000008.1:0-54740 GCA_035557335.1 Methyloceanibacter sp.
CAAGCACGTTAGTGTGCGAGCCACAACGTGGGAGCGTTCGGGACCGTAACGATCTCGAAGTCACGCGTTGAGATTGGACCAGGTCCAAGTCTTGGGAGGAAAGTAACTCCAGGCGCGCCAAACATGCCGAGGCATGGGCGCTGCCGCTCTTTAGCCGGCATTTCTCGATTGTCATAACCGACGGGCGAGCCCTGCAAGGCTTGGGAGACAAGGAGTCTCGTACTTAAAGGCAAGGCCGATTCGGCCTTGCTTTTTTTTGCGCTCTTTTGCGGTTATTTGGCGAATTTGCACGGAAACTATGCGGAAAGAAACGAACGACCCCGCACCTATTGCACCCGTTCGTAGCGCGGGAAGAACGGGATGTCGTCGAGCGTGATCACGCGATGGACGACGATCGCGTAGACGAATGCGAACACAATTGTGGCGACCACCGTGGTCGCCAGCATCTTCGGCAGCAGGCGCGGCAGCAAGGGCGCACTCTCGGCCGTCCCCGGCGACGCCGTCTCGCCAGCCTCCTCGGCCGTGCGCACGCCGATCGGCAGCATGGCGAACAGCACGATCCACCAGATGACGAAATAGATTGCCAGTGCGAAGGCGATGCTCATGGCTCACACCTTCCTTGCGGCCTACGCCTCTTCGAGCTCGACCAGGGTGCCGCAGAAATCCTTCGGGTGCAGGAACAGCACGGGCTTGCCGTGCGCGCCGATCTTCGGTTCGCCGCCGCCGAGCACCCGCGCACCCTGCGCCACCAGACGGTCGCACGCCTCCTTGATGTCGGGCACCTCGTAGCAGAGGTGATGGATGCCGCCATTCGGGTTGCGCTCGAGAAATCCGGCGATGGGCGAATTGTCGCCGAGCACGCCGAGCAGCTCGATCTTGGTATTGGGCAGCTCGATGAACACGGTGGTCACGCCATGCTCGGGCTGATCCACCTCCTCCGACACATGAGCGCCGAGCGTGGTGCGATACACCTCGGTCGCGGCCTTCAAGTCCGGCACGGCGATAGCGACATGGTTCAAGCGTCCGATCATGCGAGACCCTATAGCACTGTCAGCAGGACGGAGCACATCGGCTTCTTGCCCCAGGCCTGGTTGACCGCGGCGCGCACGGAGCGGCGCACCGCTTCGCTCACCAGCGCCTGGTCCTTGCGTTTGGGGCGCGGGATGCTGTCGATGGTGCCCGAGGCCGCGTCCCTGACAATGGTCTCGAACGAGACGCCCTCCGCGTCGGCGATGGGGAGCCCGGTCAGCGCCACTTCCGGTTCGGCGAGCAGCACGCCTTTGTCGGACAACACCAGCGATACCGAAACCGTGCCGGCGAAACTCAAGCGGCGGCGGTCGCGCACTTGGCCGTCGTCGGCGCGGGTCAGGATCGCGCCGTCGCGGTAGAGGCGCCCGACCGGCACGTCGTCGATAATGGCGGCAGGCCCCGGCGCGAGCCGCACCATTGCGCCGTTTCGTGCCCGCACCACGTCCTTGACGCCGAGCCTCTCGGCAAGCTTCGCATGCGCTTCGAGGTGCCGACCCTCGCCATGCATGGGAATGGCGATGTTCGGCTTCACCCAGCCATAGAGCTGCTCAAGCTCGCCGCGCCGCGGATGGCCGGAGACATGAACCGGCGCGTCCTGGTCGGTGATGACCTCGATGCCACGGTCGGCCAGGCCGTTCTGCACGCGCGCCACCGCCTTCTCGTTGCCGGGAATGGTGCGCGAGGAGAAGATCACCCTGTCACCCGGATCGAGTTCCACGTTGGGATGCTCGTCCAGCGCGATGCGCGCCATGGCGGCACGCTGTTCGCCTTGGCTCCCGGTGCAAAGCGCCACCACCTTGCGCGGCGGCAGGCTCTCGAACGCCGTTTCATCGTGGAACGCCAGATCGGGATCGAGATAGCCGGTGGCTTGTGCCGCCTCGATCACGCGATACATGGCGCGGCCCACCACCACCAGCTCGCGGCCCGCGGCGCGGGTGGCCTCGGCAACCGAGCGGATGCGCGCGACATTCGAGGCGAAGGTGGTCACCGCCACGCGCCGCGGCGCCTCGCGGATGAGCTTGTCCAGCACCACGGCGACATCGGCCTCCGACGGCGAGACGCCGTCGCGCACGGCATTGGTTGAATCGCAGATCAGCGCTGTGACCCCGTCCCGGCCAAGCTCTTGCAGCCGCGCGATGTCGGTGGGCGCGCTGGTCAGCGGCTTCTCGTCGAGCTTCCAATCGCCGGTGTGCAGCGCCGCGCCAAGCGGCGTCCGGATCACCACGGCGGATGGCTCGGGGATCGAATGCGACATGCTCACCAGTTCAACGTCGAACGGTCCGATGGTTTGGCGATGTCCCATCGGCACGATCTTAAGGGGAAAGCCGTTGACGAGGCCCATTTCGCCAAGCTTCGACTTCAGCATCTCGGCGGTAAACGGCGTGGCATAAACGGGTATGTCGCCGAGCAGCGGCCAGAGATCGGCCACAGCACCGAAATGATCCTCATGCGCATGCGTCAGAAGAAGGCCGGCAATATTGTGCCGTTCCTCTTTCAGGAAACGGATATCGGGGAGAATGACATCGATACCGGGCTCGTAATCGCCGCCGAAGGTCACGCCCATGTCCACGATGAGCCATTCGCGCGCGCCTTCGGGGCCATAACCGTAGAGATAGAGATTCATGCCGATCTCGCCCACGCCGCCGAGCGGCACGAAGACGAATTCGGCCTCCTTGCGATTGGATTTTCGGGCCATGTCGGAGCTTCGGCGCCTCACTGCCGCGCGAAAAACACGTCGCCGGCCATGATGCGATGCTCGACGCCGTCCGCCGCGCGGAACCTGAGCGCGCCGTCGGTATCGAGCCCGGCATAGGAGCCCTCCATCTCCTCGCCGTTGACCTGCACACGCAAGGGCCGGCCCGTGGGTCCGGCGCGGTCGAGCCAGGCGCGGCGAATGGTGGGAAAGCCGTAGCCCTCCCCCCAGCGCGCCAGCCATTCATGAGTGGTCCGGGCTAGCACTTCGAGCGAGTCGGCCGGCGACACCGTCAGGCCATAGGCGGCGAGGCTGATCGCCGGCTGCGGCAGGTTCTCCGGAAAATGGGCGAGATTGATGCCGGTGCCGATCACCACCACAGACCGCTTCTCGGCGGTGCTCTCGATATTCTCAAGCAACATGCCGGCGACCTTCTCATCGGCCAGCAAAACGTCGTTCGGCCATTTGAGGAGAAGATCGGACCGTCCCTCATAGGCGATCAGCTTGGCGATGGTGTCGTAGGTGATGATGCCGGCGACCAGGGCAAGCTGCGAAGCGGTTTGGAGTGGCGCGTTCACCCGGATCAGCAGGCTCGCGAACAGATTGCCGTGGAGCGATATCCATTGACGGCCGTTGCGGCCGCGACCTTGGGACTGGCGTGCCGACCAGATCCACAACGGCCCGGGCTCGCCGGCCAGAGCGCGCCGCCGCGCTTCGGCATTGGTCGAGTCGACCGATTCAAGCCTGAGCAGACGGTAACCGGTCGGTAATGGCGGTGAGGAATAGGTCATCTAAAACAGTGACTTGGCTGCGGCTCCGGCGAAAGCCACCAGTGGCGCCGGATAGACGAAGTAGAGCAGAATGAACAACCCGCTCGCGCCGAGCACGGCGGCAAGCGACGGATACATCGGCTCGAAGCGTTCGGCGGGAGCATCGAAATACATGAGCTTGACGATACGCAGATAATAATAGGCGCCCACGACGCTCAAGAGCACGCCGATGACGGCGAGCACATAAAGACCGGCGTGGATGGCGGCGAGAAACACGTAGAACTTGGCGAAGAAACCCGCAAGGGGCGGGATGCCGGCAAGAGAGAACAGCAGGAGCGCCAGCATGAACGCCATGAACGGGCTGGTGCGGGAGAGGCCCGAGAGCTGGTCGATGTCCTCGATCATGCGCCCTCCCCGCCGCATGGCAAGAATGCAGGCGAAGGTGCCGAGCGTCATCACGAGATAAATGGCGAGATAAACGATCACGCCCTGCACGCCTTCCTGCGTGCCGGCGGCGAGGCCGACCAGCGCGTATCCCATATGGCCGATCGAGCTATAGGCCATCAGCCGCTTGATGTTGGTCTGGCCGATGGCCGCGAAGGCGCCAAGGCCCATCGAGGCAATCGACAGGAACACCACGATCTGCTGCCATTCGAGAGTGACGGCCGGGAAGGCTGCGACCAGCACGCGCACGGTGAGCGCCATGGCGGCGAGCTTGGGGGCGGCGGCGAAGAAGGCGGTGACGGGGGTCGGCGCGCCTTCGTAAACGTCGGGCGTCCACATATGGAAGGGCACGGCGGAGATCTTGAAGGCGAAGCCAGCCATGAGGAACACGAGCCCGAAGATCAGCCCGAGATTGGCGCCCGAGGGCTGCACGGCGGCGGCGATCTTGGCGAACTCGGTCGTGCCGGTAAAGCCGTAGATGAGCGAGGCGCCGTAGAGCAGCATCCCTGAAGCCAACGCGCCGAGGACGAAATATTTGAGCCCGGCTTCAGCCGAGAGTGCCGAGTCCCGCCTGAAGGCGGCGACGACGTAAAGTGCGAGGCTTTGCAGTTCGAGCCCGACATAGAGAGCGATCAGATCGTTGGCCGAGATCATCATCAGCATGCCGGTGGTGGCAAACAGAATGAGGATGGGGAATTCGAACTTCACGCCCCCGGCATCGCGCCAATATTCGACCGACATGACCAGCGCGATGGCGGCGCCGGCAAGGACCAGAAGCTTCATCATGCGCGCGTAGGGATCGACGATGAAGCTGCCGTTGAACAAAGTGACCGTTCCCTCGCCGCCCGCGACGAATACGCCGGCCAAAGCGAGCAGCAGGACCGACAGCCAGAGAATGAGTTCGCCGCGCTCTCGCTTCATGAAGACGCCGAGCATGAGAAGCGCCATGGCGCCGACCGCGAGGGTCAGCTCAGGGAACGCCGTTTCGAGGTTGAGCGCTTCGGGCATAAGCGGAATCCTCAAGGCATGAGCGCAAGCCGCGCCTGCTCGGTGGCGGCAAGGCTTGACTCATAATTCCGGATCAGCGCCTCGACCGAGGCCGACGAGGCATCAAGCAGCGGCGCGGGATAGAAGCCGAAGAAAATCGTGAGCAGCACGAGCGGCGTCATCACCACGACCTCGCGCCAAGTCAAATCCTTGATGAGCCTGAGGCTCGGCTTCTCCAGCGCGCCGAAGATGACGCGGCGATAGAGCCACAGCGCATAGGCCGCCGACAGGATGATGCCGGTGGTGGCGAGGAAGGCGACCCAGGTGTTGACGCGGAACGCTCCGGTTAGCGCCAGGAATTCGCCGACAAAGCCGCTGGTGCCGGGGAGCCCCACATTGGCGAGCGTGAACACCATGAAGCAGAAGGCGTAGAGCGGCATGCGCTCGACCAGCCCGCCGAAGGCCGCGATCTCGCGCGTGTGCATGCGGTCGTAGATCACGCCGACGCAGAGGAAGAGCGCGGCGGAGACGATACCGTGAGACAGCATCTGGAAGATGCCGCCTTGCAGTCCTTGCATGGTGAGGGTGAACATTCCGATGGTGACGAAGCCCATATGCGCCACCGACGAATAGGCGATGAGCTTCTTCATGTCCTCCTGCGCCAGCGCTACGAGTGAGGTGTAGACTATGGCGACAACCGAGAGCGCGAAGATCAGCGGTGCGAACTCGGCGGACGCAAGCGGGAACATGGGGATCGAGAAGCGCAGGAAGCCGTAGCCGCCCATCTTGAGTAAAATGCCGGCGAGGATCACGGAGCCCGCGGTCGGGGCCTCGACATGGGCGTCTGGCAGCCAGGTATGCACCGGCCACATCGGCAGCTTCACCGCGAAGGAGGCCAGGAAGGCGAACCAGAGCCAGGTCTGCATGTGCGGCGGGAAGCCGTAGGTGAGAAGCGTCGGGATGTCGGTGGTGCCCGCCTCCCAATAGATCGCCATGATGGCGAGCAGCATGAGCAGCGAGCCCGCGAGGGTATAGAGGAAGAACTTGAAGCTCGCATAGACGCGCCGCTGGCCGCCCCAGATGCCGATGATGAGGAACATCGGGATCAGTCCGCCCTCGAAGAACAGATAGAACAGCACGAGGTCGAGCGAGGTGAACACGCCGATCATCAGCGTCTCGAGCACCAGAAAGGCGATCATGTATTCCTTCACGCGCGCGGCGATCGCGGTCCAGCTCGCCAGGATGCAGAGCGGCATGAGGAAGGTCGTGAGCAGCACGAAGGGCATGGAGATGCCGTCCACGCCCATATGGAAGCTGATCGGGCCGAGCCAGGGCCTAAGCTCCACGAACTGGAATTGCGCGGATGTGGGGTCGAAATCACGCCAGATGATGAGCGACAGCGCGAAGGTCAGCAGCGTGGTCCACAGCGCGATATAGCGTGCGTTGCGGAAGGCGCTCTCGTCGTTGCCGCGCAGCAGCATGATCAAGAGCGCGCCAAGCAGCGGCAGGAAGGTGACAGTTGAGAGGATCGGCCAGCTATAGCTCACGGCGCGAGCCTCCCGAAGGCGAAGATGAAATAGGTGATGAGCAGCGCCACGCCGATCAGCATGGCGAAGGCGTAGTGGTAGATGTAGCCAGATTGCAGCTTGACCACGCGGTTGGTGATGTCGATCACCCGCGCCGCCACGCCGTCAGGCCCGATCCCGTCGATGACCGTGCCGTCGCCGGTCTTCCACAGGAAATGGCCGAGTCGCTTAGCCGGCCGCACGAAGATCGCGTCATACAGCGCGTCGAAATACCAGGCATTGAGCAGGAACTTATAGAGCCCGCTGAACCGCTTCGACAGGCCGAAGGGCACCAGCGGGTTGGTGATGTAGAAATACCAGGCGACGGCGAAGCCGAGCGCCATGGCGATGGTCGGCGACAGCACCACCCAGAGCGGCACGTCGTGATGCGCCTCCTCATGCGTAACGAGCGACCCGCGCCAAAACTCCGCCTGGCCCGCGCCGATAAACATGTTGAAGAATAACCCGCCGAGCAGCAGCGCGCCGATGGCGAGCAGCACCAGCGGCAGGCCCATGGTCCAGGGCGGCTCGTGCGCGTGCTCCAGCACCTCCTTGGGCTCGCGCGGCTTGCCCTCGAAGGTGAGGAACATCAGCCGCCAGGAATAGAACGAGGTCAGCACCGCGGCGATCAGCGTCAGCACGAAAGCATAATTGCCGACCCAGGAATGCGCGGCGTAAGTCGCCTCGATGATAGCGTCCTTGGACACGAATCCCGCGGTGAAGGGGAAGCCGGTCAGCGACAGCGTGCCGATCAGCATCATCGCCCAGGTGAAGGGCAGCACTTTGCGCAAGCCCCCCATGCGGCGCATATCCTGCTCGTGATGCAGCGCGTGGATCACCGCGCCAGCGCCCAAGAACAGCAGCGCCTTGAACGAGGCGTGAGTGAACAGATGAAACATGCTGGCGCCATAGGCGCCGACGCCGGCGGCGGCAAACATGTAGCCGAGTTGCGAGCAGGTCGAGTACGCGACCACCCGCTTGATGTCGGTCTGCACCAGCCCCACAGTCGCGGCGAAGAAGGCGGTGGTGGCGCCGACAATGGCGACCACGGCGAGCGCGATCGGCGCCAACTCGAACAGCGGCGACAGGCGCGACACCATGAACACGCCGGCCGTGACCATGGTGGCGGCGTGAATCAGGGCCGAGACGGGGGTCGGGCCCTCCATGGCGTCGGGCAGCCAGGTATGCAGCAGGAACTGAGCCGATTTGCCCATGGCGCCCATGAACAGCAGCAGGCAGATCAGGGTCAGCACGTCGACCTGCATGCCGAGGAACGCCATGGTCTTGCCGACCTGGTCGGGAGCGGAGGCGAACACCGTGTCGTATTGCACGGTGTCGAACACGGCGAACACGGCGAAGATGCCAAGCGCGAATCCGAAATCGCCGACGCGGTTGACGATGAAGGCCTTGATGGCGGCGGCATTGGCCGCGGGCCGCTTGTACCAGAAGCCGATCAGGAGATAGGAGGCGAGCCCCACCCCTTCCCAGCCGAAAAAGAGCTGGAGAAAATCGTCGGCCGTCACCAGCGCCAGCATGGCGAAGGTGAACAGCGAGAGATAGGCGAAGAAGCGCGGGCGGTCGGGGTCCTCCTCCATGTAGCCGATTGAATAGAGATGCACGAGGCCAGATACGGTCGTGACCACCACCAGCATCACGGCGGTTAGCGTGTCGATGCGGAGCGACCACACGGATTTGAGCGCGCCGGATTCGATCCAGCGTATCAGCTCGATCCGCGTCTCCTGCCCCTCGATGGCCACCTGGTAGAAGGCGAGCCAGGAGAGCAACGCGGTGATCAGCACAAAGGTAGTGGTGACGACTTCCGCCGAGCGGCCACCCACCAGCCGGCCGAAAAATCCGGCGAAGATGGCGCCGATGAGCGGGAGGAAGAGGATCGCCTGATACATCGCGGCCGGTCTTAGCTCGGGTGCGCAGGGTTGAAGGGGAACACAGCCAGGTCATTCGTTGTCAGGATCAGGGTCAGAACCAGAGCGATGACCCAGAACGACTGAATGATGAGGGGGATGTGATTGACAAATTCGTTGCGAGTGGCCTTGTCCACGCCGACCGTGCCGCCCTGCGTGATGTAATCCTGGAAGTTCGGGTCCGCCGCGAGCTTGTTCTCTATCAAATATTTGAACTTGCCCAGTATGGAGAGCATTCTTCGCCGCGTGTACCAGGAGATGACAAATCCCAGAACGGCGACCAGGCAGGCCATTATTCTCGCAAGCAGGATCACCTTGGTCTCCCCGCCGACCGTCAGCAACGTCGCATAGGCCGCGACAAGGAAGGTCTGGGCGAGCAAATAGGACTGGATCCTGCTGTGGAGGACGTTGTCCGCGTTTTCAGCAAGCGCCCAGTTCGAGATTTCCTCTTTCCTGTTCGTCTTTCTCTTCTCTTTCAGCATCGCCCTCGCTCTCCCACTCAGCCCTTGAGAAGATCGATTTCGGCCACGTCGATGGTACCGCGATTGCGGAAATAGACGACGACAATGGCGAGTCCGATGGCCGCCTCCGCCGCGGCGACGGTGAGAACGATCATAGCGAACACCTGACCAACGAGATCGCCTTGGAAGGCGGAAAAGGCGACGAGGTTGATGTTCACCGCGAGCAGCATCAGCTCGATCGACATCAGAATGACGATGACATTTTTGCGGTTGAGGAAGATGCCGAAAATGCCGATAGTGAACAGGATGGCCGCGACGGTCAGATAATGGGAGAGGCCGATGGTCATGAGAGACCCCTCCCCGATTCGACCTCGACCAGTTCGACAGAGTCCTCGCGCGTTCGGCCTACCTGTTCCGCAATCGATTGCCGCCGCACATAGCGCTTGTGGTGCAGCGTAAGAACAATGGCGCCAACCATGGCGACCAGCAGGATGAGCCCCGCAGCCTGGAACAAATAGACGTAGCGCGTATAAAGGATGCGCCCGAGCGCCTCGGTGTTTGACATTTGCGCCGCCGCCGGCGTCGGGGCCTGCGCGGCGATGTCGGGCGCCGTGACCCAGGCGAGGAGAATAAAGACCAGCTCGACCAGGAGGACGAGGCCAACAACGGCGCCGACCGGTAGAAATCTGAGGAAGCCCGCGCGCAACTCGGCGAAATCGACGTCGAGCATCATCACTACGAACAGAAACAGCACCAGAACCGCGCCGACATAGACCACGACCAGAATCATGGCGAGGAATTCGGCGCCGAGCAGCACGAACAGGCCCGCGGCGTTGAAGAAGGCAAGAATGAGGAACAGCACGGCGTGCACGGGGTTCTTGGCAGCGACGACCATGAAGGCCGCGCCGATACAGACCGTTGCGAAGAGATAGAAGAAAAACGCCGCCAGCATTATTTCAGAGTCGCCCCGTTTACTTGCCTTCCCTTAGGGGAGGAGGCCCCTCAGCGGTATGGCGCGTCGAGCGCCAGGTTCTTGGCAATCTCGCGCTCCCAGCGGTCGCCGTTCGCGAGCAGCCTCTCCTTGTCGTAATAAAGCTCCTCGCGGGTCTCGGTGGCGAACTCGAAATTCGGTCCTTCCACAATCGCGTCGACCGGGCAAGCCTCCTGGCAGAAGCCGCAATAGATGCATTTCACCATGTCGATATCGTAGCGCGTGGCGCGCCGCGTACCGTCGTTGCGGCGCGGTCCCGCCTCGATGGTGATGGCCTGTGCCGGGCAGATCGCCTCGCAGAGCTTGCAGGCGATGCAACGCTCCTCGCCGTTCGGATAGCGCCGTAGCGCATGCTCGCCGCGGAAACGCGGGGAGAGCGGCCCCTTCTCGTAGGGGTAGTTGAGCGTCGCCTTGGGCGCCACGAAATATTTCAGCGACAGCCAGAAGGCCTGCAGAAACTCGATCAGCAGGAGCGACTTCGCCGCTTGCGCCAAACGCATCGATTCAGGCTCCACGTATGAGTTGCAGAACAGCCGCGACGATCACCACGGCGGCGAGCGACAGCGGCAGGAACACCTTCCAGCCGAGCCGCATCAACTGGTCGTAGCGGTAGCGCGGCACCATGGCCTTGACCATGGCCACCAGAAAAAACAGGAAGCAGACCTTCAGCACGAACCATAGCACGCCCGGTATCCAGGTGAAGGGTGGCACCGGAAACAGCGGCAGCCAGCCGCCCAGAAACATCACCGTGCCCAGCGCGCACAGCAGCAGGATGGCGACATACTCGCCGAGCATGAACAACATATAGGGCGTTGAGGAGTATTCGACCATGAAGCCGGCGACGAGTTCCGATTCGGCTTCGAGCAAGTCGAAGGGCGGGCGGTTGGTCTCGGCCAGCAACGATATGAAGAACACCACGAACATCGGCAACAGCGGCAGCCAATACCAGCCGAGAATCCCCCAGGCGCTGTCCTGCGCCGCCACGATGGCCGATAAATTGAGCGTGCCGGCAACGAGCAGCACGGTGATGATGACGAAACCGATCGAGACTTCGTAGGAAACCATCTGCGCGGCGGACCTGAGCGCGGCGAGGAAGGCGTATTTCGAGTTTGATGCCCAGCCCGCAATGACCACGCCGTACACCTGCAGACTGGAGATGGCGAAGATGTAGAGGATGCCGACATTGATGTCGGCGACGGCCCAGCCCTTATCGACGGGTATGACCGCCCAGGCGGCGAGCGCCAGTCCTGCGGTGATGAGCGGCGCGAGCAGGAAGAGGCCCTTGTTGGCGCCGGCCGGGATGATCGGCTCCTTGAACACGAATTTCAGAAGATCGGCGAAGGATTGCAGAAGGCCGAAGGGTCCGACCACGTTCGGCCCGCGCCGCATCTGAACCGCCGCCCAGATTTTGCGGTCGGCGTAGAGCAGGAAGGCGACGATGAGCAGCACGACGACGATCAGCGTGAAGCTATGCGCCGCAGTGAGGGCAGTGGGCAGGCCGTAGCTGGTCCAGAACTCAGCCATCGGTGCCGGTGGCCTTGGGACGAGCGACCGCATGCATGGCGCTCAGAGTCGCCATGATGGACGAGGCGCGCGCGACTGCATTGGAGAGATAAAAATCCTCGACGGCCTGGCCGAACCGCTCCTTGCTTGGCTTAACCTGCATCTTAGCGAGCCGCTCGATTGCCGCGCTGTCCGCGGGGTCGATCTGATCGATGAGCGCGAAATGCGGATGGCGCGCATACATCTCGGCGCGCAGCGCTTGGAGGGAATCGAACGGCAGGGGCTTGCCGAGAACCCCCGACAGCGCGCGGACGATTGTCCAGTCCTCGCGCGCCTCGCCGGGAGGGAAGATGGCGCGGGCGGTCATCTGCGCGCGGCCTTCGGTGTTCACATAGGTCCCATTCTTCTCCGTGTAGGCGGCACTGGGCAGGATCACGTCGGCGCGATGCGCGCCTTTATCGCCGTGGCTGCCTTGATAGATGACGAAGGCCTGGCCCAGCCGCGTCATGTCGACCTCGTCGGCGCCAAGTAGATAGACGACTTCGATGTCGCGCGCGTTGGCGCCATCTAGGATCGACTCCACGTCGCGGCCGCCCTTGCCCGGTACAAAGCCGAGATCGAGGCCGGCGACGCGCGCAGCGGCAGAATGCAAAACGTTGAAGCCGTTCCAGCCAAGCGTGGGATTGAGCGCGCCCATCTGCATGGCAGCTTTGGCCGCCAAGGCGAGCAGGGCAGCGCCGTCGGGCCGGGCGAGAGCCGCCTGCCCTAGAATCAGCATCGGCCGCTCGGCGCCTTCGAATCGCTTGAGGAAGAGATGCGAGCCGTCGGCAACCTTGGCCAAGGTCTCGGAACCTGCCCCGAGATAGTCGTAGGCGTAGGTCAGATCGACCTCGGTGCCGATCAGCCCGACCGGCAGCTTACCTTGAGCTTGGCGGGTGCGTTTGAGGATGCGCGCATTCAGCACCGGCGCTTCATGACGTGGGTTGGTGCCGACGAGCAGAAAGGCGTCGGCCCGGTCGATGCCTTCGATGGTGGAATTGAACAGATAGGTGGCCCGGCCGAGCGCGGGGTCGAGTCTCGCCCCGTCCTGGCGGCAATCGATATTCGGCGAGCCGAGTTGATCGGCGAGCAGCTTGAGCGCGAACATCTCCTCCGACGCGACAAGATCCCCGGCGATGGCCGCAAACCGCGAACCGTCAAGACCCTTTAGCTTGGCGGCGATGACGCTAAACGCCTCATCCCACGACGCGGGATGGAGCTTGCCGTCGCGGCGCACGTAAGGACGGTCGAGCCGCTGTGTGCGCAAGCCATCCCACACATGCCGCGTCTTATCGGAGATCCATTCCTCGTTCACGGCATCGTTGGTGCGCGGCAGGATGCGCAACACCTCTTTCCCGCGCGCATCGACGCGGATGGCAGAACCGAGCGCATCCATGACGTCGATGGATGGCGTCTTGGTGAGTTCCCAGGGGCGCGCTACGAAGGCATAAGGCTTGGAGGTCAGCGCCCCCACCGGGCAGAGATCGACCACGTTGCCCGACAGGTTCGACATCATGCCGTGCTCGAGATAGGTGGTGATCTCCATGTCCTCGCCGCGGCCGATGGCGCCGAGTTCCTCCACGCCCGCCACCTCGCTCATGAAGCGGATGCAACGCGTGCAGTGGATGCAGCGCGTCATGAAGGTGTCGATCAGGGGACCGAGATACTTCTCATCCACCGCGCGCTTGTTGTCCTGGAAGCGCCCGGCGTCGAAGCCGTAAGCCATGGTCTGGTCCTGCAGGTCGCATTCGCCGCCTTGGTCGCAGATCGGGCAGTCGAGCGGGTGGTTGATGAGCAGGAATTCGAGCACGCCCTCGCGCGCTTTCTTCACCGTCTCTGAGCCCGTGATGATGGTGGGCGGCGTGCCGTCGCGCGCGGGGAGCAGGTCGTTGACCCCCATGGCGCAGGAGGCGACCGGCTTCGGCATGCCCGCCACCTCGACCAGGCACATGCGGCAATTGCCGGCGATCGACAGACGCTCGTGATAGCAGAAGCGCGGGATCTCGATGCCGGCCAGCTCGCAGGCCTGGATCAGCGTGATGCCGTCCGGCATGTCGTACTCTTTGCCGTCGATGATGAGCTTAGGCATCTTTCAGTACGTCCTGCATATAGGCGCGGAATTTCGGCGTATATTGCGCGAGATAGCCGGACTTCTGGAAATAGGACGACAGCAGATATTTCCGGTGCAGCTTGAGCTGCATACGGACGGCCGCATACCATTCAGGCGTCGGCGAGCCTTCCAGGATCTCCTCGCTCGCGTTCAGCACTGTGTCCACGAACATCTCGTATTTCTGAAACAGCTCAGGATTGCCGTCGACGGTCAAGTTCTCGTAATCGAAGGCGGTCGTGTTGAGCGAGGGGTCGGAGAATTTCGGATTGTCGAAGGCGAGCCGCAGCGTCTCGCGCCACAATTCGTTGGCATTGGCGCGGCGTTCGGCCTTGCGCGAGTCCGAGATTTGCAGATGCGCATAGATCAGGGCGACCACGGCGGAGATGCCCATCGCGATGGTGGCGAGCGTCGCGGAATTCTCCCAAAACCAGCTCATTGCGCCTGATCCTTCAAAGCCTCGTGAATAAAGGCGCGGAACTGAGGCGTGTATTGCTTGATAAAGCCGGAGTTCTGGAAATGCGGCGATAGCAAATAGTCACGATGCTGATTGAGCTCGATGCGCACCGTGGTTTTCCATTGGGGGGTCGACTGCACCTCCAAAATTTCATCGCTGGCATTGAGCACTGTATCCACGAACAGCTCGTATTTCTGGAATATCTCGCGGCTGCCATCGACGGTCCTCGCGCCGTAGTCGAACACGCCGAGTTTTTGGGAGGGGTCCGACAGTACCGGGTTCTCGAAGCCGAGCCGCAAAATGTCGCGCCACAATTCATGCACATTGGCGCGCCGCTCCGCTTCACGACCTTCGGTGATTTGCACATGCGCATAGAGCAACGCCGCGAGGGCGGCGAGGGACATCAGAATAGCCCCGAGCGGTTCGGCGTTTTTCCAGAACCATTTCATGCGCGTGCCCTCTATTCCGCCGCCAGCGGTACCGACGGCGCGATCGGCCGCGTCGCTTGCGCGTCGATGCGCGCCTCGATGACGTGGCGGAAATGGCGGATCAGCCCCTGCACCGGCCAGGCTGCCGCATCGCCCAGCGCGCAGATGGTATGACCTTCGACCTGATAGCTCACGCTCAGCAGCATATCGATCTCGGCCTTCTCGGCCTGCCCGCGCGCCATGCGCTCGAGCACACGCCACATCCAGCCCGTGCCTTCGCGGCAGGGGGTGCACTGGCCGCAGGATTCGTGCTTGTAGAAATAAGACAGGCGAGAGATGGCCCGAATGATGTCGGTGGACTTGTCCATGACGATCACGCCAGCCGTGCCGAGCCCGGTCTTGAGCGCCTTGAGGCTGTCGAAGTCCATCGGCAGATCCTCGCATTCGCCTGCCGGAATGCATGGCACCGAAGAGCCGCCCGGGATGACGGCAAGCAGATTGTCCCAGCCGCCGCGCACGCCGCCGGCATAATGGTGGATCAGCTCACGCAGGGGCACGCCCATCTCCTCCTCGACATTGCAGGGCCTGTTCACATGGCCGGAGATGCAGAAGATTTTGGTGCCGGTATTGTTGGGGCGGCCGAGCGAAGCGAACCAGGCGGCGCCACGGCGCAGAATGTCCGGCACCACGGCGATGGTCTCGACATTGTTGACGGTGGTCGGCGCGCCGTAGAGTCCGACATTGGCGGGAAATGGCGGTTTCAGCCGCGGCATGCCCTTCTTGCCTTCGAGGCTTTCGAGCAGCGCGGTCTCTTCGCCGCAGATATAGGCGCCGGCGCCGTGATGCAGGTAAAGCTCGAAATCCCAGCCGTTGACGTTGTTCTGGCCGAGCAGCTTGGCGTCATAGGCTTCGTCGATTGCCGCTTGCAGAATTTCGCGCTCGGCGATGAATTCGCCGCGAATGTAAATGTATGCCGTGTGCGCCCTCATGGCGAAGCCCGCGAGCAGCGCACCCTCTATCAGCAATTGCGGATCGTGGCGCATAATGTCCCGGTCCTTGCAGGTGCCGGGTTCCGATTCGTCGGCATTGATAACGAGATAGTTCGGGCGCCCATCCGATTGCTTCGGCATGAACGACCATTTGAGTCCGGTCGGGAATCCGGCGCCTCCCCGTCCGCGCAAGCCCGCAGCCTTCACCTCTTCGATGATCGCTTCGTGTCCCTTCTCGATCATCGCCTTGGTGCCGACCCAGGCGCCCCGCGCGCGCGCTGCTTTGAGCCGCCAGCTATGCAGGCCGTAGAGATTCTTGAAGATACGGTCCTTGTCTTGCAGCATCAGCGTGGCTTCCGGCCTTTGCTGAGCGGCGGCTTAGGGACAGCGGCCTCACGCACATTGGCGGCCTTGCCCGGACGTTTCGCTTCGCGGTCGGTGAGGGCCGCGCCGGCGCCGACGAGTTCCTCTTCGGGCTCCTCGTTCGCATAAAGCACGGCATCGAGAAGCGTCATCGGCCCGCCTTCCGGCGCGGACGCATGACGGCCGTTCTGCGGACCAGGGGCGACCGGACGCCCGGCTTTCAGATTTTCGAGGATACGCTCCAGGCTCTCAGGGGTCAGATCCTCGTAATAATATTTATTGATCTGAGCGACCGGTGCGTTAACGCAAGCGCCGAGGCACTCGACCTCTATCCACGAGAACATTCCGTCGGGCGTCACATGTCCCGGCTCACCGATCACTCTGCGGCACGTGTCCTTGATCGCGGTGGCGCCGCGCAGCCAGCAGGGCGTCGTGCCGCAAACCTGCACGTAGTAGCGGCCGACCGGCGCGAGATTGAACATGGTGTAGAAGGTGGCGATCTCGTACACGCGGATGTAAGCGAGCCCTAGCATGTCGGCGACATAGCGCAGCGCGGGCTCAGGCAGCCAGCCACCCATCTGCTCCTGCGCGCGCCACAGCAGCGCGAGCACGGCGGAGGCTTCGCGCCCTTGCGGATATTTCTTGATCTGGCCCTTTGCCCATTCGAGATTTTCGGGCGTGAAGGCGAATCCTTCGGGCTGCTCGGCGGCGAGGCGGCGGACGCTCATAGGCTCGCTTCTTATCTCCCCCGCAGGTCAGGTGTTTGCCCAGCTAATGCGAGGTTTTTAGCACTCTATGCTGCGCTGCGGAATCCCAGACAGCGTCTTCCCCACATAGGCTTTCTGCCTAGAAAAACAACAATTTGCGGGCGATTCGGCGAGCTCAGCGGTCGATTTCCCCAAATACGATGTCGATCGAGCCGAGAATGGCCGAGACATCGGGGAGCATGTGGCCGCGGCACAGGAAATCCATGGCGGCGAGGTGGGCAAAGCTCGGTGCCCTGATCTTGCAGCGATAGGGCCGGTTGGTGCCGTCCGATACGAGGTAGACGCCGAACTCGCCCTTGGGCGCCTCGACCGCGGCATACACCTCTCCGGCGGGCACATGATAGCCCTCGGTGTAAAGCTTGAAGTGGTGAATCAGCGCCTCCATCGAGCTTTTCATCTCGGCGCGCTTGGGTGGCACCATCTTGTGATTCTCCACCGTGACCGGTCCGAGCTCGGTGGTGAGGCGTTCGCAGCATTGCTTCATGATGCGCACCGCCTGGCGCATCTCTTCCATGCGGCAGAGATAGCGGTCATAGCAATCGCCGTTCTTGCCGATGGGGATGTCGAACTGAAGCTCGTCGTAGCACTCGTAAGGTTGCGACTTACGCAGATCCCATGCCGCGCCGGAGCCCCGCACCATGACGCCGGAGAAGCCGCGCGCCCAAGCGTCGTCGAGCGAGACCACGCCGATATCGACATTGCGCTGCTTGAAGATGCGGTTACCGGTGAGCAGCGTCTCGATGTCGTCGCACACTTTGAGAAACGGATTGCAGAACGCGTAGATGTCGGCGACCAGTTCCGGTGGCAGATCCTGATGCACGCCGCCCGGACGGATATAGGCGGCATGCATGCGGCTGCCCGAGGCGCGCTCGTAGAACACCATCAGCTTCTCGCGCTCCTCGAAGCCCCAGAGCGGCGGCGTGAGCGCGCCGACATCCAAGGCTTGCGTGGTGACATTGAGAAGGTGCGAGAGCAGCCGCCCGATCTCGGAATAGAGCACGCGGATGAGCTGGGCGCGTTTCGGCACGGTGACGCCGACCAGCTTCTCAATGGCGAGCGAATAGGCGTGCTCCTGATTCATCGGCGCCACGTAATCGAGCCGGTCGAAATACGGCAGTGCCTGGAGATAGGTCTTGTACTCGATCAGCTTCTCTGTGCCGCGATGGAGCAGCCCGATATGCGGATCGACGCGCTCCACCACCTCGCCGTCGAGTTCCAGCACGAGACGCAACACGCCATGCGCGGCGGGATGCTGCGGACCGAAATTGATGGTGAATTTGCGGTCGTCGCCTTCCCGCTTGCCGTTATCGGTTTCCTGAGACGAGTTAGACATCATGCTTCGACCTTGGCGGCAACTTTGGCGCGCTTGGCCTCGACACCGCGATTGAAGCGATCCCACGAGACGATAAAGCGCTCATGCGTGCCGGCGCCAATCTCATCAACGCCGTCATGCGCGCTGACCTTGAAGCGTACGCGGGGACCCCGCGCTTCCACGCACTCGGTCTCGACCGTAACGGTCATTCCTGGCGGCGTGGCCGATTTGTGCGACACGTCGATATGCGTGCCAAGGCTCCCCTCGCCGTCATCGAGATGCGGTGCGAGCAACTGCACGCAGGTCCATTCCATCAGCCCGACCATGAAGCCGGTGGCGAACACTTCGGGCATGACCTGAAGTTCGGGTGCCTCGCGGTAGAGATGCGGCACGGTCTTGGACTCGGGTACCCGGTAGGCCAAACGATGTTTGAGCCCGGCCTTCAGGGTCGGCTTCATGGCTCGTCACTCCGATCACGTGCCTCGCCCGCTTTCTCATCGCCGGGAATGGCGGTGTCCATGCCTTCCCAAGGCGAAAGAAAATCGAAGCTCCGATATTCCTGCTGAAGATTGACCGGCTCGTAGATCACGCGCTTCAGCTCGTCGTCGTATCTGAGCTCGACAAAGCCGGTGAGCGGGAAGTCCTTGCGCAGAGGATGGCCCTGAAAGCCGTAATCGGTGAGCAGCCGGCGCAAGTCGGGATGGCCAGAGAACAGGATACCGTAAAGGTCGTAAGCCTCCCGCTCGAACCAATCGGCGGCGGGAAAGAGCGACACGATGCTCGGCACCGGGCTCGCCGCGTCGGTCTTGGCGCGCACCCGAATGCGGTGGTTCAGCCAGGGGCTCAGCAGGTGGTAGACGATTTCGAAGCGCGCCTCCCGCTCCGGATAATCCACGCCGCAAATGTCGATTAGGCAGCCGAAGCGGCAGGCCTCGTCATCGCGCAGGAATTCGATGACCGCCGGAATGTGCGTGGGCTCTATGTCAAGCGTCAGCTCGCCAAGTGTGACCTTGAAGCCAAGCACCTTGGGCCCGAGACGGTCGGCGACATGGCTGCCCAGTTTATCGAGGGCTTCGTCCATCAATTCTCCTGGCGCGTCGGAAATCGATCAGCGCTCGATGGTGCCGGTCCGCCTGATCTTCCTCTGCAAGAGGAGCACGCCATAGACCAGCGCCTCGGCCGTCGGCGGGCAACCCGGCACATAAATGTCAACCGGCACGATGCGGTCGCAGCCGCGCACCACCGAGTAGGAATAGTGATAATAGCCGCCGCCATTGGCGCAGGACCCCATGGAGATCACATAGCGCGGCTCTGGCATCTGGTCGTAGACCTTGCGCAGCGCCGGGGCCATCTTGTTGCACAAGGTGCCGGCCACGATCATCACGTCCGACTGACGGGGACTGCCGCGCGGGGCGAAGCCGAAACGCTCGAGATCGTAACGCGGCATGGAAGCCTGCATCATCTCCACGGCGCAGCAGGCGAGTCCGAAGGTCATCCACATCAACGAGCCGGTACGCGCCCAGTTGATCAGATCGTCGGCGGTCGTGAGCAGGAAGCCCTTGTCGGCGAGTTCGTCTGAGAAGACGCCGAAGCTGGTGGCGCCCGGCACGAGCAGGCCGCTCTTTGCGTCCTTCTCGAATTTGGGCTCGGGGATCAATCCCATTCCAACGCGCCTTTCCGCCACTCGTAGATGAAACCGACGGTCAAGATGGCGAGAAACACCATCATCGACCAGAAGCCGAAGGCGCCGATCTCGCCAAAGGCCACAGCCCAGGGAAACAGAAACGCGACCTCAAGGTCGAAGATAATGAACAAAAGCGCCACCAGGTAGAAGCGCACGTCGAATTTCATGCGCGCATCGCCGAAAGCGTCGAAACCGCATTCATAGGCCGAGTTTTTCTCGGGGTCGGGCTTGTTCGGGGCAATGACGAACGGCGCCAGCAGCAGCGCGGCGCAGATGGCGAAGGCGATGCCGATGAAGATGGCAAGCGGCAGATAGGATTGGAGTAGCTGGCCCATGGCTTAAAGCCTTTATCCGCTTCTCAAGGGGGCCAAATGGCGGGAGTGACGGGACTCGAACCCGCGACCTTCGGCGTGACAGGCCGACGCTCTAACCAACTGAGCTACACCCCCTTGCGGGCCGTTCGGTGGCCAGAGGCGAACCTTGGATGTACGGCGTGGGATTCACCAAGTCAAGGCGAGGCCCCGGAAATGCAGGGGTTAGAGGCCTTTACGCCAAGCCGCCGACAAAACCGTCGGTCTTGCCGTCATGCACCTGGCCGATCCGCACCGTCCCGCGGCAAAATCGGTCCGCGCAGCGCAAGCCGCGCTCAACCTCGTCGATATAGGCCTGGCTGAATTCGTCGCGCTCGAGAAGCTCCCGTGCCGTCTCATAGCGCGCCTTGCCGCAGGCGCGGCAGACGATCTCCAGGCGTTCCCCGGGCGGCAGATCGGCAAGCTTGAGATCGGCCTTCCAGCTCATCACCAGAAATCCTCGATGCGGGGGATGCGCGTGTAGCTGATTTTGCCCCCGGCATAGCCGCCTGGCGGGGGCACCCAGGGTCCGAGGCTGACCAGGGTGCGGCCATGCTTGCGGTTGAGCCCATCGATACTTTCGGTGATCGCCTCCCAGCGCTGCCGCGCCTGGTCGTCGTCGGCGAAGAAATCGAGCTGACGCACATGCGCCGAGGTGAGGCTGCCCAAGGTTACGCCGAGCTGGACGATGCGCGTCCGTGGCGGCAGGTCTCGCCGCGCCTCACGCCACAGTTCTTCGAGCGCCATCAGCGCCGCGTGGTCGTCCCAAATTTCGGCGAGCCCCCTGCCCGCGCTCCATCCGCTCTCCTTAAGCGATAGCCAGAGCCACAGCGCGCCGGCGCGGTATTCGTCGCGCCGCATGCGCCGGGCCGCCTTGACCAGCAGCAGCCGCGACGCCTGGTGCGCGTGCTCGATCGAACGATGGTCGGGCGGCAGCACGCGGCCGTGGCCGTACATGCCGCGCTGCGCGGGCGGCGCCTGCACGTCATAGCCATGCAGCGCGTACCACAGCCGCTCCCCGGTGACGTTCCCCCACAGCTTGCGCATGTGCTTCGGCTGGGTCGCCAGCAACTGGCTCATGCTGCCGATCCCACGTTGCGCGAGCCGCTCATTCATGCGCCGGCCGATGCCCGGGATGTCCTCAAGCTCGAGCGCGAGCAGCGGCGCCGGCATGTCGCGCGGGTGCCAAGCCAGATTGCCGTTACCGTAGCGCTCGCCGGCCTTCTTGCTCGCCTTGCAGGCTATCTTGGCGAGCTGGCGGTTGGCGCCGAAGCCGATGGAGCAGGTGATGAACGAGCCGATCTGCTCGGCGATGCGTTTCTTGATACGCCGGCCGAGCACGAGCGGATCGGCGCGGTCTACCGGCGCCACGCGGCAGGTGATCTCGTCGATCGACTTGATGGCGTCCACGGGGAGCACGGCGCTGATCTCGGAGACGAGCGCGTTATGAGCCCGCCGGTAGAGATCGGGGGTTTGCGGGACCAGGATCAAATCGCGGCAGAGCGCGAGCGCCTCGGAAACGCTCATGACGTTCTTGACGCCGCTGAGCTTGGCCTCGCGCGAGCAGGCGATGATGCAGGTATGATCGGTGCCGGCGAAGGGCACGATCCCGACCGGGCGCCCCCGCAAGGACGGCGTGACCTGTTGCGCGACCGCGGCGAAGAAGCAGTCGAAATCCAGGTACAGGCGCTCGATTTGCTCGGGCCTACGCACGCAACCCGCCCCATCCAGTTGCCGAACCGGATGAGAACAAAATAAGAACAGACTGTCAAGGAACCCAGGTCAGCCCTAAGCCTATTGGGCCGTTCTGTCCTGACCGCCCTCCTCGAGGCTGGCCAGCATGTCCTTGGCAGCCGGATCCCCGAGAGACGCCGCCTTGGCGATGAGGCTCTTGGCCTCCGCGGGATTGAGCCCGACGCCATAGGCGCCGGAATTGTAGAAATTGGCGAGGATCAGCATGGCGCGGGTGGAGCCTGAATCGGCGGCGCGGCGGATCATGCGCACGCCGTCGATCATATTCTTGTCGATGCCCTTGCCGGTGATCTGGGTCATGCCGAACAGGATCATGCCCGGCGTGCTTCCCGCCTCCGCCGCCCGGTGCATCAAATCGGCGGCTTCGGCCTCCGGCGAGATATAGGCAAGAGCCAGTATCGCCGAGGTGTTGCCCTTGGCGACGAGAGGCGCAAGCAGCTTCTTGGCGTCGTCGTTCCTCTTGCCGGCAATACTGGCAAACGCCGTGCCGAGCGCGAAGCGCGGCTCGTCGGGGTGCTTCTTCATGGCCTGGGCGCAAGCTGGCCCCGCGCGGTAAAAATCTATGGTGTGGAAAGGCTGGGCCCATTCCACGGGACCGAACCCGGCAAAGGGATCGGACGCCAGCCGGTCGCAAAGCTGTTCCGGCGTCTCGTCCACGATGATGGTGTCGAGATCCATGGGAGCGGCGGTCGATGCGTTCGGCTGGAAAAGGGCGGCAAAGCCGCAAAGGACTAGGGCGGCAGTTACGCACCGCATGGGAATACCTCCACGAAAGCCTGGTGGGCGGTGACAGGCTCGAACTGCCGACCTCCTGGGTGTAAACCAGGCGCTCTTCCAGCTGAGCTAACCGCCCTTCGCGACAAGCGATAGAACAAGCACGCGGCCCTGCCTATAGGAAATGAAGCAAACAAAAAGGCGAAGCCTCACCAAAGCAAGGCTCCGCCCCGGAACTCTCGCGCTCGAGACGCTTAGCTGTTGACGGCCTCTTTCAGGGCTTTGCCGGCGCGGAATTTCGGCACGCGGGAAGCCGGGATCTGCACCTCGGCGCCCGTGCGCGGATTGCGGCCGACGGAGGCTTTGCGTTGCGCGACCTGGAAATTCCCGAAGCCGACGATGCGCACAGTGTCTCCACCCTTCAACGCCTTCTCGATATTTTTGAAGATCGCGTCCACGGCCTTCTCAGCCGAGTCCTTCGACAGCTCGGAGTCTCTCGCCACATGGGCGACCAGCTCAGCTTTGTTCACGGTCTCATCCTTTCGCTCGGGCCCCAATCGAGAGGGGTCAATCACCCTCGAGGCCGTTTGGGTACGCACCGATTCACCAACAAGTGGTTTATGACTGGCCCAAGAAACGCGGAAAATCAACAAAAATGGTCCGACTCTGTGGATAGAGCCGGACCATTAATTCGGGCAAACCTGCGGCGGAAGGTGCCGGAGAGGCTCAATGAGCGGTCACACCAGTGCTCGGTTCCTCGTCCGCAGGCGGCACGACTTGGGCGTCCGCGACCTCCTCCTCCCACGCGATCGGCTGCGGCGGGCGGGTGAAGGCGATCCTCACCACCTCGTCCATGCGGGCGGCGGTACGGATATCGAGCGCATTCTTAAGCTCGTCCGGTATCTCCGTGAGATCTTTGGCATTATCCTCTGGGATGATCACCATCTTGATGCCTGCGCGCAGCGCCGCCAGGAGCTTCTCCTTGAGGCCGCCAATGGGCAGGATCCGCCCGCGCAGCGTGATTTCGCCGGTCATGGCGACCTCGCGCTTCACCGGAATTCCGGTCATCAGCGAGACGATGGCCGTCACCATGGCCACGCCCGCGGAAGGGCCGTCCTTGGGGGTGGCGCCTTCCGGCACGTGAACGTGGATATCCCGCTTTTCGAATAGCGGCGGCTCGATGCCGAAATCCACGGCGCGGGAACGCACATAGGCATTCGCCGCCTGAATCGATTCTTTCATGACGTCGCGCAGATTGCCGGTCACGGTCATCTTGCCCTTGCCCGGCATCATCACGCCTTCAACCGTGAGCAGCTCGCCGCCCACCTCGGTCCAGGCAAGGCCGGTGACCACGCCGACCTGGTCCTCGAGCTCGGCCTCGCCGTAGCGGTATTTCGGCACGCCGAGATAATCTTCGAGGTTCTTGAGCGTGATCTTGACCGACTTCTTCTTAGTGGTCAGCAGCTCCTTGACCGATTTCCGGGAGAGCTTGGCGATTTCGCGCTCGAGATTGCGCACGCCGGCCTCGCGCGTATAGCGGCGGATGATCTCCTTCAGCGCCTCGGCCTCGAGGGTGAACTCCTCGGCTTCGAGGCCGTGGGCCTTGGTCTGGGCCGGCATCAGGTGGCGCCGCGCGATCTCGATCTTCTCGTCCTCGGTGTAGCCCGCAATGCGGATGATCTCCATGCGGTCCATCAAGGCCGGCGGGATGTTGAGCGTGTTGGCGGTGGTGACGAACATCACGTTGGAGAGGTCGTAATCGACCTCCAGGTAATGGTCGTTGAAGGTGTGGTTCTGTTCGGGGTCCAGCACTTCGAGCAGGGCCGAGGCGGGGTCGCCGCGGAAATCGGCGCCCATCTTGTCGACCTCGTCGAGCAGAAACAGCGGATTGATCTTCTTCGCCTTGCGCATCGACTGGATGACCTTGCCGGGCATCGAGCCGATGTAGGTGCGGCGGTGGCCCCTGATCTCGGCCTCGTCGCGAACGCCGCCAAGGCTCATGCGCACGAACTCGCGGCCCGTGGCGCGCGCCATGGACTTGCCGAGCGAGGTCTTGCCGACGCCGGGTGGGCCGACCAGGCAGAGGATCGGGCCTTTGAGCTGATTGGTGCGGTTCTGCACCGCGAGATATTCGACGATGCGGTCCTTGACCTTCTCTAGCCCATAATGGTCCTGGTCGAGGATTTTCTGGGCCTCGTCGAGGTCGCGCTTGATCTTGCCCTTGACGCCCCAGGGGATTGAGATCAGCCAGTCGAGGTAATTGCGCACGACCGTGGCCTCGGCCGACATCGGGCTCATCTGGCGCAGCTTCTTGAGCTCGCCGATGGCCTTCTCGCGCGCTTCCTTGGAGAGCTTGGTCTTCTCGATCTTCTGCTCGATCTCGGCCAGATCGTCGCGGCCTTCCTCGCTGTCGCCGAGCTCCTTCTGGATCGCCTTCATCTGCTCGTTCAGATAGTACTCGCGCTGCGTCTTCTCCATCTGACGCTTGACACGGCTCCTGATCTTGCGCTCGACCTGGAGCACCGAGATCTCGCTCTCCATCAGGGTGAAGACGCGCTCCAGCCGCTCGGAGACCGAGACGATCTCCAAAATCTGCTGCTTCTCGCCGATCTTGACGGAGAGATGCGAGGCGATGGTATCGGCGAGCTTGGAATAGTCCTCGATCTGGCTCGCGGAGCCGAGCACCTCGGGCGAAATCTTCTTGTTGAGCTTCACATAGCTCTCGAACTGGGACACAGCTGAGCGCGCCAGCGCTTCGATTTCGTCTTCCACGCCTGGCGTCTCTTCGATGCGCTCGATCTCGGCCTCGAAATAATTGTTATTATCGGTGTAGCGGCTGATGACGGCGCGCCGCGTGCCCTCTACCAGCACCTTGACCGTGCCGTCGGGCAGCTTGAGCAACTGTAGCACCGAAGCGAGCGTGCCCATGGTGTAGATACTGTCGGTCGACGGCTCGTCGTCGCTCGCATTCTTCTGCGCCACGAGCAGGATCTGCTTGTCGGCGCGCATCACCTCTTCCAGGGCGGCGATCGACTTCTCGCGGCCGACGAACAGCGGCACGATCATGTACGGAAAGACGACGATGTCGCGGAGCGGCAGGACCGGATAAAGCTCCGGACCGCTCTCCTTTTTCGTGGACGGCTTTGCTTCAGTCATGATCTTCCGTCACTTTCGTATGTAGCGAGCGGTCCGGGGTATTATCCCGGTAAGCGGCGGCGCGGGCTCTGTGGCATGTTAACCCGCCAGCCTGCGTAGGTAGCGACCGGCGGGGATGCCTTCAAGTGCTTGGACCTGAAGGAGAAGCCTGCGTTTCTCCCCATTTTGAGTGGGATTCGTCCCCTCCTTCAAGCAGGAATGGGGTTTATCCCTAAGCGCTCGACCCGATCTCTTCCTGCCGGTCGGAGTAGATGCGCAAGGGTCGCGCCTTACCCTCAACCACTTCGGAGCTGATCACCACTTCCTCAACGCCGCGCAAGGACGGCAGCTCGAACATGGTGTCGAGCAGGATGCTCTCCATGATCGATCTCAAGCCCCGGGCGCCGGTCTTGCGCTCGATGGCCTTCTTGGAGATGGTGCGCAGTGACTCCTCGGCGAAGGTGAGCTGCACGTCCTCCATCTCGAACAGCCGCTGATAC
Organism: Methyloceanibacter sp.; assembly: GCA_035557335.1. Lineage (GTDB taxonomy): Bacteria > Pseudomonadota > Alphaproteobacteria > Rhizobiales > Methyloligellaceae > Methyloceanibacter. Next base: position 25,963 of record DATMDY010000008.1, read on the forward strand.
TGCCGGACCAGCGCGTTCTTCGGCTCGGTCAGGATGCGCATCAGGGCGGGCTCGTCGAGATCGTCGAGCGTGGCGATCACCGGCACGCGGCCGATGAACTCAGGGATCAACCCGAATTTGAGCAAATCCTCGGGTTCCACGCCCTTGAGGATGTCGCCGGTGCGCCGGTCGTCGACGGCTTCCACCTTGGCGCCGAAGCCGATCGATGTCGTCCGGCCCCTTGCCGCGATGATCTTCTCGAGCCCGGCGAAGGCACCGCCGCACACGAACAGGATGTTGGTGGTGTCGACCTGGAGGAACTCCTGCTGCGGATGCTTGCGTCCACCCTGCGGCGGCACGGAAGCGACGGTCCCTTCCATGATCTTGAGCAGCGCCTGCTGCACGCCCTCGCCCGACACGTCGCGCGTGATCGACGGGTTGTCGGACTTGCGGCTGATCTTATCGACCTCGTCGATATAGACGATGCCCCGCTGCGCCCGCTCGACATTGTAGTCGGCAGCTTGCAGCAGCTTGAGGATGATGTTCTCCACGTCCTCGCCGACATAGCCGGCTTCGGTGAGCGTGGTGGCGTCGGCCATGGTGAAAGGCACGTCGAGAATACGCGCCAGCGTCTGCGCCAGCAGCGTCTTACCGCAGCCGGTGGGGCCGATCAGCAGGATATTCGACTTGGCGAGCTCGACGTCGGAGCTCTTGCTCGAATGGTTGAGCCGCTTGTAGTGGTTATGCACGGCGACCGAGAGCACGCGCTTGGCGTAATCCTGGCCGATCACGTAATCGTCGAGGACGGCGCAAATCTCCATCGGCGTGGGCACGCCGTCGCGGGACTTCACCAGCGAGCTCTTGTTCTCCTCGCGGATGATGTCCATGCACAGCTCGACGCATTCATCGCAGATGAACACGGTCGGGCCCGCAATGAGCTTGCGCACCTCGTGCTGGCTCTTACCGCAGAAAGAGCAGTAGAGAGTATTTTTCGAATCGGTTCCGCTCACCTTGCTCATTCGCTCATCCAATTCTCAATCCGGTCGCCATAGGACGTTGGCATTATTTGCCTTTAACGTCAGCCGGCGCTTCGTTCCGCCTCGCAAGTGTGAGCTTCCTCCCAGGAAAAGCTGCCCTCCAGGCAATCACACCATGCTAGGGCGGCACTGATCAAGGATTGATTAATCCCAAATTTCCACGCTGGGGACACAATCTTGAGGCTGCCGCCGTTTAAGCGCCCAGCCCTGACGCGACTTTGAGACCCGCCGCAAACGCCGATGGGGCGCTGCTCGACCCTACGATACCGGTGCGAGTTTCTCGACCTTCTCTTCCAGCTTGTGCCGCTTGGTGATCACCTCGTCCACCAGGCCGAAAGCCTTCGCATCTTCCGCCGACATGAAATAATCGCGGTCGAGCGTGCGGTCGATGGTCTCGTAGTCCTGCCCGGTATGGTGGACGTAGATTTCGTTCAACCGCCGCTTCATCTTGATGATGTCCTCGGCGTGACGCTCGATGTCGCTCGCCTGGCCTTGGAAGCCGCCAGAGGGCTGGTGCAGCAGGATGCGCGCATTGGGGAGCGCATAACGCATGCCCTTCTCGCCGGCGGCCAGCAGCAGTGAGCCCATGGACGCCGCTTGGCCGATGCAGAGCGTGGCGACCGGCGGGCGGATGAACTGCATGGTGTCGTAGATCGCCATGCCGGAGGTGACGATGCCTCCGGGCGAGTTGATGTACATGGAGATCTCTTTCTTCGGATTCTCCGCCTCCAGGAACAGCAACTGCGCCGTGATCAGCGAGGCCACGTGGTCTTCGATCGGGCCGGTGACGAACACGATGCGCTCCTTGAGCAGGCGCGAATAGATGTCGTAGGCGCGCTCACCGCGGTTGGTCTGCTCGACCACCATGGGGACAAGCGTGTTCAGACGGATATCGACAGGATTGGTCATGCTGGTCCTGACGCGGGGGCTCCCGCGAATCTTGAAGCTCGGCCTACTACATATGGTGCCGGTGAGCCAAACGGAAGAGGGGATCATACTTACCCCCGGCTTCCGCTTAGCTATTTATGCTTGTGGCCGTGATGATCATGGTCGTGACCGTGGTCGTGATCATGGTGATGATGGTCGTGACCATGGTGGTCGTGATCGTGATCGTGGCTGGGCTCATCGGGGTCGGCATAAAGCTCTTCGACAGTGACGGGCTTATCCGTCACCTTGGCCAGCTCGAGAATGTAGTCCACCACCTTATCCTCGAAGATGGGCGCGCGGATCTCGGCAAGCAGCTCCGGATTGTTGCGGTAGAAGTCATAGACTTTCCGCTCCTGGCCTGGGAACTGCCTGATGCGGTCGAGCAGGGCGCGGTTCACCTCATCGTCGGTCACTGCAATCTGGTTGCGGCTGCCCACATCCGACAGGACGAGTCCGAGCCTGACGCGCCGCGCGGCGATGTCGCGATACTCCTCGCGCGCCTTCTCCTCGGTCGTGCCCTCGTCCGCGAAACTGCGCTTCGAAGTTTCGAGATCGCTGGTCACCTGACGCCAGATGGCCTTGAACTCGTTATCGACCAGCGTCGGCGGCAGATCGAAGGTGTGGCCTACGTTGAGCGCATCGAGCAGCGCGCGTTTCACCTTGAGACGTGAGGCGGTGACGCGGTCCTGCTCCAAGCGCGTCTTGACCGTCTCGCGCAATTTGACGACCGACTCGATACCAAGGCCCTTGGCGAAGTCGTCGGTAAGCTCCGGCATCTCGGGCACCGCCACCTCCTTGATCTTCACCTCGAAACGCGCGGTCTTGCCGGCGAGACTCTTCTCCGGATACTCCTCCGGGAAGGTCGCATCGATCTCACGGTCCTCGCCCGCTTTGGCGCCGGTGAGGCCCTCTTCGAAGCCCGGAATGAAATTGCCGCTGCCGAGCACGATTTGCGCATCCTCGGTGCTGCCGCCCTGGAACGGTTCGCCGTCGATCTTGCCGACAAAGTTGGCGGTGAGCCGGTCGCCGCTCTTGGCGGCGCCTTCTTTCGGCTTGTAATTGAGATTGGCGGAGCGGATGCGGTCGATCGCCTGATCGATATCGGCGTCGGTCACCGCCGCAACCGGCTTCTCCAATTCGATCTTGCTGAAATCCATGGTGTCGAATTGCGGCAGCACCTCGAAGGAGAGCGTGAAGGCGAGGTCGCTTGCGCCTTCGAAGATCTTGTCGATCTCGCTTTCGTCCTCGGGCAGGCCGATGGTGGGCTGGAAGGCGGGACGCTCGGCGCGCTCGTTAATGGCCTCGCGGCTCGTCTCGGCCACGGCCTGTTGCACCACTTCGGCCATGACCGAGCGGCCATAGACCTTGCGCAGATGCTCCTTCGGCACTTTGCCGGGCCTGAAGCCTTTGAGCCGCGCTTTGCCCTTTAGCTCATCGAGGCGCGCGGAGAGGCGCTTCTCCAATTCATCCGCGCCGACGACGACCGTCAATTTCCGGGTCAAACCGTCCGAGCTGACTTCCGTGATATTCATACCGTTTCAATCCACCTGTTCGCGCGGAGCGCTCAATCCAACGAAGTTGGTGCGGGCGGAGGGAGTTGAACCCCCACGGCCGAAGCCACCAGAACCTAAATCTGGCGTGTCTACCAGTTCCACCACGCCCGCTTTAAGGGTTGGCGCGCCCCGCTTTGGCCACGCGGTATATCACAGGCTTTCCTGAATGCCAGCCCAGGGGCGACCGCCTTTAGATAGGGAGGCACCGCGCCAATCATGAGTCTTGGCGCGCCCGCGGTGGAACGCCATGCCATCGGTCAGGCGTTTCGCGCAATTTCCCTGTCTTGCGGGGTTTCCTTCCGCTCATTAGGTTGCCGCAAGATCTACAGATTCCCGAAGGCCCCCCTTGTCCTACCGCAATGGAATTATCGAGGCGATCGGCAACACCCCGCTGATCAAGCTCAAGCGGGCGTCAGAGGAGACCGGCTGCCTGATCCTGGGCAAGGCCGAGTTCATGAATCCCGGCCAGTCGGTGAAGGATCGCGCCGCCTTGTTCATCATCCGCGACGCGATGAACGCCGGCACCTTGCAGCCGGGCGGTACGGTGGTCGAGGGCACCGCCGGCAATACCGGCATCGGGCTTGCGCTGGTCGGCAATGCGCTTGGCTTGAAGACGGTCATCGTCATTCCCGACACGCAGTCCGACGAGAAGAAGGACATGCTGCGACTGACCGGCGCGGAGCTGATAGAGGTTCCCGCCGTCCCCTACAAGGACCCCAACAACTACGTGAAATATTCCGGACGCCTCGCCGGGAAGCTCAGCCGCAGCGAACCAAACGGGGCGATATGGGCCAATCAGTTCGACAATGTCGCAAATCGGCAGGGGCACATCGAAACAACAGCGCAGGAAATATGGCGAGACCTCGACGGAAAGGTCGACGGCTTCGTTTGCGCGGTCGGCACCGGCGGCACCTTGGCCGGCGTGTCCATGGGGCTCAAGGAGCATAATCCCAATGTGGTCATTGGCTTGGCCGATCCGCTTGGCGCCGCGCTTTACAATTTCTACAAGCACGGCGTGCTCAAGGCGGAAGGCAGCTCCATCACCGAAGGCATCGGTCAAGGCCGCATCACCGCCAACCTCGAAGGCGCCAAGATCGACGAGGCCTATCAGATCCCCGATGCCGAGGCGTTGCCGATCATTTTCGACCTGTTGCAGGAGGAAGGGCTGTGCCTCGGCGGTTCGAGCGGCATCAATGTCGCTGGTGCCATCCGCCTCGCCCGCGATCTCGGTCCCGGTCATACCATCGTCACGGTTCTTGCCGATTACGGCACCCGCTACCAATCGAGGCTGTTCAACCCCAAATTCCTGCGTGAGAAGGGGCTGCCGGTCCCGGCCTGGCTCGACCAGGGCCAAGAGGCCGCCCCCCGCGTATTCGTCTAGTCGAGGAGGAGACCCGTTTTGCTGACGACGAAGACTTGGCTGACCGAGACCGACCAGCTTGCTCGTGAGCTCGATGCGCCCGACCTCGTGATCATCGACGCCACCTGGCACATGCCGGGCGAAGGAAAGGACGCGCGCGCCGAATATATCGAGGAGCACATTCCCGGCGCGCTGTTCTTCGACATCGACGAGATTGCCGACACCAAGAGCACCCTGCCCCATATGCTGCCGCCGCCGGAGAAATTCTCCTCGCGCATGCGCTCGATGGGCATCGGCGACGGCTCGCGCATCGTGGTGTACGACCGCGCGGGTATCTACAGCGCCGCGCGAGTGTGGTGGACCTTCCGCGTCATGGGGGTGGAGGATGTGAGCGTGCTGAATGGCGGTTTGCCGAAATGGAAGCGTGAGGGGCGCCCACTGGAGAGCGGCGAGCCGGTCTTGCGCACCACGCGGCATTTCACCGCGCGCCGCAACGCCGATCTCGTGCGCGACGTCTCCGACGTCAAGGCGATCCTCAAGGACAAGTCTGCCGAGTTGGTCGATGCGCGCTCGCCCGAGCGCTTCTCAGGGAAAGCCGCCGAGCCCCGGCCGGGGCTGCGCTCAGGCCATATCCCCGGCGCTCACAATGTTCCTTATGCGAAGCTGCTCAATGCCGACGGCACGCTGAAATCGCCGCGCGAGCTGGAAAGCCTGTTCCATGACGCGGGCGTCGATCTGCACAAGCCGTTGGTGACGAGCTGCGGCTCCGGTGTCACGGCCAGTGTGCTGGCGCTGGCACTTGCTGAACTTGGTCATCGCCGCGTGGCCGTCTATGACGGCTCCTGGTCGGAATGGGGCGCCGATCAAAGCCTTCCCATCGAGACCGGTTAGCGTCCTCGCTTCACCGAGGCTCAATGAGCAAACGCAAAGGTAAGCAGAAACCGGAGACGCGGCTGGCGCATGCCGGGCGCGAGCCGTCGCGTTTCCACGGCTTCGTCAACACGCCGATCTATCGCGGCTCCACGGTGCTGTTTCCGACACTGGCGGCGCTTGAATCCAACACGCAGGATTTCACCTATGGGCGCCTCGGCACGCCCACGGTGAAGGCGCTCGAAGACACCATCGCCGAGCTTGAGGGCGGTTACAGCACTCTGCTCACCCCCTCCGGGCTGTCGGCCATCGTGACGTCGCTGCTCGCCTTCCTCTCCACCGGCGACGAGGTGCTTGTCGCCGACACCGTCTATCGCCCAACACGGCGCTTTTGCGACAACGTGCTGAAGGGGCTCGGCGTCAAAGTCACCTATTACGATCCTTTGATCGCCGCCGGCATCCGGAATCTCATCGGCAAAAAGACGCGCGTAGTGTTCACCGAGTCGCCCGGCTCACAGACTTTCGAGGTGCAGGACATTCCGGCCATTGTCGACGCGGCGCACCGCGCCGGCGCTAAGGTCATCCTCGACAATACGTGGGCCACGCCGCTTTATTTCAAGCCGTTCGCGCACGGCGTCGATGTATCGATCCAGGCCGCGACCAAATATATCGTCGGCCATGCCGACGCCATGCTGGGCGCCGTCACCGCGACCAAGGAGACCTCGCCCGCGATCGCCAAGGTGCATGAGGACCTCGGTCTCTGTCCAGGGCCCGAGGACGCCTATCTGGGCTTAAGGGGCCTGCGCAGCCTCGCCGTGCGGCTTGAGCGCCACCAGAGATCGGCGCTGGCGATTGCCGACTGGCTGGCCACGCGGCCAGAGGTCGTGCGGGTGATCCACCCCGCACTACCCACCGATCCTGGCCATGAGTTGTGGCAGCGCGACTTCACCGGCGCCTCGGGCTTGTTTTCGATTCTGCTGAAGCCCGTAAAGCACGAGGCCGTCGCCGCCATGGTCGACGGGCTCAGCCTGTTCGGCATGGGCTATTCCTGGGGCGGCTTCGAAAGTCTCATCCTGCCTTTCGATCCGAGCACTTATCGCACCGCCACGCGCTGGAGCCACAAGGGACCGGCGCTGCGACTGCATGTGGGACTCGAACATGTGGACGATCTGCGTGCCGACCTCGAAGCAGGCTTTGCGCGGCTGACTGCGGCCGCTTAGTCGAGCGTGTAGGCCAGCAGAGAATTGTTCATCATCATGGGGATGATCGCCGTTTTCTTGTCGGGGAAATAGGCAAGGTCGGCGCTGCCCTGACGCAGTGGAAGCAGGCGCACGGCTTCGCCCTTGGCCGTGACCTGGTAAAGACCGCCCGAGGCCCAATCCGTGACCAGATAGGTGCCGGGCTCGAGCGCTGCGAGGCCGTCGAGATTGCCGATTACGGCGTCGCCCCCGAGCGGCGTGATAACCTGATCCTCCAGGGAGACGACCAGGAGGCCGGCAAGCTTCGCCTCCTGTCCTTCGCTCGGCATATCGCCGAAGGGCGCGACGATGAGTTTATCGCCTTGCACCAACAGCCCGTTCGGCTTGTTCAGGGCATCGCTGACTAGCCATGGCTCGAATTTGCCGTCCTTGAGGCGCCAGATGGTGTTGGTGGGCGTATCCGAGACGTAGACCGTCCCCGCCTCGTCGGTGGCGACGTCGTTCAGGAACAGCGCGCCTTCCGCCGGGTAGCGATTGACGATCTCCCCCGAGGCGACGTTGATCGCCACCAGTTGATCGATGTCGGCGACATAGAGCGTGCGGTCATGCAGCGCGAGACCGGCCGGGCCGTCGAGTCCCTTGACCCATTCCCGCGCGATGATGGTGCCGTCGGCCCGGAGCTTGGCGATGAATCCGTTGCCGTCCTTCTGCATGACGGCGCCGGCAACATTGCTGACATAGAGGAGGCCAGTGGCCGGATCCTGCACCACCGATTCAGGCTGGGCCAGGCCCTTGACCTCCCACATCAGCTTCGGCTCGGCCGCCGCGGCGCCGGACAGAACCAGACTTAGAACGAAACCGACAACTAGGCGCATGAGAGCCCTCACCGGTGAAAGGTCAGCGTGGTCGACAAGCGATTGGCGATCCCGGCAGGATTCGAACCTGCAACCCTCTGCTTAGAAGGCAGATGCTCTATCCCTTGAGCTACGGGACCGTTTGGATCGTTGGATTATACCTGAAAGACTTCGTAAGCGTGGCGGTCAATGCGTCCAGCGATCGGGCCGGCCGAACTTGAAATTCTCCGCATAGGATTTCGGTCTGATCTCGCCCTGGCGCGCCTCCTCGAGGCGGAAGGCGATGCCTTGACTGGTGGCGAAGGCGATTGCCTCTTCCTTGGTGGCGAAGCTCATGCGGACTTGCTGCTTGGTATCGGCCGAGCTGGTCCAGCCCATCAGCGGCTCGATAACGCGCGGCTGCTCCCGCAAGAACTCCAGCACCCAGTCGCGCGACGTGGCCGTGCCGGACTGCATCGCGCTCTTGGCCGGCTTGTAGATGCGGGCAATCGCGTCCATGCTCTTTCCTCTACTGGACGGCGATGGTCGGGGCAGCAAGATTCGAACTTGCGACCCCCTGCTCCCAAAGCAGGTGCGCTACCAGGCTGCGCTATGCCCCGATGAGATCGCCGGTCAAAAGCGTCGGACACCCGGCCGATCCGGGCATCCGCCAGATACATAGTTCCCCATAGGGCTAGAGGCTAGCCTCCAGGCTTAAGGAAAGCGCTAACGGAGAGGCTGGGTTACGGGTCTGTGCTCTTGGCCAGGCCTGGATAGACGACCTTATCCCCTAGTTTCAGCCCGATCCGGGCGGCCTGCCCGGCATTCAGCTCCAGTACCCCGACCACGTCGCCGCCGGAGTGGATCGAGCGCGTGGAAAAAGGCTCGGTATGGGTCTCGATGCGATGCACCGTGCCGCCGGGGGCGATGAAGATCATATCCAGCGGAATGAAGGTGTTCTTCATCCACATGGCCGCAGGCTGCGGACGCTCGTAGAGGAACAGCATGCCGCTATGTTCGGGAAGCGAGCGCCGGAACATGAGACCAAGAGCACGCTCCTGGTCGGTGGTCGCCACTTCGATGTTGAAATTGTGATCGCCGGACTCCGTCTTGAGCACCAGCGTGCCGGGGCTTGCGGCGAAGCCCGGCGCAAGCGGCGCGAACAGGGCGAGTCCAAGTAAAAAGGCCGCCACGAGGCGGCCCACCAGATCGAACCTTGCTTGCGCTAGTGAGACGACGGTCCCGGCGCACCGTCGGGCTTGAGCTCCGCCGCCATCAGGCCCTTCGGCCCGCGTCCGAAGCGCACCAGCACCGATTGCCCCGGCCGGAGCTCGGTGAAGCCGCAGCGCCTGAGCGTCTCCATGTGCACGAAAATATCGAGACTCTGGCCGCCGCGGGTCAGGAAGCCGAAGCCGCGCAGCCGGTTGAACCACTTGACCACGGCTGGCTCCCAATCGCTCTCCGGGACCACGATCACATGGGTCCGCTGTGGCAGTTGCGACGGATGGATGGCCGTGGAATCGTCCATGTCGCGGATGCGGAAAGCCTGCAAGCCTTTCGGCCGGCGCAGCACCTCGCAGATCACACGCGCCCCTTCGTAGGCGGTCTGAAAGCCGTCGCGGCGCAGGCAAGTCACATGCAGGAGAATGTCGGGAAGGTCCTCGTCGGGAACGATGAACCCATAGCCCTTTGACGCATCGAACCACTTGATCGACCCTGATACTTCGAAGACATCAACTGCGGCTTCCTCATCGTGTTGGGTAATGCCCTCTACCAGTGGCGGTTCTTTCGCCCCCATGCCACGTTCCCCCGCTCTCACTTCCGAACGCAGCCGACCGACGCCCCACACTCGAATCGACTGGAATACACAGGCTGCGAACATAGCATTGCCGCTTAACGAGGCTAGAGGAATTTTCCAGTGCGCTGCTCCTTCTCCACAATTCCCCCTACGATTTGGCATTCGTTGTCCGTCGTGCAGTCAACCATCTGATCGGCAAGCGAAACTCCTCGCAAACGCGACCAAGTGCCGACTCTCTCGCAAGCGATGTCGACTCTGCCTCATGACCGCGCAAACATTTCTGGCGTCGAGAGAATTTTCGATTTCGACGCTCGCGGGTGATAGGTCGCGCATGCTGTGGACCTTATGCAACAATCGCACTGCAATCTGCATCCGGGAGGCCAAAAAGGGAGTGGCACCCTCCGCTTGCCACGGCCAAGCAGCCCGCGCTAAGGGTGCGCTTGCCTTTGAGGTCATGGGAATAAGGAGGCGGCCGGCATGAAGTATCTGCACACAATGGTACGCGTTTCCGATCTCGATCGGTCGCTTGACTTCTACTGCAACAAGCTCGGCCTGAAGGAAGTCCGCCGCATGGAGAGCCAGCAAGGACGTTTCACGCTCGTCTACTTGGCGGCGCCGGGAGATGAAGACGCCCAGATCGAGTTGACTTACAACTGGGACCCCGAAGTCTACGGCGAGGGACGAAATTTCGGTCATCTGGCCTACGAGGTCGACGATATTTACGCGACCTGCGACCACCTGATGAAGAACGGCGTGACCATCAACCGGCCGCCACGCGACGGCTGCATGGCCTTCATCCGCTCACCCGACAACATCTCGATTGAGTTCTTGCAGAGGGGCAAGGCACTGCCGAAGCAGGAGCCTTGGGCATCGATGCCGAACACGGGGAAATGGTAGGGATGGTGCCCCCTAGGAGAATTGAACTCCTGTTTTCAGGTTGAAAACCTGACGTCCTGACCACTAGACGAAGGGGGCGCACCGAGCCTCGTCATATAGAAGGCTTGGTCGAGGCCCGCAAGAATGTGGGCACCTGCAACTAGCGCGGGTCGGCGGCATCCTCGATCAGAAGCTCGACGCTGTCGCGTCCCTGCCAGGATGAACGGCGGAGATGGCCTGCGACGTGGAGCGTCAGCCCCTCGCCTTTGAGCAGCGTGTGGCCGAGCGGTGTGCCGGCCACGCGGAAAGCGCACGCCTCGATGCGGCCGCCGTCGGCGGCGTGCAGCGTGCAGCGTAGATGCGCCTCTTTGATGCTGCGCACGCGGGCGAGGCGATGCGCCGGAAACACGAAGCGCGGCTCGGGATGCCCTGGTCCGTAAGGCCCGGCGCGTTCGATGAGATCGATCAAATCGAGCGTGGCGGCGCGGGCCGATAGCGCCCCGTCAAAGGCGAGATGGCGGATGGAGATGGCTTGGGTCACCTGCCCTTTGAGATGAAGGAGCAGAAACTGAAGCAGCACATCTTGGCGCTGGCGCTCGAGCTTGAAACCCGCAGCCATGGCGTGGCCGCCGCCTTTGAGCAAGAGGCCCTCATGCACCGCGGCCCGTACCACGGCGCCGAGATCGACCGAGGCGATCGAGCGCGCCGATCCGGTCGCGGTGCCATCGGGGTCCCAGGCCATGACGAAGGAGGGACGCTGGAAGCGTTCGGCAACGCGTCCCGCGATCAAACCGAGCAGGCCCTTGTGCCAGCCTTCGCCGCCGAGAAAGACGAACGGCCGCTCAGGCTCCTCTTCAACTGAGTTTTCGGCGAGCGCGAATGCCTCTTCCAACATGCGCTCCTCGATCGCCTTCCGCTCGGTATTGGCGGCTTCGAGCTTGGCCGCGATCCCACGCGCCTCGATCTCGTCGTCGCAGGCGAGCAATCGCGCGCCGAGGCTCGACGCCCCCACCCTGCCCCCGGCATTGATGCGCGGGCCTAGGATAAAGCCGAGGGTGAAGCAGGTCGGCGCCGCGTCGATGCGAGCGGCATCGGCCAGCGCGCGCAGGCCTTGATTGTTTCGGAGGCGCAGGACCTTGAGTCCCTGCGCCACGAAGGCGCGGTTCGTGTCCTTCAGCGGCACCACGTCGCACACCGTGGCCAGCGCCACGAGATCGAGCAGGCCGAGCAGATCCGGCTCGGGCCGGTCGCGGTAATAGCCGTCGCGGCGGAGCAGGCGCCTCGTCGCCACCAAAAACAAAAAGACCACGCCCGCGGCGGCGAGATGGCCTTGGCCCGAAAGATCGTCCTGCCGGTTGGGGTTGATCACGGCGAAGGCCGGCGGCAAAGCTTCGTCGGCCTGGTGGTGATCGATGACCACGACTTCTGCGCCGGCTTCGTTGGCGGCGGCGATGGCCTCATGGGCGGCGGTGCCGCAGTCGACGGTGAGGATCAGCCGTGCGCCTGCTTCAGCCAACCCCGTGAGCGCCTCGGCCGTCGGTCCATAACCCTCGGTCAGGCGATCCGGAATGTAGGTTTCGCAAGTCTGCCCATGAGCGCGCAAAAAACGCTCGATGAGCGCGACCGACGCCGCGCCGTCCACATCGTAGTCCCCGAATACTGCGACGGACTCCGCGGCACGGATGGCGGCGACGAACCGCTCCGCCGCACGCTCCATGTCTTGCAGCCGTGTGGGGTCGGGCATCAGCGTGCGGAGCGTCGGATCGAGATGGCGGGCTGCATTGTGCGGCTCGGCGCCGCGCGCGGCGAGCACCCGGCCGAGCAACTCTGGCAGGCCGTGCGCCTGGGAAATGGCCGTTGCGGTGAGCGCGCGGCCGGAATCGAGCCGCTCGGTCCAGCGATAGCCGCGCGCCGAGTGCTCGACGCCGAGCATGGTTGGCGCGCAATCGCCTTCCGCTACATTGATTTTTAGGGCTGCCGTCATGCTACGCATCCACTCGCTGCATCCCGCGAGTGTAAGGTGATTCGGCCCCTTCCCCGCTCAGTCGAACTTGCCGATATCGGGGTGCTCGGTCCTGATCCAGCGCACCGTGTGGGTCGAGGCGCGCATGATGACGCTGTGGGTGAAGACCCCTTCCTTGGTGAAGCTCACGCCCTCCAGCAGAGAGCCGTCGGTGATGCCGGTAGCGGCGAAAGAGAGATCGCCCATCACCATGTCGCGCATGGCGTATTTGCGGCCGAGATCGTGAATGCCGGCGGCGCGGGCGCGCCCACGATGCTGCTCGTTGGCGGCGATCAGCCGTCCCTGCATCTGCCCACCGATACAGGCGAGTGCCGCGGCCGCGAGCACGCCTTCTGGCGCGCCGCCGATGCCCATATAGATGTCGATGCCGGTCTCCAAAGGCTCGGTCACGTGGATCACGCCGGCAATGTCGCCGTCGCCGATGAGGCGAAGCGATGCGCCCGCCGCCTTCACCTCCTCGATGAGCTTGGCGTGACGCGGCCGGTCGAGGATGCAGACGCTGATATCGCCGATCGGCGCACCCTTGGCCAGCGACAACGCCTTGAGATTGTCGGCGGGAGACGCGTCGAGATCGACCAAGCCTTCCGGAAAGCCGGGGCCAACAGCGATCTTGTCCATATAGATGTCCGGCACTTTGAGGAGACTGCCGCGCGGAGCGAGTGCCATCACCGACAGCGCGTTGGGCAGCGCCTTGGCGCAGAGCGTGGAGCCCTCGATAGGATCAACGGCAAGATCGACCTCAGGCCCGTGGCCCGCGCCCACGGTTTCGCCGATATACAGCAGCGGCGTCTCGTTCTCCTCGCCCTCGCCGACCACCACCACCCCTTCGATCGGAAGGCGGGCGAGCTCGCGATACATGGCGGTGGCGGCAGATTCGTCGGCGGCGGCTTCGTTGCCACGTCCCCGCCAGAGCGCCGCGGCAACGGCGGTGGCCTCGGTGACCCGCACGATGTCGAGCGCCAGAGCCCGGTCGAGCTCGGTTTTAACCGCCGCCTGTGACACGCCTTCCTCCCAGCGCTTGCGCGATCTCACTGCCGCGTCTTGCTGCTTACAGAGTCTCTATCACAGTTTTTCAATGCGGATCATCTGCGGCGAGGCTGCGACATGGCCGTCGCGTTCGATCGCGGCGAGCGCCTTGCGCACGGCGGCTTCCGAGGTCTGGTGGGTGATCATCACCACGGCGGCAGGCGAACCTTTGTGCGGGCGGTCGTAGCCCGGCAGCTCGGCACGGGCGCGGCGCTGCACGATGCTCTCGATGGAGATGCCTTGCTCGGCCATGCGGCTGGCGATGGCGGCGAAGGCGCCGGTACGGTCATAGACCGATAGCCTGATGTAGTAGCCGCCCTCGTGCGCGCGCATCTGCGCCTTCTTGTAAGGCTTCAGATCCTTCGCCTTGGTGCCGAAGGGCGGCAGAATTGACCCGCGGGCGATGTCGATGAGGTCGCTGACCACCGCGGAAGCAGTCGGCCCACCGCCGGCGCCAAGCCCGATCAGCATGGCGTCGCCGACGAAGTCGCCGTCGATGGCCACGCAATTGGCCACGCCGGCAACCTCGGCGATGGCCGTATGCTTGGGCACCATGGTCGGATGCACGCGCTGCTCGATGCCGCTGTCGGTGCGCAGTGCCACACCGAGCAGCTTGATGCGATAGCCGAGATCGTCGGCCGCTTCGATATCGGCGGGGGTGATCGACTCGATGCCCTCGATATAGATCGACTCGAAACTGGTGCGTGTGCCGAAGGCAAGACTCGTCAGCAGCGCGAGCTTATGCGCGGTGTCGAAACCGCCGATGTCGAAGGTGGGGTCAGCCTCGGCATAACCCTGTTTCTGCGCCTCCTTCAGCACGTCGGTGAAGGCTCTGCCCTCCCGCTCCATCATCGTCAGGATGTAATTGCAGGTGCCGTTGAGGATGCCGTAGACACGGGAGATATCGTTGCCTTTCAGGCTCTCGCGGATCACCTTGACCACGGGAATGCCGCCGGCCACGGCGCCCTCGAAATTGAGCGCCACGCCGTGCTTCTCGGCGAGCGCGGCAAGGCTCGGGCCATGATGAGCGAGCAGCGCCTTGTTGGCGGTGACCACGTGCTTGCCGGCGCGCAGCGCCGCTTCAACCGACTCCTTCGCCACGCCGCCCTCGCCGCCCATCAATTCGACGAACACGTCGATGCCGGGATCCTTGGCAAGCGCCACCGGGTCTTCCACCAAGCGAAAGGGTGAAATGTCGACGTCGGGATTTTTGCGGTGCTCGAGCGTCGAGACGGCGACGAGCTCGATCGGCCTTCCGGCTCGCGATGCAAGCGTATCGCCACGCGCCGCGAGAAGCTTCACCAAGCCACCGCCCACAGTGCCGACACCGGCCAGTCCAACCTTCAGTCCATTCGTCATGGGAAGGGCTCAGAAGGTTCGATTCGCGGTAGAGGCGATGGGAATGACGTTGTGCAGGGACTTGGCAGAATCGGCGAGGAATTTCCGGATGTTGCGTGCGGCCTGACGGATGCGCTGCTCGTTCTCCACGAGCGCGATGCGCACATGCCCTTCGCCATACTCGCCAAAGCCCACGCCCGGCGATACCGCCACCCCTGCTTTCTCCATCAGGAGTTTGGCGAATTCGAGCGAACCGAGATGGGCGAACATGTTGGGGATCGGCGCCCAGGCGAACATGGTGGCGGGTGGCGAGGGGATCGGCCAACCGGCGCGCGTCAGCGCATCGACCAGGCAATCGCGGCGCCGCTTGTAGATGCCGCGGATCTCGTCGATGCAGTCCTGCGGTCCGTTCAGCGCGGCGGTTGCCGCAACCTGGATGGGCGTGAAGGCGCCGTAGTCGAGATAGGACTTGACCCGGACCAGCGCCTGAATCAGCCGCTCGTTTCCGACGGCAAAACCCATGCGCCAGCCCGGCATGGCATAGGTCTTGGAGAGCGTGGTGAATTCGACCGCGAGATCCATGGCGCCCGGAATCTCCAGGATCGACGGCGGCGGTTCGCCCTCGAAATAGATCTCGGCGTAAGCGAGATCGGAGAGCACGATCAGATCGTGCTTCTTGGCGAAGCCCACGATCTCCCGGTAGAAGTCGAGGGACGCGACTTGCGCGGTCGGGTTGGCGGGATAGTTCAACACCAGCGCCGAAGGCTTCGGTACCGAATGGCGCATCGCCTTGTCGAGCGAGGTCATGAATTGGGAATCGGTGCTCGCCGGCAGATGCCGGATCACACCGCCCGACATGATGAAACCGAACTCGTGGATAGGATAAGTCGGGTTGGGCACCAGGATCACATCGCCCGGCGCGGTGATGGCTTGCGCCACGTTGGCGAAACCTTCCTTGGAGCCGAGCGTGGCTACGACTTGCGTGTCGGGATTCAGTTTCACGCCGAAGCGGCGCGCGTAATAGGCGGCTTGCGCGCGGCGTAACCCTGAAATGCCCTTGGACGCGGAATAGCGGTTGGTGCGCGGATCGCGCACCGTCTCGACCAGCTTGGCGATGATATGCGGCGGGGTCGGCATGTCGGGATTGCCCATGCCGAAATCGATGATGTCGTCGCCGCGCGCGCGCGCTTCAGCTCTGAGCCGGTTCACCTGCTCGAAGACGTAAGGCGGCAAGCGCTTGATTCTATGGAAATCGCTGTTCACTGACGCGCGGGTCCCAACCCATCCAGACCCCAAGGAAGAATCCGCTCTTGAACCATAAAAAAGGGCTTTCGGGCAAGCGGCGCGGTTAGGCGTCAGTTTTGGTCTTCAGCCTGAGTCGCTTCCTCCGGCTGAGTTGCTTCCTCCGGGCTTGCGCCGTTTTGCTGTGTCTCGGCCTTGAGCTCGCTGATGACCGCCTCTTTCTCTATCTTGGTAAGGGTTCTGTCGTATTGTCGTGCCAGCGTGCTTGCGGAGGGAGGCGCTTGGGCGGTGATCGTGTCGGAACAGCCGCCGAGCCAAAGCGTGGACAGCAAGACGACAATGCAAGATGCCGGTCGCATAAGCATGAGTAAGACGTTGTCTCTCGCGGACTTTCCCCTGGCGATGAGCATCACCCACGGCCTATATATTGCATAGCACAATGCGTGATCGTGCGATAGCTGGCGGCATTCCTCTCATGACAAGCTGGCTTCAGCATGGTTAAGCGGGGGTTAAAATAAGGACAAATCAATGCAGGAACACAATAAGGGTGCCGGGGATACCGGGCCGCAGGGAGCGCCAGACGGAACTCAAGCCACGCAAATCGACGCGCTGGCCCGCAACATGGTGCGCCTGTTCGACCAGGGTGCCAAGGTGTTCTCGACCTTGGCCGAACGCTCAAGGGCCAACGGGCAAGGTCCTTACAGCATGGCTTCCGATGTCAGCGAGGCGGCGAAGTCGCTCGGCGAGATCGCACGCCATTGGGTCAGCGATCCCAGCAAATTGGCCGCGGCGCAAGGCGAGCTGCTTAGGAATTATGCAGATTTGTGGGGTCGCTCCTTCCGCCGCTTTCTCGGCGAGGACGTGGAGCCCGTCGTCGTGCCCGAGCCCGGTGACAATCGTTTCAAGGACCCGGACTGGTCGAACAGCCAGTTTTTCGATTTCTGGAAGCAGGCTTATTTGATCACCTCTCGCTGGGCGGAGGACGTCACCCGCCACACCGAGGGCATCGACGACAAGACGCGCAAGAAGGCGCTGTTCTATCTCAATCAAATGCTCGCGGCATTCTCGCCGTCGAATTTTCCCCTCACCAATCCCGAGGTGGTGCGCGCTACGCTCGCCACCAACGCCGAGAACCTGGTTCAGGGCATGGCTCATTTCGCGCAAGACCTCGAACAGTCGAAGGACTTGCTGAGCATCAGTCAGACGGATCTGTCGGCTTTCGAGGTGGGGCGGAACCTCGCCGTCACCCCTGGCAAGGTCGTGTTCCAGAACGACCTCATCCAGCTCATCCAATACGCGCCGACCACGGCGGAGGTCTACGAACGTCCGCTCGTCATCGTTCCGCCCTGGATCAACAAATATTACATCCTCGATCTCGTGCCGGAGAAGTCGTTCGTCAAATGGGCGGTCGATCAGGGTTTCACCGTGTTCATGGTCTCCTGGGTGAACCCCGACGCCAAGCTCGCGCAGAAGACTTTCGAGGATTACATGCGCGAGGGCATCCTCGCCGCGATCGGCGCCGTGACCCGGCAGACAGGCTCGCGCACCGTCAACGCGCTCGGCTATTGCGTCGGCGGCACGCTGCTCGCCTCAACGCTCGCCTATATGGCGGCGAAAGGCGACGACCGAGTCTCCTCGGCAAGCTTCCTCGCCGCCCAGGTCGATTTCAGCGAGGCGGGCGACCTCCTGGTGTTCATCGACGACGCGCAGCTCACCGCACTCGAGGAGATGATGGCCGAGCAGGGCTATCTCGACGGCTCGCGCATGGCCGCAGTGTTCAACATGCTGCGTCCGCGCGACCTGATCTGGCCTTACGTGGTCAATAATTATCTCCTCGGCAAGAAACCCTTCCCGTTCGATCTCCTGTTCTGGAACGCCGACCCGACAAGGCTGCCTGCCGCCAATCATGCCTTCTATCTGCGGGAGTTCTATCTTCTGAACCGCTTGGGCAAAGGCGAGATGGAGCTCGGTGGCGTGCGGCTCGATCTCTCCCGCATAACTATCCCTGTCTACGAGCTGTTCACGAAAGAGGACCACATCGCCCCGGCATTGTCGGTGTTCCGCGGCAGCAAGCTGTTCGGTGGACCGGTACGTTGCGTGATGGCGGGATCGGGCCATATCGCCGGCGTGGTCAATCCGCCGGCAAGGAAGAAATATCAATTCTGGGCCGGCGGTTCCGCTCCCACCTTGAAGGACTGGATCGCGCAAGCGACCGAGACGCCGGGCTCATGGTGGCCCGACTGGGGCAATTGGCTTGCCGCCTATTCGGGCGAGAAGATACCGGCGCGCGATCCCTCTGCAGGCCCGCTCAAGCCGATCGAAAACGCGCCCGGCTCCTACGTGAAGAGCGACACCTAAAGCCGACTAGACTCAGAGATCACGGAAACAGCGGTAGCTGCTCGAGGCCGGTGGTCTCGTCGAAGCCGTACATCAGGTTGAAGTTCTGCAGCGCCTGGCCGGCCGAGCCCTTCACCAGATTGTCGATGGCCGAGACGACGATGGCGCGGCCGGGGATGCGATCGGCGAACACGCCGATATGACAATAATTCGAGCCGCGCACATGCTGCGTCGCCGGGATGGCCCCCTCCTCCACTACGTGCACGAAGGCCGCGTCGGTATAAGCGCGCGTCAGTGCCTGGCGAAGATCGGCGGCCGTGGTCTTGCCGGCAAGCCGCACGTAGATGGTACACAACTCGCCGCGCGACATGGGCGCAAGATGCGGCGTGAAGTTGATCCTCACGGGTGCTCCCGCGGCCAAGCCCAATTCCTGTTCGATCTCCGGCACGTGACGGTGATTGCCGATGCCATAAGGTGAAAGCCCCTCGCCCGCTTCCGAGAACAGAAGGTTCTGCTTCACCGTGCGCCCCGCCCCCGAAACGCCAGACTTGGCGTCGATGATGATGTCGTCAGGGGCGATGAGCTTTGCCTTGGCAAGCGGCAAAAGCGCCAGCAGCACGGCGGTTGGATAGCAACCGGGACACGCGACGATGCGCGCGCTCTTGATGGCGTCGCGGTAATGCTCGGTCAGCCCATAGACTGCGTCCTTAAGCAGTGTCGGCGCGCTGTGCTCGCCGCCATACCACTCGGCATAGAGAGACGGATCGCGCAGGCGAAAATCCGCCGACATGTCGATCATTCTGATGCGCTCCGGCAGTTGCGCGATCTCGGCATGGGCGGTGCCGTGCGGCAGCCCGCCGAACGCGACATCCACCGCGCTCCACTCAACCTGATCGGCGGTGACGAGAGCGGGCAGATCGAGGCTCGCCAAATGCGGAAAGACGTGCGCGAGCGTCTGCCCGGCATGGCCCTTGGCGATCAGCGCCGTAAGCTTGATGGCGGGATGAAGCGCGGCGAGCCGGATCAGATCGGCGCCGGTATAGCCGCTCGCGCCGAGCACCGCTGCTCTGATGGTCTTGTTAGCCATGGTGAGGCTTACCTAAGTGAAAATCGGGAACGAACCGCCTTGGTCCGTCATACCGGCGAAAGCCGGTATCCAGCAATTGATGATTGAGTTTTCGACTGGATTCCGGCTTACGCCGGAATGACGACACGACGGCGGGTTAGCGCTTGGAGAACTGGAAGCTCTTTCGGGCCTTGGCTCTGCCGTATTTCTTGCGCTCGACCGTGCGCGCGTCGCGGGTCAGGAATCCGCCCTTCTTGAGCACGCCGCGCAGCTCCGGCTCGAAGCGGGTGAGCGCCTTGGAAATGCCGTGCCGGACGGCGCCGGCCTGTCCGGACAGCCCTCCGCCGCTCACCGTGCAGACGATGTCGAACTGGCCCTCGCGCTTGGCTGCGACCAGCGGTTGCTTGAGGATCATCTGCAACACGGGCCGTGCGAAATAGGCGACGTGGTCCTTGCCGTTGACGGTGATCTTGCCGGGTCCGGGCTTCACCCAGACGCGGGCGACGGCGTCCTTGCGCTTGCCGGTGGCATAGGCGCGGCCCTGCGCGTCGACCTTCTTCTCGTAGACACGGGCCGGCGGCGCGGCCGGCTCGCTCTTGAGCGGCGCCAGATCCTCCAAGGTCATTGTCTCGCTCATGGTCTCAGGCGCTCCTTGCATTCTTGGCGTTCAGCGCGGCGACGTCGAGCTTCTCCGGGTTCTGCGCCTCGTGCGGATGCTCGGCCCCGGCATAGATGCGCAAATTCTTCATCTGCTTACGCCCGAGCGGGCCGCGCGGCACCATCCGCTCCACGGCCTTTTGCAGCACGCGTTCGGGGTGCTTGCCGTCGAGGATCTTCTCGGCGCTGCGCTCCTTGATGCCGCCCGGATAGCCGGTGTGCCAGTAATAGACCTTGTCGGCGCGCTTGTTGCCAGTGAGCACGATATTGCCGGCGTTGATGACCACAATGTTGTCACCGCAATCCATATGCGGCGTGAAGCTTGGCTTGTGCTTGCCGCGCAGCCTGGTGGCGATCAGCACCGCCAGCCGGCCGACCACGAGGCCGTTGGCATCGATGAGGATCCAGGACTTCTCGATGTCCTTGGGCGTGGCGGAAAAGGTCTTCATGGTCGTTTCTCTAGGTCCGAAGGATCGGGGCTTCTAGCGTCTCGCCCGACAGAGGTCAAGCACTGGCGGAATATAGTGTGAAAACAGCCTTCTAAGCATGTGGTATTATATTATCAGGCAACTTAGGGCGCGGGTCGGGAAGGTTTCCCATGATAGAACGGGCACCTTCGGCATCGCTGGGCGCAAGCCCCAGGCGTAAAGCGTCGGGGTCCCTGAAGCCCAACCCGAAAGTATCTCCCCCATGAAGCGTCTTGTACTCGCCGTCCCCGCATTGGTCATGCTGATCTTGGCGCCCCTCGCCCCTGCCTTCGGGCAGGCCGGCGGCATCGATATGGCGGCGCTCGACAGGCTTGCAGAAGACCACAAGCAGGTTCCCCTCACCGAGGACATCATCAACCGCTTCGTCGCCTCCTACCCCGAGATGAAGGCGGTAGGCGCCAGATTCCCGCAGACCGAGGCGACGGAAGATAAGGCGGCAGGAGATGGCGACGATGAACTCGCCTCAATGCCGCCGGAGAAGCGCAAGGCCATGGAAGAGGTCGCCACCAAGCATGGCTTCAAGGACCTCGAGGAATGGATGACCGTCGCCTCGACCGTGGCCATGAGTTACGCGCATCTGCGCGAGGGCAAGAGCCAGCAAGACCTGCAAACCATGATCGACCGCGCCGTCACCCAAGCCGAGAACAATCCGAAGCTGACCCGGGAGCAGCGGGAGAAGGCCATCGCCCAATATCAAGAGATCGGCGACAAGCTCGCAAAGCTGCAGCCGCTGCCCGCCAATATCGAGCTGGTGGAGAAGATGATCGGCAAGGTCGCCCCGGTGATGAAGATCCAGTGACCCGACCTCTCCTCCATGGGAAGAGTGACCCAAGCCCGGCAATGACGAGGCTTGTATTTTTGAGGCCGATCATGCTCTAGGTTCCGCCTAACCACTTGGCCGAGCCTATGAGCGAACAAATTTTGCTGCGGGAGGGCCGTGGGCCGGTCGCTGTCCTCACCCTTAACCGGCCCGAGGCGCGCAACAGCCTCTCGCTTGCGTTGATCGGCGCGCTGCATGACGCCGTGCGTGACCTGGGCGGCGCTGATGCCATCCGCGCCATCGTCGTCACCGGCGCTGGCACCGCTTTCTCCTCCGGGCACGACCTCAAGGAAATGACCGCACACCGCAACGATCCTGACCGCGGACGCGCGTTCTTCTCCAAGACCATGACCGCCTGTTCTGACATGATGCTTGCCATCGTGCGCTGTCCGAAGCCGGTGATCGCGGGCGTGAACGGCATCGCTACAGCCGCCGGCTGTCAGCTTGTCGCCAGCTGCGATCTGGCCGTAGCTGCCGACGACGCCCGTTTCGCCACGCCGGGCGTCAATATCGGGCTATTCTGCTCCACGCCTATGGTGGCGCTCAGCCGCAACGTCTCGCGCAAGGCGGCCATGGAGATGCTTCTGATCGGCGACATGGTGAGTGCTGAGGACGCGCGCACGCTCGGCCTTGTCAATCGCGTGGTCGCGCCCGACCGCGTGGTCAACGAAGCGGTCGAGCTCGGCCGCAAGATCGCCGAGAAGCCGAAGCGCACGCTCAAGATCGGCAAGGACGCCTTTTACCGGCAGCTCGACATGAGTCTTGAAGACGCCTACCGCTACGCTTCGAATGTGATGGTCGAGAACATGCTTGACGCGGAGGCCGAGGAAGGCATCGGCGCCTTTATCGACAAGCGCGCGCCGCGCTGGCCTGAGTGACCAGCCCCGGTCCCCTGCCCGTATCCATCCATGAACCACGACTCCTATAGCGACGCCTATATTCGCGACATTCTCGTAACCCACCGCAGCATCGCCATGGTGGGAGCGAGCGCCAACCCGTCGCGACCGAGCTATTACGCCATGAAATATCTGAAGACCAAGGGCTTCCGCGTGATCCCGGTCAATCCCGGACAGGCAGGCAAGGAGATCCTCGGCGAAAAAGTTTACGCTTCGCTCGCCGAGATCGCCGAGCCGGTCGATATCGTCGACATTTTTCGCAATTCCGAGGCGGCGTTGCCCATCACGCACGAGGCGATCGGCATGGGGGCCAAGGTGGTGTGGATGCAGATCGGCGTGCGCAATGACGAGGCGGCGAAGCTCGCCGAGCAGGCCGGGCTAAAAGTGGTGATGAACCGCTGTCCCAAGATCGAATATGGACGGCTTTCTGGCGAGCTCAGCTGGGCCGGGGTCAATTCGCGCAGGATCAGCAACAAGCGGCCGATACTCGGCACCAAAGGCCTGCAACATCGCGTGCTGCGAGAAGCGTCCGACTGAGCTTGCGGAGTGGCTCCCGCGCCGTTTTGTTGCTCTGCTATAGTCGTGTGAACCGAAGACAAGGGGGGGTGACAATGTCCACGGAGCGAAAGCCAGGTTTCAACACGCTGGCAATCCATGCCGGCGCTCAGCCCGATCCCGCGACCGGAGCGCGCGCCACGCCGATCTATCAGACCACATCTTTCGTGTTCGATGACGTGGAGCACGCGGCAGCGCTGTTCAACCTCGAAGTCTTCGGCAACATCTATACCCGTATCGGGAATCCCACCCAGTCGGTGCTGGAGGAGCGCCTTGCCGCCTTGGAGGGTGGGACGGCGGGGTTGGCGGTCGCTTCCGGTCACGCGGCGCAGGCCCTGGTGTTTCATACCCTGCTCGAGCCAGGCGACGAGTTCATCGCCGCGCGCCAACTTTATGGCGGCTCGGTCAACCAGTTCACCCATTCCTTCAAGAAATGCGGATGGGAGGTTCGCTGGGCAGATACGACCGACGCGGAATCCTTCCGCGCGGCGCTCACGCCGAAGACCAAGGCGATCTTCATCGAGTCGATCGCCAATCCCGGCGGCATCATCACCGACATCGCGGCAGTGTCCAAGGTCGCCAAGGAGGCGGGCGTGCCGCTGATCGTCGACAACACGCTGGCCACGCCATATCTCACGCGCCCCATCGAGCATGGCGCCGACATCATCGTGCATTCGCTGACCAAGTTCCTCGGCGGGCACGGCAATTCGATCGGCGGTGCCATTGTCGATTGCGGCACGTTCGACTGGCTGAAGAGCGGGAGGTATCCCACCCTATCGTCGCCCTCGCCCTCCTATCACGGCATCACCTTTGCCGAGACCTTCGGTAATTTCGCCTTCGCCATTGCCGCTCGCGCGCTTTCCTTGCGCGATCTCGGTCCGGCCATCTCGCCGTTCAACGCCTTCCTCATTCTGACCGGCATCGAGACGCTGCCGCTCCGCATGCAGAGGCATTGCGACAACACGCTCGCCGTGGCCGAGTGGCTCACGCGACATCCCAAGATAGCGTGGGTCAATTACGCGGGTCTGCCGGGCAACGAATTTCACGCGCTCGCCAAGCGCTATTGCCCGAATGGGGCCGGCGCCGTGTTCACCTTCGGGCTCAAAGGCGGTTACGATGCGGGCATCGCGCTTGTCAGCAACGTCAAGCTGTTCAGCCATCTCGCCAATATCGGCGATACGCGGAGTCTGATCATTCATCCCGCATCCACTACCCACCGCCAGCTCACCGACGAGCAGCGCACGCGCGCCGGAGCGGGCGACGAAGTGGTGCGTCTCTCGGTCGGACTTGAGAACATCGACGACATCATCGCCGATCTCGATCAGGCGCTCGCTACGGTTTGAGTCTCCCCACCAGGCGCTGGCACGTGCCGGGTCAGCCACAGATGATAGAGCGCCGTCGCGAAGACCAGGATGGCGCCGGCTTGATGCGCAATGCCGAGCTCGATGGGTACGGCGAGAAGCAGCGTCCACACGCCCAGGGTCGCTTGCAGCACTGACAGTACGGCGAGTGTCGAGGCAGCGCCGAGCAGCGGCTGCGGCGAGGGCCGGAAAGCAAGCCAGATGGCCTGGGCCAGAGTCGTCACCACGACGGCATAGCCGAGCATGCGGTGATTGAACTGCACCGCAAGTCCGTTCTCGAACAGGTTGAGATACCATGGCGTGGCCGTGCCGAGGCCGCTCGGAATGAACGCGCCGTCGATCAGCGGCCAGGTGTTGTAACCCATGCCGGCGTCGAGTCCCGCCACAAGGGCGCCGCTCAGGAGCTGCATGAAGATGAGTGCCAGCACGAGCGCGGCGACCCAAGTCGTCGCGCCGATGCGGACACGTGCGTCACGAGTCTGTGCGCCGGTGCCGAGGTCGAACAGGAGCCAGAGCGCGTAGCCGAGGATGGCGACAGCGAGGCCGAAATGCACCATCAGCCGGTATTGGCTGACACTGGTGCGATCGGCCAATCCGCTCTTCACCATGTACCAGCCGATCGCGCCTTGCAGGCCGCCGAGCACGAACAGGCCGATAAGGCGCGGCAGCAGCGCGCGCGGGATATAGCCAGCGGCCAAGAACACGATGAACGGCACGAGGAAGACCACACCGATCAGCCGCCCGAGAAAACGATGCGTCCATTCCCACCAATAGATGGTCTTGAACTGATCGAGGCTCATGCCGCGATTGAGCTCGGTATATTGCGGGATCTGCTGGTAGGCGGTGAACGCCTCCTGCCAGTCGGCCTCCGACAGCGGCGGGATCGTGCCCATGACCGGCTGCCATTCGGTGATGGAGAGGCCGGACTCGGTGAGGCGCGTGGCGCCGCCGACCAGGATCATGGCGACGATGAGCAGCGCGATCATCGCGAGCCAAATGCGCAGCGCGCGGGCGTGCCTGGCGGGCATCGTTTCTACGCGGGGTGAGGCAACGACGCTGTGGGCTGCGGTTGAGGTCATAAGGTCTGATAGCGGGCCCAGCCCCCAAACTCAATGTCGGCACACCCAGCCCCTCACCGCAGACACTCTCCCCCGACCTGGCTGGGCTTGTACCGGCCTCCACGTCTATGGCCCGGGCATGACAAGATGTGTGGGGTCAGTCACTATGCCGTCATGCGCGTCAGGACACGCAAGCTGATCGGCACCGTGGTGCTGCTCGTTTTCCTCGGCGTCTATGCCTGGGTCGCGGTGATTGTCGGCGCGGGCCGCATCACTCTGGCGCCCCATTGGGCACAGTTCGCCTATTTCCTCGCCGCTGGTCTTATCTGGGTGCTGCCCGCCGGCCTCCTCATCCGTTGGATGCAGCGACCCGATTGACGCTGTGGATGATTCCGCTCCCGCAGGGACACTATTTACGTTCGGGAGCGCTTCTTCTAAAGCTCTCAGGGTCGCCATCCCAAGCACCTGAACCGGGTCACCGTGAGCGTCAGATTCCGCATCTTGCATTGCTTGCGCACGCCGGTCGGAGGCCTGTTCCGGCGTGTCCACGATCTGATCGAAGGGCAAGCGGAAATGGGCGCCGAAATCGGCGTGATCTGCGACGCGCAGGCGATGAGCGAGGAGACCGACGCGGCACTCAACCGCCTTGCCGAGAATTGCACGCTCGGCGTCACCCGCGTTCCCATGACGCGCCGCATGGGCTTCGCCGACTGGCTAACCCAGGGCAAGATCGCCAAGCACGCCGCCAAGCTCGACATCGATGTCTTGCACGGTCATGGACTTGAAGGCGGCGCCTATGCGCGGCTCGCCGGGCGCAAGCTCAAGCGCAAGGGGAAGCACACCAAGATCGTCTATACGCCGCATGGAGGCAGCCTGGACCATTCGCCTGCCTCGCCCATCGGGCGTTTCATCCGCATGGCCGAACGCCGTCTCGCGCCTTTGACCGACGGGATGATTTTCGAAAGCCGCTTCGTGCGCCAGCTTTATGCCGAAACGGTCGGCCAGCCGGCCTGTCCAACGCGGATCGTTCCCAACGGACTCTACCGCCACGAGTTTTACGAGTCGCTGCTCGAGGATAATGCGGCCGATTTCGTGTTCATCGGCGAGCTGAGCAAGACGAAGGGCATCGACGTTTTCCTCGAGGCGCTTGCCGCGCATCAGAATATTTTCCCCGGCAAGGCGATCATCGTCGGCAGCGGGCCCGACGAGGCGCGCGTCAGGAGATTCGCGCGCAAGCTCGATCTTGGGTCACGGGTCTCTTTTTCTGGCGTGCAAGCCGCGCGCACTGCCTTTGTCCGTGCCCGTTGCGTGGTGGTGCCGTCGCGGGAGGAGTCCTTCCCCTACATCGTGCTGGAAGCCGCGGCGGCACGGATGCCGCTGATCGCCACCAATGTCGGCAGCATTCGCGAAATCGTCGGCGATGTCAGCATGCCGCTGATCCCACCGGGTGACGTCGAGGCGCTCGCCAGCCAGTTGCGGGTGTTCCTCGCCGACCCAAAACCGTTTCTGGCGCGCGCCGCCAAGCTACAGGCGCGCGTGGCTGAGCGCTTTACCGCGGAGAACATGGCGCAGGCCGTCATCGACTTCTACATCGCCGAGCTCGGCGCCGGCTCCTACGAGAAACAAGCCCAGGAAGCCGTCACGGCCTCCTAATCACAAGGCACCCGGGAGCGGAGGGGGGATGAGCAATCTGGCACTGCAATCGGCGTTTGGGGTCTTGGTCCTGCTCGCCCTGACCTTTGCGATCAGCGAGCAACGCTCCGCCGTCTCCTGGCGAAATGCCCTTGTCGGCCTTGGCGTCACGGTCACACTCGCCGTGCTGTGCCTTAAAGTGGCGCCAACCCGCTCCATTTTTGCCGCGGCCAACGCGCCGGTCGAGGCGATCGCCGCCGCCACCAGCGCCGGCACCAGCTCCGTCTTCGGCTATCTCGGCGGCGGCCCCCTCCCCTTCGAGCCGAACGTGCCGGGCAGCGAGTTCATCCTCGCCTTCCAAGTGCTGCCCATCATCCTGGTGATGAGCGTGCTCACCACGCTGCTGTTCTACTGGCGCATCCTTCCGCCCCTCGTCAGGGGGTTTTCCTGGTTGCTTGAGCACACCATGCGCGTGGGCGGCGCCGTCGGTCTCGCCACCGCCGCCAACGTCTTCGTCGGCATGGTCGAGGCCCCGCTTTTCATCCGCCCCTATCTCGCCCGCCTGTCGCGCTCGGAACTGTTCGTGGTGATGACCGGTGGCATGGCGAGTATCGCCGGCACGGTGCTGGTGCTCTACGCCACGATTCTGTCGCCGGTGATTCCCGACGCCGCCGGCCAACTGATCATCGCCTCGGTGCTCAGCGCGCCTGCGGCCATCCTGGTGTCGCAGATCATGGTGCCGGAGACGAACAAGGCACACACCGGCGCCGAATTGGCGCCACTCGAGCCGGTCGCCGTCAGCACCATGGACGCCATCGTCAAGGGAACCACAGTCGGCCTCCAGCTCCTGCTGAACATCGTGGCCATGCTGATCGTCCTAGTCGCGCTCGTGCATCTGGTCAATGCGATGCTCGGGCTCCTGCCTCCCATCGGCGACGAGGTCATCACGCTACAGCGCATGCTCGGTTACGTCATGGCGCCGGTCTGCTGGCTCATGGGGTTGCCGTGGGAGGAAGCGGTAACCGGCGGCGAATTGATGGGGATCAAGACCATCCTCAACGAGCTGATCGCCTATGTACGCCTCGCCGAGCTGCCGCAAAAGGCGCTCTCCGAACGCTCGCGGGTGATCATGCTCTACGCGCTTTGCGGCTTCGCCAATTTCGGCAGTCTCGGAATCTTGATGGCGGGGTTGACCACCATGGTCCCCGAGCGCCAGTCCGAGATCGTCGCGCTTGGCCCGAAATCGATCGTCTCAGGAACACTCGCCACCTGCATCACGGGGGCGGTGGTGGGCACGCTGATCTAGCGAAGCAACCAACGCTCCACCGGCAAGGCCAAAAAATTGGGGGGGGGAAAGCTTAAGCGCAGATTCAACCCGGGGATGGAGGGCGTCTGCGATTGCCTATTGTATCTGCGACAAAAGCGGCATTGGATCAGTAAGGAGGTACCTGAGAGAACGGAGGACTGCCCCATGAACCAGAAGTCCATTCGGCTCACCGTCATCGCCGTTGTCACCGCTGTCCTTGCTGCATGGATTAGCTCAATCGCCGTCGCTGAAGAGCAACGGGAAGTCACTGTGTGCAAGAGGAACTGGTATTGCTTGTGGTTCTGCCAGACATGTACGACTCAAACGCGCTGGTGTTATGACTTCACGTCCATTCACACGAGCTGTCGCGTGTTTGTCGAGACACTGCACGGCTGCGAACAGGGAAAAGAATATAAAAAGTACGCTGGTTGCTTCGGATGGTTTAGCGCCTGTCTGAGTGGCAGAACCCTTTGTTACCCCAACCGCTTGACCAGCACAGGCGCGTGCAGCACATCCGTTTGCAGCGCACCGATCCTATAAT
>DATMDY010000009.1:0-6246 GCA_035557335.1 Methyloceanibacter sp.
GGCGACGCTGGTAACGACACCATACGAGGCGATGCCGGCCACGATACGATCAGGGGCGGAGCCGGCAACGACACACTCTATGGCGATGCTGGCAACGACACCATACGAGGCGATGCCGGCCACGATACGATCAGGGGCGGAGCTGGCAACGACACGCTCTATGGCGATGCTGGCAACGACACCATACGAGGCGATGCCGGCCACGATACGATCAGGGGCGGAGCCGGCAACGACACGCTCTATGGCGATGCCGGCAACGACACGCTGAGAGGTGACAACGGCAACGACACGCTGATTGGAGGGGCGGGCAGGGACATCCTCTTTGGCGGCAACGGCGCCGACCGCTTCGATTTCAATTCGATATCCGAGAGCAAGAAAGGAAGCAGCCGCGACCAGATCAAGGACTTCAGCCGTAGCCAGAAGGACAAGATCGACCTTTCCGGCATCGACGCCAACACCAAGAAGGGCGGCGATCAAGCCTTCAAGTTCGATCCTGATAAGTATGGGTTCACCAAGACCCCAGGCGAGCTCATATACAAGAACCACATCCTGCAAGGCGACGTGAACGGTGATGGCAAGGCCGATTTCGAGATTCACGTGAACGTAGCCAATCTCACACGCGACGATTTCATTCTGTAGCGTCCGGTTAACAGGCGGGGGGCTAGACGGTGTTCTGGCCCCCGCCGCCGTGGCTATCGATGAAATAGACGGGCTAGCCGGAGCCCTCTCGATATCTTCGAAACAGTCTTCAAGACGGACCGCTGCACCGTAAAATGGGTTCAGTGCCAAGGTTTACCTGATCGCCGACTTGCACTTCCGGTAAATTTTACTGAATGCTATGTTCGCGCAGTGCTAGATGTTCTTCGCTTCCTGGCTCGCCCGGGGGGAGAGGAACCAATTAATGACTTATTCTTATCCCGGAAAATGATCACGCTACCGTCATGGAGGCCGCATTATCCGCCATTGAGGCTATAAGCAGGCCATGAGTGAAACCCGGCAGCAAGAGTCCTCGGAGGCCGACGCGCGCTCCGAACTGGTGAAGGCCCTGGCCAAATGCCGCTCGGCCTTTATCGGCGTCGGTGTGTTCAGCGCCCTGATCAACCTCCTGATGCTGACCGGCCCTCTCTTCATGCTGCAGATCTACGATCGCGTGCTGCCGAGCCGGAGCGTGCCCACGCTGATCGGTTTCGCCATACTCGTGGTCGTCCTCTACGCCTTTCAAGCCCTGCTCGAAGGCATTCGCGGCCGCGTGCTCGTCCGCATCGGCTCTTCGCTCGATGAGTCGCTCTCCTCGCGCGTCTATTCGGTGATCGGACAGCTCCCCCTCAAAAGCCGCGGTCTCGGCGACGGTTTGCAACCGATCCGCGATCTCGACACCATTCGCGGATTTCTGTCGGGCAGCGGGCCCGCCGCCCTGTTCGATTTTCCGTGGATCCCTTTCTATCTCGGCATCTGCTTCCTGTTTCATTTTTCCATTGGCATCGCCGCGGTGGTCGGCGGCGTGCTGCTGTTCTTCGTCACCCTCACCGCCGAGATCATGACGCGGCAACACACCAGGGCCGCATCCGATATGGCCGCATCCCGCCACGGCCTGCTCGAGACCAGCCGCCGCAACGCCGAGGTGATTCATGCCATGGGCATGGGCGGGCGGCTCGGCACGCGCTGGGCCGAGATCAATACGAAATTCATGCACAGCCACCGCCGCGCCGCCGACGTTTCGGGCGGCCTCGGCACTCTGTCACGCGCTCTGCGTCTCCTGATCCAGTCGGTGGTGCTCGGTATCGGCGCCTATCTCGTGCTGCTGCAGGACGCGAGCCCTGGCATTATCATCGCGAGTTCGATCCTCGTGTCGCGCGCGCTGGCGCCGGTCGAGCTCGCCATCGCTAACTGGAAGGGATTCGTTTCCGCACGGCAAGCGCGCCACCGGTTGAGCGAGCTGCTGGAGGCATACCCTGCCGGCGCCCAGCCGATGCAATTGCCGCGCCCGAAAACCACGCTTTCGGTCGAGCATGTCACCGCCGTGCCCCCGGGCGACCGCCGCATCATATTGCAAGACGTGAACTTCACCCTGAAGGCCGGTGACGCGCTCGGGGTGATCGGGCCGAGTGCCGCCGGCAAGTCTTCTCTCGCGCGTCTGTTGGTCGGCGTCTGGCAGCCCGCGCGCGGCAAAGTGTGTCTCGATGGCGCCGCGTTGGACCAATGGTCGCCTGAGCGGCTCGGGCGCCATATCGGCTATCTGCCGCAGAATGTCGAGCTGTTCGAGGGGACCGTGGCAGAGAACATCTCCCGCTTCGAGGTCGACACCGATCCTAATGCGGTGCTCGCCGCGGCCAAGACAGCGGGCGTTCACGACCTGATCCTCTCCCTTCCCGAGGGTTACGACACGCAAATCGGCGAGGCGGGCGAGATGCTTTCCGCCGGTCAGCGGCAGCGGGTCGCGCTGGCGCGCGCGCTATACGGCGATCCCTTCTTTGTCGTGCTGGATGAGCCCAACTCCAATCTCGACGAAGCGGGCGACGGGGCGCTTACCCGGGCCATCCAGAGCGTGCGCGACCGCAAAGGCATTGTCGTGGTCATCGCGCACCGGCCAAGCGCGCTGGCCGCGACCAATCTCGTGCTCGTCCTGTTGCAGGGCCAGCAACAGCGCTTCGGGCCGAAGGAAGAGGCGCTGGTCGGGCTGGTGCGCCAGGCGGCGGCAGAATAACGATGGCCGTTTCGCGCCCCTCCATTCACCCCTCATTGCGCCGGCACATCCTGTTCGGCTTCGCGGCCATGGCCACCCTGGTCGGAGGCATCGGCGCCTGGGCGGCGACCACGGAGATTTACGGAGCGGTGATCGCGTCGGGCTTCCTGGTCGTCGAGTCGAGTGTCAAGAAGGTGCAGCACCCGACCGGCGGCGTGGTGGGCGAGCTGCTGGTGCGCGACGGCGACAAGGTTAAGGCCGGCGAAGTCGTGATGCGGCTGGACGCCACGCAGACCCGTGCCAATCTCGGCATCGTCAGCAAGACCATCGACGAGCTGATGGCGCGCAGCACGCGGCTGGAGGCCGAGAAGGTCGGCGCCAAGTCCGTCGAGTTCCCGCCGGAACTCGTGTCGCGCAGACAAGATGACACGGTCGCGAAACTTTTGGACGGCGAGGCCAAGCTCTTCGAGCTGCGCAAGAATGCACGAGACGGCGAGAAGTCGCAGTTGCGCGAGCGCGTCGCCCAGTTGCGCGAGGAAATCGCCGGCCTCCATGAGCAAGTCGAAGCCAAAAAGGACGAGATTGTCATCGCCAATAAGGAACTCGAGGCGGTGCGCGGGCTGTGGGAAAAGAATCTCGTGCAGATCAACCGGATCATGGCGCTCGAACGCGAGGCGGTGCGGCTCGACGGCGAGCGCGGCACGTTGATCTCGGCAACAGCCCAGGCCAAGGGCAAGATCGCCGAGGTAGAGTTGCAGATCATCCAGGTCGACGAGGACATGCGGAGCCAAGTGGCGCAGGAGCTTGGCGAAGGCCGCGTCAGGCTCGCCGAGCTTGGTGAACGCAAGATCGCCGCCGAGGATCAGCTCATGCGTATCGACATCCGTGCACCGCAAAACGGCACGGTGCACGAGCTCGCCGTGCACACGGTCGGCGGCGTGGTGGGATCAGGCGAGCCGATCATGCTGGTCGTGCCCGAGGCAGACAAGCTCCTGGTCGAGGCGCGGGTCAGCCCGATCGATATCGATCAGGTGCGGGCAGGGCAGGAGGCCCATCTGATGTTCTCGGCCTTTGATCGAATGACCACGCCGGAGCTTACCGGCAAGGTCAGCCGCGTCGGCGCCGATTTGAGCCAAGACCCTCAAACCGGGACGCAGTATTATGTCGTCCGCGTCACCATCGATGAAGACAAGCTTCCCGACCTCAAAGGTCTCACGCTTGTGCCAGGAATGCCGGTCGAAGTGTTCATCCAGACGGGCAAACGCAGCGTGCTGTCCTACGTGATCAAGCCGATCGAAGACCAGGTGGCGCGCACCTTCAAGGAAGGCTGAGGGCGCGCGCGTAAGCCGCTCAGAGATCGATCAGGACGGGGACGCCGGCCGAGCGCAACAGCAGCGCCACTTCCTGGGCGCGACGCTGGAACTCGGCATTGTCGGCGGGCGAGTCGCCGAGATCGCCGCAGAGCCCGTGAGCAAGCAGCGCGCGATTCAGCACGAGCACATTGTCGCCGACCGCAGCGGCCCCGGCCTGCGCCCAGGTGATGACGCCGCCCGCCACGGTGGCGCCGTCGATGGCGCTGACCAGCACGAAATTGCCGGTGAGGGGGAGGTCACGGAACAGGTCGAGCGCTGTAGGCCGCCCGAGCAGGATGCGGCAATCGGCGATGTCGTTCACGCCGCAGGCATGGGCGGGCGAAGCCGCCAGCGTCTCGAAATCGACCAGCGCCGAGACGCTCATGCTGGTGACAGGCGTCAAGTCCGTGGCGGTGCGCAGCAGATAGCCGGCCTCGGGATCGAATGGCGTCTCCGACAGCCAGACGAGGCGCGCCTCGATCACGTCGGCATTGACCGGGCGGCGCGCGAGTTCCGACAGGACCGCGCCGCGGGAAATATCGAGATCGGTATCGAGTACCAGCGTCACAGCGTCGCCTTTGCTCGCCGAGGCGCGGTCGCCGTCCATGGTGGCGATACGGTTCAAGGTGGCGCCGAGTCCGCTTCGCGCATCGACGATGCGGTCGCCGGCATTGACAGTGCCCGAGGCGACCGTCCCGGCATAGCCGCGGAAATCGCCAGAGGCGCGGAGCACGAGCTGCACGGGCAGGCGGAACGGCGCGTCTACCGGCTCGACCTTGGGATCGACGCTTTCCAGATGATCGAGCAGGGTGGGACCGCTATACCAGGGCATGCGCGATGAGCGATGGACCACATTGTCGCCGGTGAGCGCCGCCACGGGAATGGAGACGATTTCGGCGAAGCCGAAGCTCTGGGCCAAAGCGCGGAAGTCGGCCTCGATGGCGCGGTAACCCGCCTCTGACCAATCGATCAAATCCATCTTGTTGACCGCCAGCACCACCTTCTTGATGCCGACCAGGTCGCAGATCGCGGCATGACGCCGTGTCTGCCGTTTCACCCCAGACCGTGCATCGATTAGCAGGATGGCGATGTCGGCATGGCTCGCGCCGGTCGCCATGTTGCGTGTGTATTGCTCGTGCCCCGGCGAATCGATGATGACGTAGCGTCGATCCGGTGTCTCGAAATAGCGCCAGGCGATGTCGATGGTGATGCCTTGCTCGCGCTCGGCTTGAAGGCCGTCGAGCAGCAGGCTGAAATCGATCTTCTCGCCGTTGATGGCGCGGTTCTGCGAGGCGAGGGCAATAGCGGCGCGCTGGTCCTCGGTGACACCGGCCGCGTCCCACAACAGCCGGCCGATCAGCGTCGACTTGCCGTCGTCGACCGAACCGCAGGTGAGCAGTCTGAGCATGGCGCCGGTCTTGGCGGCGGGCGCCATGCCAAGTTCGGGGCGGACGGCTTCTTCGAGCGCAGCGAAATTCATCAGAAATAACCCTCACGCTTCTTCATTTCCATGGCGCCGGCCGTGTCGTGGTCGATCAACCTACCGGCGCGCTCGGAAAGTTTCGATGCAAGCGTCTCCTCCACCACTGCGTCGATGTCGCTCGCGTCGGAGTCTATTGCCGCGGTCAGCGGCCAGCAGCCAAGGGTGCGGAACCGCACCTTACGCATTTGCGGCACCTCGCCGGGCTCGAGCCGCATGCGCTCGTCGTCGACCATGATGAGCTGGCCGTCGCGCGCCACCACCGGACGCTCGGCGGCAAAATAAAGCGGCACCACGGGAAGTTTCTCCAGCGCGATGTAGCGCCAAACGTCTCCTTCGGTCCAATTCGACAGCGGGAAGACGCGCACCGTCTCACCCTTGCCAAGACGGCCGTTCAAGAGTTGCCACATCTCGGGCCGCTGGCGCCGCGGTTCCCAGCGATGACCGGAGGCGCGGAAGGAGAACACGCGCTCCTTGGCGCGGGAGCCTTCCTCGTCGCGGCGGGCGCCGCCGAAAGCCGCATCGAAGCCGCCGGCATCGAGCGCCTGGCGCAACGCGACCGTCTTCATCACGTCGGTATAGACCGACGGCGGATGGTCGAACGGATTGATGTTGCGGGCGAGCCCCTCATGATTTGTGTGCACGATGAGATCGAGGCCAAGCTCGCGCACGGTCTTGTCGCGGAAGGCGATCATGTCGTGGAACTTCCAGGTGGTGTCCACGTGCAGCAG
>DATMDY010000010.1:0-9355 GCA_035557335.1 Methyloceanibacter sp.
AAAGCCGCGCCTGATTGGGAACCACACGCGCAAATCCTTGGCCTCCAGGATGGTCTTGGCCTTGGGGTCGGCGGCAGGCGGCGAGCCCTTCGGCTCGGAAGCGATCAAGTGCTTGGTATAGGGGTGCTGGGGATTGGCGAAAATATCGTGAGTCGGCCCGCGCTCGACGATCTCGCCATTGTTCATGACGCAAACCCGGTCGGCCATCTTGCGCACGATGCCGAGGTCGTGCGTGATGAGCAGCATGGCCATGTTGAACTCGGCCTTGAGCTTGAGCAGCAGGTCGAGAATCTGCGCCTGGATGGTCACGTCGAGCGCCGTGGTCGGCTCGTCGGCGATGAGCAGGTCCGGTTCGTTGGCAAGCGCCATGGCGATCATCACCCGCTGCCTCTGGCCGCCCGAAAGCTGATGGGGATAGGACTGGAGGCGCCCTTGCGGATCATCGATGCCGACCTTTTCGAGCAGGTCGAGCACGCGCGCGCGCAACGCATTTCCCGACATGCCGCGGTGAATCTTCAACACCTCTCCGACCTGCTGCTCGATGGTGTGCAGCGGGTTGAGCGACGTCATCGGCTCCTGGAAAATCATCGAGATTTTGTTGCCGCGGACATGGCGCAGCCCGTCGAGGGGCAGAGCCAGGAGATTCTCGCCCTTGAAGCGGATCGCGCCGGAAGGATGGGAGGCGGCGGGATAGGGCAGAAGCTTGAGGATCGACAGCGCCGTCACCGTCTTGCCCGAGCCCGATTCGCCGACCAACGCCACGGTCTCGGCGTCGCCGATGTCGAAGGATACGTTCTTCACCGCGTGGGTGACGTTGTCGCCCACGCCGAAATCGACCGACAAATCCTCGACGGAGATCAGGGGAGTGTTATTCGTTTCGGTCATGAAGTCCTGGCCCCCTCATGACCTGTGTCGGCGCAGGCGCCACGCTCGATCTCTATGGTGGCGTGGTCAAGGCCGAAGCGTTCCTTGAGCCGCGCCTTGATGTCTCTGACAATCCGATCGGAATCCTCATCTTCACAGATCAGAGCATGCAACGTCACCATGCGCCGGCTTTGCGTGATCGACCACACATGCACGTGGTGAACATCTTCGACGCCTTTGACATTGGCGATGAGGTCGGGGCCGATGGCGCGCGTGTCGAGCTCTTCCGGCGCGCCTTCGAGCAGGATATGGCCCGACGCCGCCACGACCTGCCAGCCGCTGCGCACGATGATGGCGGCGACCACGATCGACAGCAGCGGATCGATCGGCATCCAGCCGGTCAGAAGGATCACCGCGCCGGCCGTAAGCGCCGCCACCGAGCCGAGCAGGTCGCCAAGCACATGAATGGCTGCGCCGCGGACATTGAGATTCTCGCGGTCGGCGCCCTGCAGCAGCCAGAAGGCCACGATATTGACCAGAAGCCCGAGCAGGGCAACCACAACCATGATGCCGCCCTGTACCTCCAGCGGTAACATCAATCGCTCGATGGCCTCGTAGACGATCCACGCGGCGATGGCGAATAGCGCGAGACCATTGGCGAAGGCGACAAGAACCTGGAAGCGGTCAAAGCCGTAGGTGCGCTTCCAGTCTGCCGGACGGCGCGACAGCCTGAAGGCGAACCAGGCCAGCGACAGCGAGGCAAAGTCGGTGAGCATGTGGCCGGCGTCGGCGAGAAGCGCGAGCGAGCCGGCGACGATGCCGCCGGCCACCTCGGCGAACATGAAGCTGCCGGTGAGCAGCGCCGCCAGCCCCACGCGCCGCTCGTTATTGGCGTGGACGGCGTCGGCGCCGTGGGAATGAGTATCGCCGTGCGATCCGTGCATCGCGCTCACGCCAGGGTCTTGCGCGGGTCGAGCGCGTCGCGCACCGCCTCGCCGATGAAGATGAGCAGGCTCAGCATGATGGCGATGACAAAGAAGGCCGTCAGCCCGAGCCATGGCGCTTGGAGATTGTCCTTGCCTTGCGCCAGAAGCTCACCGAGCGAGGGCGAGCCCGGCGGCAGGCCGAAGCCGAGAAAGTCGAGCGAGGTGAGCGTGGTGATCGAGCCGTTCAGGATGAAGGGCATGAAGGTCAGTGTCGCCACCATGGCGTTCGGCAACAGATGCTTGAAGATGATCTTGATGTTGGGGAGCCCGAGCGCGCGGGCGGCGGTGACATATTCGAAATTCCTTGCGCGCAGGAACTCGGCGCGCACCACGCCCACCAGCGCCACCCAGGAGAAAGCGAGCAGGATGCCGAGCAGAATCCAGAAATTCGGCTCAATGACGGCGGCCACGATGATCAGCAGATAGAGCTGCGGCACGCTCGTCCAGATCTCGATGAAGCGCTGGAACAGGAGGTCGGTCCAGCCGCCGAAATAGCCCTGCACCGCGCCGGCCGCCACGCCGATAATCGAGGCAAAGAACGTCAAGACCAAGCCGAACAGGACGGAGATGCGGAAGCCGTATATGACACGGGCGACCACGTCGCGGCCCTGATCGTCGGTCCCGAGCCAATTCCATTCGAGATTTTTATCGCAAGGATGAAAGCCGCGCTCGACCGCGAGCTTGCAGTCCTCATCGGTCAAGAGCCAGGTCGGCTTGACCGGAAAGGCCATTGGCGGGTTCTTGTTCTGGGTGTTGTAGGAGAACGGGATCGGCGGCCAGATCATCCAGCCGCCACCCTCTTCGATCAGCTCCTTGACGGCAGGGTCGCGATACACGGCCTCGGTCTCGAAAATGCCGCCGAAAGTGGTCTCCGGATAGGACTGGAAGATCGGCCAGTAGAGCTGGCCCTCATATTTGATCAGGATCGGCTTCTCGTTGGCGATGAATTCAGCGAACAGGCTGACCGTGAATAGGATCAGGAAGATCCACAACGACCAAAAGCCGCGGCGGTTGGCCTTGAACACCGACCAGCGGCGATGCTGAAGCGGCGAGAGCCATGGACGCAAGCGAGGCACGCCCTGCGCCGCGACTTCCTCGATGATCGTGGTGTCGGTCGGGGCGTCCATGACGTCACACCTCGCGCGTCTCGAAGTCGATGCGCGGATCGACCCAGGTATAGGTCAGATCGGAGATGAGATTGATGACGAGGCCGAGCAGCGAGAAGATATAGACGGTGGCGAACACCACCGGATAGTCGCGGTTCACGATCGACTCGAAGCCGAGCAGGCCGAGTCCCTCCAGGGTGAAGATGGTCTCGATCAACAGCGCGCCGGTGAAGAAGGCGCCGATGAACGCGCCGGGAAAGCCGGCAATGATGATTAGCATGGCGTTGCGGAACACGTGCCCGTAAAGCACCTTGTTCTCGGACAACCCCTTGGCCCGCGCGGTGGTCACGTATTGCTTGCGGATCTCCTCCAGGAATGAGTTCTTGGTGAGAAAGGTGATGGTGGCGAAGGCCGCCAAGGCCAAGGCGGTGAGCGGCAGCACCAAGTGCCAGAAATAATCGAGGATCTTTCCGGACCAGGTGAGCTCGGCCCAATTTTCCGAGGTGAGCCCGCGCAAGGGGAAGATCTGCAAGAAGGACCCGCCGGCGAACAGCACGATCAAAAACACGGCCACGAGAAAGCCGGGAATGGCGTAGCCGACAATGATCACCGAGCTCGTCCATACGTCGAAGCGGGAACCGTCTTGGATCGCTTTGCGGATACCGAGAGGAATCGAAATGAGATAGGCGATAAGCGTCATCCACAATCCGAGCGAGATCGACACCGGCATTCGTTCGACGATCAGATGAAGCACGCTGGTGTCGCGGAAATAGCTCTGGCCGAAATCGAAACGGAGATAATTCCAGATCATCATGCCGAAGCGCTCATAGGCCGGCTTGTCGAAGCCGAACTGCTTCTCGAGCGAGGCGATGAACTCCGGATCGAGACCCTGCGCGCCGCGATATTTGGAGGGCGCCGCCGCCACGTCGCCCGGCATGCCTTGCTGTGGGCTTCCGCTCCCAGCGAAATCGCCGCCGCCGCCGCTGATCCTGGCGGTGGCACCGGGATCGGTGCCCGAGAGCTGGGCGATCAGCCGTTCCACGGGCCCGCCCGGCGCGAACTGCACGATGACGAACGTCACCAGCATGATGCCGAGCATGGTGGGGACGATCAGCAGGAGACGGCGAAGAATATAAGCGGTCATTGCTTTTTGGCCGGCCTTCTCAGCCGCACGAACAGATAACCGGCGAGCACGAGACCGATCAGACCGGCGATCATAAAGATCGGGCGCCGCGAGTTGGAGTGAGCCTCGGCCTCCGGGCTCGCGACCACGTTTGGCGCAAGTGTGGCAGCTTTGGCCTCGTCATACCACCAGGTATCCAAAATGCCGCGGTCGAAGCGCGGCTTGGTCTCGGGACGCGCATATTTATCCCAATGGGCGACGTGGTGGGAAGCCTTGTACCAGTGAGGCACCCAATAATGGCCGTTCCGAAGCACGCGATCGAGCGCGCGGGCCGCGGTCTCCAACTCATCGCGGCTCTTGGCCGCGAGGATGCGCTCGATCAGCGCGTCGACGGCGGGATCAGAAATGCCGGCGAGATTCAGCGAGCCGTCGATCGCGGCCGCGTCCGAGCCGAAATAACTCCTGAGCTCGACGCCGGGGGTGTTGCGCATGACGTAGCGCTCGGTGGTCACGTCGAAATCGAAGTTCTTCAAACGCTGCTGATATTGCGCCGGGTCGACCATGCGGATGCGGGCGTCGATGCCGAGCAGCTTCAAATTCTTCACATAGGGCGCGGTCAGCCGCTCGAAGCTCGGCTCGAAGGTGAGGATCTCGAGCTCGAACGGTTCGCCCTTGTCGTTGACGCGCATCCCGTTCTTGATGGTCCAGCCGGCTTCATCGAGGAGCTTGCCCGCCTCCAACAGAAGCTTGCGGTCGGCGCCCGAACCGTCGCTCTTGGGCGGAAGATAGACAGCGCCAAGCGTCTCTTCCGCCACCGGGACGCCGAGCTCACCAAGGAGCGCCTTCTCCGCCTCCGACGGCTCACCTTCAGCCTTCATCGGCGAGTTCTCGAAGAAGCTCTCGGTGCGCTGATAGAGCCCATAGAACACGTTGCGATTGGTCCATTCGAAATCGAAAGCGAGATCAAGCGCCTTGCGCACGCGCGGGTCTTTCAGATGATCGCGTCTTGTATTGAGGAAGAAGCCTTGCGTGCCAGAAGGTGTCTCATCGAGAAGCACTTCTTTCTTGACCCTGCCGTCACGGATGGCGGGGAAGTCGTATTCGGTGGCCCAGACCTTGGAGGTGAATTCCTCGCGGAAATCGTAAAAGCCGGCCTTGAACGCCTCCATGCCTGCGGTGCGATCCCGAAAATATTCGTAGCGTATGCGGTCAAAATTCCACCGCCCGCGATTGGCCGGCAAATCTTTCGCCCAATAATCGGGGTTGCGCCGATAGACGATGGTGCGTCCCTGCGCCATCCGGTCCACAAGATAGGGGCCTGAGCCGAGCGGCGCTTCGAGCGTCGTCTGATCGAACGGCTTCTTCGTGTAATAGGCCTTGGAGAAGATGGGCAGGCCGGCCACGATCAGAGGCAGGTCGCGGACGAGCTCCCCCTTGAAGGTGTACCGCACCGTGGCGGGGTCGAGCGTCTCGGCCGAGACCACGTCTTGCAGCATCTGATGATAGATCGGGTGACCCTTCTCTTTGAGCGTGTCGAAGGAGAAGGCCACGTCCTCGGCGGTGAGCGGCGTGCCGTCGGAGAACTTGGCCTCGGGCCTGAGATAGAACGTCACCGACATGCCATCATCGGCCACCTCGGTACTTTCGGCCACAAGGTTATAGAGCGCATCGGGCTCGTCGGCCGCTCGCGTCATCAAAGAGTCGAACAGAAGCTCGAGCCCCTGCGCGGCGTCACCCTTGAGGATGTAATTGTTGAGGCTATTGAAGGTGGTCACGCCGCCCCAGCCGACCAGCGAGAAGGTGCCGCCTTTCGGCGCATCGGGGTCCGCATAGGCGAAGTGCTCGAAGTCGGCCGGATAGGCGAGATCGCCGAAGGCCGACAGCCCGTGCTTCCGCTCGGAAGCCGCGGCCCCGGCCATCAGCAGCGCCAATAGGAGAAGCGCCCCGCAGCACGTCGATGGCCACGAACGCCTTTCGTATCGCATCAGAGTTTCGAAGGTCTCGGCAGGCGTTCGGCCATCTGCTGATCGAACCACCACACCTGGAGGAATCCGGGCGTCAAGCCGGGCAGCGTTTCGGGCTGGCCGTAGCGGGCCCAATAAGCGAGGCGTATCGTGGGCGAATACCATTGCGGCACCACGAAGTCGTTCCACAACAGCACACGGTCGAGCGCGTGCGTGGCCGCCACCAGCTCCTCCCGGTCCTTGGCGAAGATCACACGGTCGATCAGTTTGTCGATGGCCGGGTCCTTGATTCCGATGAGGTTCATGCTGCCCTCGCGGTCGGCGGCATCCGTGCCCCAGAAATCGCGCTGCTCGTTGCCGGGCGAATCGGACTGGGGGAAATTGCCGACCACGACATCGTAATCGAACACATTGATGCGGCGCGTGTATTGCGCCGAGTCCACCACGCGAAGCGTGCCCTTGATGCCGAGCCGCTCGAGATTGCGCAGATAAGGCTGCACGATCCGCTCGAACAGAGGCGATACCAGCAGGAACTCGACCTCCATGCGCTCGCCGGTCTTTACGTTAGTGAGAACGCCGTCTTTGACCTCCCAGCCCGCGTCCTTGAGCAACGCCACGGCCTTGCGCAAATTGTTGCGCGCGTCCTCGGGACTGTTAATGGCCGGATTCTGATGCAACGTGGTGAACACTTCTGGCGGCACCTGGTCCTTCACCTCGTTCAGGATTTCAAGCTCCCTGCCCTGCGGTAGCTGTTTCGGCGCGGCAAGCTCGCTGCCCTGGAAATAGCTGCCGACCCGCGCATACTGGCCGTAGAACAAATTCTTGTTGGCCCATTCAAAATCGAAGGCGTGATTGAAGGCTTGGCGCACGCGTCGGTCTTGAAATTGCGGGCGGCGCAGATTGAAGACGAAAGCCTGCATGGGTTGCGAGCGATCCAGCTCGACCTCCTGGAGCTTGACGAAGCCTTCGCGCACCGCCGGGAAATCGTAGGCCGTGGCCCAGTTCTTGGCGCTCGTCTCCTGCCGGTAGTCGAGATTGCCGGCCTTGAAGCTTTCGAGCGCCACCGTATCGTCGCGGTAATAGTCGAAGCGGATTTCGTCGAAGTTCCACAGGCCCTTGTTCACTGGCAGATCCTTGCCCCAATACTCCTTCACGCGCTCATAGGCGATGGTGCGGCCGGGCGCGACATGCTTGACGCGATAGGGGCCCGAGCCGAGCGGCGGCTCAAGCGTGGTCTTCATCGGATCGCGCTGGACGCCTTTGGCATCCGTTCCGGTCCAATAATGCTTGGGCAGCACGGTGAGCTGTCCCATGATCATCGGCAGCTCGCGATTGTTCTTCACGTCGAAATAGAAGGTGACCTCGTTGTCGCCGGTCGCTTCGGCGCGCGTCACGTTCTTGTAGTAGAAGCCGAGCCGCGGATTGGCGGCCTTATTTACTTCCAGGCTGTAGATCACATCCTCGGGCGTGATCGGCTTGCCGTCATGCCAGCGCGCTTCATCGCGGAGCTTGAAGGTGACCGAGGAATAATCGTCCGGATAAGACGCCCATTCGGCGATCAGACCGTATGCGGTCGAGGACTCATCCAGGCTGTCGCTAATCAGGTTCTCGGTGATGAACCCAAGCCCCGCGGCCGCCTCGCCGCGATAGAGCACCGGATTGAGACTGTCGAAGCTGCCGATATCGGCCATGCGCACGAGCCCGCCCTTCGGCGCGTTGGGATTCACCCAATCGAAATGCGTGAAGCCCGCGGGGTATTTCGGCTCGCCGATCAGCGAGAGCGCGTGATGGCGGACGGGTGTCTTCTCGGCCGTAGCGGGGCATGCGAGAAGGCCGGCAAGAGCGGCGGCGATGGCCAGGCGAAGCAAGGTCATGATCGGCGGAATATGCTCCATCTAAGAGGAAAAGGCCCTATCGCGGGACGGGGCTTAGGTGCGTAGAGACCGGGCGCCCAAGCCCAAAAGGCCCGCAAAACCTAACATGGCCGGCTATACGGCCAAATGAATAATCGGTCATGTAGAGGTGCGGGGCGGCAGGCAGGAACTGGCAGACAACCCTTGCGTTCCTATCTGCAAGCAAACTGCCCGAATGGCATGGAGGACTGACCCAATGCGCGGCGTTCTATTGTGGCTTATCGGCATTCCGATCCCCATCATCATCCTGCTTTATCTGTTCAACGTGATTTAGGCCTGCCCGACAGCCGGCGCACGCAAAGCACGTCATAGCCGGCCGCTTTGATGCGGTCCTTTGCTTGAGCGAACGGCTCAAGCTCCACCGCCATGTGGTGGGCATTGGCGTGCAGGAAGTCCTTGCCGCTGGTCATGATGCCGACATGT
Organism: Methyloceanibacter sp.; assembly: GCA_035557335.1. GTDB lineage: Bacteria > Pseudomonadota > Alphaproteobacteria > Rhizobiales > Methyloligellaceae > Methyloceanibacter. Next base: position 8,380 of record DATMDY010000010.1, read on the forward strand.
CCCTCCCAGAACACGAGGTCGCCGCGGCGCAGCCTGGTGCTTTCTACCCGCTCGCCGGTCTCGGCGGCCTGCAAGTCGGCGTCACGCGGCACGACGATTCCTGCCGCTTCCGCCGCGAGCTGTACCAGACCGGAGCAATCGAGACCGACGCTGGTACGTCCACCCCATAGATAGGGCGTACCGAGAAACGCCTCGGCCACGGCGACGAAGTCGGCGGCGGTCTCTCCCACCGGCACGACGTGGGGTGCATAAACGAATCCGCCGCTGGCGAGCGCCAGGAACTTACCATCCATCCCTGACGCGGAGATCAGCGCGTTCAGGCTAAGCAGCGCGAGCGGCGGCGACTTGGAGTCGGGCTGCGGGAAGATGTAAGTGCGCAGCGCCGCGATGCGATGCGTCGGCGGTACGATGCGGCGCCCTAGACCTTCGCTCGGCATGTAGCCTACATAAGAATCGCGGACGATTTGGACCCACGCCCAGCCTTCGCTCTCGTCGTAGACGGTGACGCTCTCGCCGAACAGCGCCTCGGTGTCGAGTGTGGAGTCGAAGCGCGGTTCCCGCCGCAACGGCAAGACCGGAGCGGTGACCTGGCGAAGCTCTCCTTGTATGTAGCGCGGCGCTTCGACTTGGCCGCGCAGCGCCTCCGAGGCGAGATCGCCGCGATAAGCATGCCGGCGCGGATCGGGCAGCGCCCTCTTGCTCACGATGTTCCGAGCTCTTGGCGGAAGAATTGAAAAAGCGCGCGGGCGCCTTGCGGCTCGCCCCCTTGCGGGCGTCCGGGCTGTTCGCGTGGGACCCAACCGAAGATGTCGAGATGCGCGAAGCGCTTGGTGTCCTTCACGAAGCGCTTGAGGAATAATGCCGCGATCACCGAGCCGGCAAAGGGGCCTTCGGCGATGTGGTTCACGTCGGCGATTTTGCTCTTGAGCTGTTTGTCATAGGGCGCCCAGAACGGCATGCGCCATAGCGGATCGCC
>DATMDY010000011.1:0-23301 GCA_035557335.1 Methyloceanibacter sp.
TCCTGGCGGGGCCTCATAGTGGACCCGGGCGGAGCCCCGGCGCCGCCCGAGCGTCAAGCTTGCGAAGCCTGACCCGCGGGACACCGCACCCCGTCCCGCCTCAAGATCGCCTCGAGAAACGCCCTTCAGTTGGACGAGGTGAGGTGAGTGTAACCACGGATTCAGAGACGGGGATAAGTGCCTGCTATCCTCGCGCTCTCTCTCCTGTCATCACCCGCGAAAGCGGGTGATCCAGTAAGCACCGCGTTCCGTTATGCGCTTAGACAGGGGTTACTGGATGCCCGCCTACGCGGGCATGACAAGGCCTGAGAGAGAAATCGCGGAAACGGGGATAGCGCGAGGGGTTATCCCCCGCCTAAGCCGGTTTGCCGGCGGGTTTGGCGGCGGTGGCCGCCGAGGCGGCGTGCTTCTTCTCGGCCAGGCGCACCGCGTAGATGGAAAGCTCGTAGAGCAGCACCGTCGGCAAGGCGAGCGCTATCTGGCTTACGGGATCGGGCGGCGTCAGCACGGCGGCGACGACGAACACGCCGAGTATGGCGTGGCGGCGATATTTCTTCAGGCTTTCCGAGGTGATCAGCCCGGCACGGCCGAGCAGCGTGAGCAGCACCGGCAATTGGAAGCAGATGCCGAAGCCGATGATCAGCGTCATGATCAGCGACAGATATTCGCTGACCTTGGCGGTGAGATGGATCTGCACCTGGTCGTCGCCGGTCTGCTGCATCGACAGGAAGAACGTCATGGCCAGCGGCATGGCCGCGAAATAAACGAGCGCTGCGCCGAGCAGAAACAGGATGGGCGTAGCGAGGAGGAAGGGCAGGAAGGCTTGGCGCTCGCTGCGGTAAAGCCCCGGCGCCACAAACATGTAGATTTGCGCGGCGATCACCGGAAAGGCGATGAAGATGGCCCCGAACAGTGCAAGCTTCACCTGCGTGAAGAAGAATTCCTGCGGCGCGGTGTAGATCAGCTCGATCGGCGCGTCGGTGCCCGCCGCCCAGCGATAAGGCCAGAGCAGAAGATTGTAGATCGGCTTGGCGAACCAGAAGCAGACGATGAAGGCGAAGAAGACCGCGACCAATGCCCACATCAGCCGCCGCCTAAGCTCGACGAGATGCTCCATCAGCGGCGCCTTGGTGGCTTCAATGTCCTCGTCGTCGCTCATGACTTGGCCTGGGTCTTGCGGCGCTTGGCGGCGGGTTTGCTTTTCGCCGAGATCTTGGCCGGAGCACGCTTAGGCTTCGGCGGCGCGACCGGCACCGGCGCCATCGCGGGCGGCCCGGCCGCTTGCGGCGGACCCGCATTCTCTTGCTTCGGCAGCATCACCGGCTTGTCGAGAATCGACTTGTCGAGAATCGACTTGTCGAGAATCGGCTTGTCGAGAATCGGCTTGTCGAGGCCTGAGCGGATGCCATCGATGTTCTTACGCACCGCGTCGACTTCGCTCTCGGCCATCGCCGCCTCGAACTGGCGCTGGAAGTCGGATGCCGCGTGACGCAGCTTGCCGGCATAATGGCCGAAGGTGCGCATGAGCCTCGGCAGCTCCTTCGGCCCCACCACGACGATCGCCACGATGGCGATGACCAGAAGCTCAGACCAACCGATGTCGAACATGATTCAGCGCCGCATGACTTGGGCCGCTCACACGGCCGCCATCGCCGCCCGGACTATCCCGATTTCCGGCTCTTGGCGGCGATGCGTTTCGCCGGCTTGGACTTTTCCGGCTTGTGCTCGATGACGTCAGGTTCGTCATCGGCCATGCCCGCCTTGAAGCTCTTGATGCCCTTGGCGAGGTCCCCCATGAGCTCGGAAATCTTATTGCGCCCGAACAAGAGTACGAACAGCAGGACCACGATGAGAATGTGCGACCAACTCAGTCCCATGATGCGATCTCCAACAGTGCGCCTGCGCGCGCGCCAAATTCGGGGCTACTATGGCAGCAAAGCCCTCATCGTCGCAAGCGTGGCTCCTGTTATTGTGAAGCGGCCGTCCCGCCATTGTCGGCCGGAAAGACAAGGACGGCTCCGGAATCGGCCGCAACGCCGATTTCGGTACCCTGCGGCGGCGCGTCGCTCTCCCGGACCTTGGCGAACAGCGGCGCGTCGAGCCCCTGCACCGCCAGCTCGACCAGGGCCACGTCGCCGAGAAAGCGCGCATCGAGCACGCGGCCCGGCACACCCTCGCCCGGCTTGAGCAGGCGCACACCGCGCTGGCGCACGCAGACAATGGCTTGCGCGCCGTCGGCAAGACCGTTGGCGCGGAATCGGCCGAGCGGGGTGACGGCTTCGCCCTTTTCAATGCGCGCCGGCACCTCGTTGAGGTCCGAGAAGGTGCGCGCGGTGAGGATGTCCTTGGGCGCGCGGTAGAGATCGAGCGCCTTACCGGTCTGCACCACGCGGCCCTTATGCATCAGCGCCACACGGTCGCCCATGCGCATGGCCTCCTCGGCGTCGTGGGTGACCACGATCGACGTGGCGCGGGTCTCGTGGAGGATGGCAAGCGTCTCCTCGCGCATGTTCTCCCGAAGCCGCGCGTCGAGGCCGGAGAACGGCTCGTCCATGAGCAGCACGCTCGGGCGCGGCGCGATGGCGCGGGCGAGCGCCACACGCTGCTGCTCGCCGCCGGAGAGGATGTGCGGATAGTCGCCTGCGTAACGCGCGAGACCCACGCGTTCGAGCGCGGCGTGCGCCTCCGCTTTCGCTTCGCTGCGGGTGAGCGAGCGCAGGCCGTAGGCGACATTGTCGAGGAGGGTGAGATGGGGAAAGAGCGCGAAGTCCTGGAACATGAGACCGACGCCGCGCTTCTCCGGCGGCACGAAGCGCTCGGGTCCCGCGACCTCCTGGCCGTCGAGCAGCACGCGCCCCGACGACGGGCGCTCGACGCCCGCCGCAATTCTGAGCAGCGTGGTCTTGCCGCAGCCCGAAGGGCCGAGCAGGCAGAGGATTTCTCCAGGCGCGATGTCGAGGCTCACACGATCGAGCGCGACGGTGTGATCGTAGATGCGGGACACGTCGTCGACAGTGAGCCGCGCGGCGAACGTGACCGCGGCCTTGCCGCGTGGAGCCTTGTTGCGCCGGTTATCGGCGTTCGCGGCGCGCCTTCGCCCTTTGAGGAAGTCGAGCATGGCGCCCATCTAGGCGCTTGCGCAGCCTCGACGCAAGCGAGACGGATCAGGCGATCTCGTCCCGATCCTCGTCGTCGTCGCCCTCGCCGAGGGGTTCGTCCTCGAGCGGGTCCTCGTCCTCGCGCAGATCCGGCGCGTCATCGGGATTGGGCATGGAGAAGCCGGGCGGCAGGTTCGAATCCAGGAGCCCCGCGCCTTTCAGCTCGTTCAGGCCCGGCAGGTCCTGGATGGAATCGAAGCCGAAATGTTCGAGGAAGAATTCGGTGGTGCCGTAGGTCACGGGACGGCCCGGCGCGCGACGCCGGCCGCGCAATTTGATCCAGCCCGTCTCCAGCAGCACGTCGATGGTGCCGCGCGACATGGTCACGCCCCTGATCTCCTCGATCTCGGCGCGGGTAACCGGCTGGTGATAGGCGATGATGGCGAGTGTCTCCAGCGCCGCGCGCGACAGTCGCCGCTGGGCGACCGCCTCGCGCTCGAGCAGGAAGGACAGATCGTCGGAGGTGCGGAACGCCCATTTGCCGGCGACGCGCACCAGATTGACGCCGCGCCCGGCATAGAGGCTCTGCAGCTCCTCGAGCAGCGCCTTCATGTCCTCGCCCTCGACGAAGTGACGGCCGAGCGTCGCCTCGTCGAGCGGCTCCGAGGCGGCGAACAGCAGCGCCTCGACGATGCGCAGCTTCTCGCGCCGGTCGGTCTCGGCAAGCGCGACGACCCCGGCGGGCAGCGGCAAAGACAGTCGCGGCCCGCTTCGCTCGCGCCCCGTCTCGTCTTCCGTCATGACCGTTACCCTACTGACTTGTTTCGCTGTCATTGCGGCCTCTTCCTCCCTAGGCGCAAGCGCTCATTATGCCGCGCGGTTGCGGCGGCGAACCAGAAGCGGCGCAAACGATTTCGACTGGCTTAATTCTAGCGCGCCCTCCCGTGTCATCTCCAAAGTGGCGGTGAAACTCGACGCCAAAGCCGTGCGCCGAAGCTCCGGCTCGACCAGGAACTCGGCGAGTAGCGCATCGAGCGGCGCCCAGCCGATATTCATGCCGAGCAGCCGCTCGAGCTCGTCGCGCGCCTCCTTCAGCGACCACACGGTGCGCGGCTTGATCTGCCACGTGCGCGTCGCGGTGCGTACCCGCTGCTGGGAATAGGCCTTGAGCAGATCGTAGACATTGGCGTCATAGACGCTCTTGCGCGTGATGCGCGTCGGCTCGGGCATGCCGCGGGCGAAAATATCGCGGCCCAAGCGCTTGCGCGTCATGAGTTGGGCGGACGCTTCGCGCATGGCGTGGAGACGCTTGAGCCTGAAGGCGAGCAGGGCGGCAAGCTCCTCGCCGCTCGGCTCCCCCTCTTCGTCCTTCTCCGCCGGCAGCAGAAGCTTCGACTTGAGGAAAGCGAGCCATGCCGCCATCACCAGATAATCGGCGGCGATCTCAAGGCGGAGCTTGCGTGCTTCGGCGATGAAGTCGAGATATTGCTGGGCAAGCGCCAGCACCGAGATCTTGGCGAGATCGACCTTCTGCGAGCGCGCCATGGCGAGCAGAAGATCGAGCGGCCCCTCGAAGCCTTCCACATCGACTCTCAGCGTGTCGTCGGCTTGAACCTCGATGCGCTCGTCAGCTCCCCAATCGGAGAGGTCGTCGCGCCCCGGCGAATCTTCGCCGATTGATGTGCCGTTGCCGCTCATGCGCGCACCGTGGGGTCGTCGCCGACACGCGCCACGCGGCTGCCGGCGGCTTCATTCACCAGCGCCATCGCTTCGGCGACGTCGAAGGGTTGCGGATCGTGGAGCGCGGCACGGGCGCGCCCGAAACGCTCTGCGGCAATGTCATCGAGCAGCGGCGCGGCAGGGCCCACTTCTTTCATTTCGGTCAAGGTGCCGCTGCAATGCAGCGCCACGTCGCAGCCCGCGTCGATCACCGCCCGCGTGCGTTCCGCGAACGATCCGCCAAGGGCCCGCATGCCGATATCGTCGCTCATCACCAGGCCGTTCAGTCCGATCAAATCCCGAATCACCTCCCGCATTATAACGGGCGAAGCGCTTGACGGTCGCCGGTCGTCATAGGCCGGGAGCAGAATGTGGGCGGTCATGGCAAGCGGCGAATCGTTGAGGGCCTGGAAGGGCCGGAAGTCCCACGCCTCAAGCTCCGCTCGCGTGGCGTCGATCCGCGGCAGGGAGAGATGGCTGTCCACCTGGGCCCGCCCGTGACCCGGTACATGCTTGATCACGGGCAATACGCCCCCCGCCAAGGTCCCGTCCATGACCGCGCGGCCGAGCGCGATCACCACGTCGGGATCGGTGCTGAAGGCGCGATCGCCAATGACCTCGTGCGCCCCCTTCTCGGGGATGTCGAGACATGGCGTGCAATTCACGTTGACGCCGACCGCGCGAAGCTCCTCGGCGATCAATCTCGCCCCGGCAAAGGCAGCAGCCTTACCCATTTCGGGATCTACGTCATACATATGACCGTAGCAGCAAGCCGGAGGCATGTTCCGCCAATGGGGCGGCCGCATCCTTTGCACGCGGCCCCCTTCCTGGTCGATCAGGACGAGCACCTCGTCGCTCTCGACCGCATCTTTGAACGATGCGACCAGGTCCGAAATTTGCTCCGGGGTTTGGCAGTTGCGCGCAAAGAGGATGAGCCCGCAGGGCCGCTCTTGCGCAAAGAACGCGCGCTCGGCATCGCTCAACGATAAGCTGGCGCAGCCGGAGATGAAGGCTTTTAGGGTCACGAAGCGGGGTAACTTGGCCCGCGGCTTCCGGTCAAGTCCGTTCCGGTCAAGTCCCGTGCAGTCCGTCGGCTATTGGGCCACCACGAAACAGTCGGTGCCTTGCGTCTTCAGCTGGCCGCAGAGCTTGTCGGCGGCGGTCTTGCCGTCGATCGGGCCGATGCGCAGCCGGTACAAGGTCCCCTTCGCGCCGAGATCGGCCTTGCTGACCATGGGCCGGTAACTGGCAAGCAGGGTCGGATTCTTCTGCTGGATATCGGCAAAGGCGGCGAGGGCTTCGGTTTGGCTCTTCTGCGCGCCGAGCTGCACGGCATATTTGGACGGCGCCGTGGCGGCTGGGGCCGCAGCCGGAGCGGCGGCGGGAGCGGCGGCAGCAATCTGTTGTGGCGCGGGTGGCGGCGCGGCGGCGGGCGCCTCGGGCATTGCCGGAGCGGCGGCGGCTTCGGCCGGTGCTGCGGCGGTTGGTGCAGGTACAGGTGCAGGCGCGAGTGCGGCGGCGGTTGGATCGACCGGCGCGGCGAGCGCCTCCCCACTGGCGGCACCAGCAGAAGCAGCATCGGTTTCAGGCGACGGCATCACCGAGCCATCGGGGCGAACCACGAGCGTCTTCACGCGGCGCGGGCCGCCATCGGCGCTCGCATCTTCGGCCGGCGCAGCGACGGCTGCCGTGGTTTGCGGCGTGATCATATCGGTGGTGGCCACCGGGTTCGGCAGGCTGCCCATACCGGTCGTTGGCGGGAGGGCCGGCACCGCGACGTCTTCCTGGCGCGGCACCAATTGCTCGGATTCAGCTTCGTTCTCGTTGGTAAGACGATCGTAGATCAGCTTGTTCTTGTGCGGGAATTCCTTGCCGCCTGCATCGGCAGGTAGCTCCTTGACCGGACGGTTGTCGGCTTGCACCACAGGTGGCGCCTCGCCCATGCTCCCGCCGCTCTGCTTGTAGGCGAAGGCGAGCGCCCCGCCGAGAGCGATGGCGCCAAGCAGCGCGCTGCCCACCATGAAGGCGCTGCGGCCTTTCATGAACGCCAATTTCGAAAATTTCGAACGCGCCGCCGGCGGCGGCACCATATGCCCCTCATCCATGAAATCGGCGTCGCCTCGCTCGGCCTCGTAAAAATCTTGCGGGGGCCGGCGCGGTATCTCGGTCGAGCCGAGAGCGATCTGCGGGGGCTGATCGTAAATCGCGTCGAAAGCCTGGAGCTGCCGGCGCGGGTCGCTTTGCGGGACCTGGCCGTGCGGTACCCTGCCGTAATCCGGCACGCCATGCTCGGGGTAAGGTTCGAAGCTCGGATGTGCAGCCTGGTCGTAGCCGCGGTGGTCGCGGTTCAACGACTCGTCGGGCGCAAAAGACGGTGGGGCGGGAAACTGCTCGGGGAAGCTCGCATCGAAATTCGGCTCGGGGAAGCTCGCATCCGCATAGCTCTGTGGAGCAAAACCCGCATCTGTGAAGCTCGTCTCGGGAAAGCTCGCATCGGCGATGCCAGCGTTCGAGGGAGCGGCTTCGGGAAAGATCCTGTCGGGGAAGCCCGTGCCGGCGCTGCCTGCGCCTGGATAGGCTTGGGGCTGATAGCTCTGGCTCGGAAGGTCCGGGGACCCTTGGTAGCCCGCAGGCGGATAGGTCTGCGGCGCGGGGCGGTAGGCTTGCGGCTGGAGGTCCGCGGGCTGATAGGACGGCGTCGGGCTAGGCTGAAGGTAGCTTGGCGGTGCGGCCTGGGGACTCGGTTGATGGGGGTGAGGCGCTGGGGCTGCGGGCGTCGGTGCGAACGATGTGTAGGAAGGCTGCGGCTGTGGCGGCTGAGGAAGCGGTTCGGGAGCGCGGGTTACCGGCGTATAGGTAGGCATCTGCGCAAAGACCGGACCACCTCCGCCGAAAATCGAGTTCTGTCCAATCGGCTGTCCTGGCCTGCCCGCTCCTTGAACCATGTAAGGTACCTCGCTTGGATGTGTGCGATGAGGCGCGCTGGCGCTCCAGGATAGCCCGCCCTGACCGTCACGCGGACCGTCAGAGAAATCAGACTGCAACTCAGAGGCCGGATCGACCTTACGGCCGTATCCGTTATCGTGCATGGACATGGCTACTTTCCCTCGACCACCCCGTGCCCCCGCATAAGGTCAGTGCAGTTCGTGCATGGCATGAACACCCAGGATCCCAAGACCCAATGCCAAGACACGCTTTGTGGCAACCACAAGCGCTACACGAGCACGCGTTAACTCTCGGTCACCTTCGTAAATAAATCGTAATTGTGGCAAGTCTTTGCCTCGATTCCAGAGGCTATGGAAGTCCCCTGCTAGGTCATAGAGATAGAAACTGATCCGGTGGGGCTCATGTGCCTCGGCCGCCGCCTCCACCAGGCGCGGGAATTGGGCCAGGCGGCGGATCAGGGCCACCTCGGCAGGGTCGTTCAGGCGGTCCAGGTCGGCTCGCGCCAAATCATTCCCCTCCGTCACGAGATCCGGGAACGTTTCACCTAACTGACGCAGAACGGAACTCGCTCTGGCATGGGCGTACTGGACATAGAAGACCGGGTTGTCGCGCGACTGCTCGGTGACCTTGGCGAAGTCGAAATCGAGCGGCGCGTCGTTCTTCCGGTAGAGCATCATGAAGCGGACGGACCCGGCGCCCACTTCATCCACCACATCTCGAAGCGTGACGAACGTTCCGGCACGCTTGGACATTTTGACAGGCTCGCCGGCGCGGAACAAGCGCACCAGCTGACAAATCTTGATGTCGAGATGGGCTTCGCCCTCGGTGAGCGCGGCAAGCGCCGACTGCATGCGCTTGATATGGCCGCTATGGTCGGCGCCCCAGACGTCGATCATGGACCTGAAGCCGCGGCGGAACTTGTCGCGGTGATAGGCGATGTCGGAGGCGAAATAAGTGTAGCCGCCGTCCGACTTGACCAAAGGCCGATCCTGGTCGTCGCCGAATTCGGTGGAGCGGAACAGGAGCTGCTCGCGGTTCTCCCACTCCTCGTCGATCTTGCCCTTGGGCGGCGGCAGGCGGCCTTCGTAGATCAGGCCCTTGGCTTTCAACTCGGCGATGGTCTCGGCCACCTCGTCATGGGCGCCGTTGATCAGCGAGCGCTCGGAGAAGAACACGTCGTGATGGATACCGAGCTGGCTGAGATCGTCCTCGATCATGGCCAGCATCGCCTTGAGCGCGGCGCTGCGTACGATGGGGAGCCATTCGCTCTCTTGCATGGCGAGCAGCTCCTTCCCGTGATGGGCGGCAATCTCTTCGCCCACCGGCTTCAGATAGTCGCCGGGGTAAAGGCCTTCGGGGATCGCGCCGATGTCCTCGCCGAGCGCCTCGCGGTAGCGCAGATAGACGGAGCGCGCGAGCGCATCGACCTGAGCGCCCGCGTCGTTGACGTAATATTCGCGCGTCACGGCGTAGCCGGCGAAGGCGAGCAGATTGGCGAGGGCATCGCCGAACACCGCGCCGCGGCAATGGCCGACATGCATCGGGCCGGTCGGATTGGCGGATACGTACTCGACGTTCACAGCCTCGCCCTCCCCGATGGCGCTCCTTCCATAGGCGTCGCCCAATTCGAGCACCATGCGTAGAACGCCCGGCCAGAAAGCAGGGGCTAGTGACAGATTGATGAACCCGGGACCGGCGATTTCGACTTTCTCAACATACGGGTCCGACGCGAGCAGCGGCGCTATGCGCTCGGCAAGCTTCCGCGGCGGCAGGCCTGCGGCCTTGGCCAGCACCATGGCGGCGTTGGTGGCAAGATCGCCGTGGGAGGCATCCTTCGGCGGCTCGAGCGTAATGCCGTCGAGGCTCGCCTCATGCGGCACCACGCCGTCATGCTTGAGTTGCTGGACCGCGGCAAGGACTCGACCGTGGAACCCTGCGAAGACGTCCATTGAGGCTCCGGGGAAGACTTATCTGCGCATGATCTTATCGGAAAACCGGTACCCACTTTTCCGGATCATGCGGCTGGGCGCGACTAACGCAAATCCGGCGTGGCGTCAAACAGGCGGGCATGCTCGGCAAGCGCGTAACGGTCGGTCATGCCGGCAATGAAGTCGGCGACGTGGCGGGCAAAAGCGGGGGTGCCGGGTTCCGGCGCCTGCTCCCGCCATTCGGGCGGCAGGGCGGCAGGGTCGGCGGCGTAGCGGCGGAACAGGTCGCCGACCACGCCTTCGGCCTCGCCCATGATGCGCATGATGCGGGGCTCGCGATAGACGCGGGCGAACAGGAAGGCGCGCAGCGCATCGACGTCGGCGCGCATGGTATCCGAGAAGGCGACCATGGCGCGGTCGGCATGGCGTATGTCGGCGGCGCTTTGCGGCTGAAGCATTGCCAGCCGGCGGAAGGTCTCGGCTGAGACGTCCGCGATCATCGCCGTGATCAGGCGGCGGATGGCCTCATTGAGCAGGCGCGCGCCGTCGATGCCGGGATGAGCGGCCCTCGCTTCGGCCAGCACCCGGGCCGCGAGGGGCACATCCGCCAAATCGTCGAAAGTGAACAATCCGGCGCGATAACCGTCGTCGATATCGTGATTGTTGTAGGCAATATCGTCGGCAAGCGCCGCAATCTGCGCCTCGACCGAAGCGTAGGTGGCAAGCTCGAGGTCCTGCTTGGCGCAATAGGTCAGCACCGGGTCCGGCACAGGCTTTTCCGCGTGGGGTCCGAGAAGCGGGCCGTTATGCTTGACCAGGCCTTCGAGCGTTTCCCAGGTGAGGTTGAGCCCGTCGAAGTTGGCATATTTGCGTTCAAGATCAGTCACGACGCGCAACGACTGCGCATTATGGTCGAAGCCCCCTGCCCTCGCCATGGCGGCATCGAGCGCACGCTCGCCGGCATGGCCGAAAGGCGGGTGGCCGAGATCGTGGGCCAGCGCCAGCGCCTCGGTCAGATCCTCGTCGACCCGAAGCGTCCGGGCCAAGGCGCGGGCGATCTGCGCCACTTCCAGGCTATGGGTGAGGCGCGACCGGTAATGATCGCCCTCGTGATAGATGAACACCTGGGTCTTGTAGTTGAGCCTCCGGAAGGCCGCGGAATGCAGGATGCGGTCGCGGTCGCGTTGATAGAGCGAGCGCGTGGGGCATGGCGGCTCGGCCACGAGCCGGCCGCGGCTTTGACGCGGATTGACCGCATAGGGCGCCAGGGAAGCGCCGCGAGGGCCTGTTTCCGCGGGGAAAATACGGTCAGGCTTGCGCCGATCGGGCTTACGCCCGTGGTCGATTGACAAGGCCGTGCGCCATCCTATGTTCACTCAGAGATGGCTACACCCAACATGAGCGAACCGTCCATCACCATAAGCCCGCGCGCCGCGCACCGCATCGCCGAGCTCCTCAAGAGCGAGGCGGCCCCAGCGCTCTTCCGCGTCAGCGTCGAGGGCGGCGGCTGCTCGGGCTTCCAGTACCGCTTCGACCTGGTGAAGGAGCGCGCGCCCGATGATTTGATCATCGAGCGCGATGGCGCCCGCGTGGTGGTCGACCCGGTCTCGCTCGGCTTCGTGCAAGGGGCCGAGATCGACTTCGTCGACGATTTGATCGGCGCGCAGTTCAAGATCAACAATCCGAACGTCACGGCGGCCTGCGGCTGCGGCACCAGCTTCTCGGTTTAGCTCTTCCCTCGTCATACCGGCGAAAGCCGGTATCTGGATTGCCCAGTCACACCGGGCAATGACATAACCCGTCCATGAAGATCGCCACCTGGAACATCAACGGCATCAAGGCGCGGCTCGACGCGGCCACCACCTGGCTCAAACAGGCCTCGCCTGACATCGCCTGCTTGCAGGAGACCAAATGCCCGGACGAGACCTTCCCGGTCCATGTGTTCGAGGACCTCGGCTACAACGTCGCCATCCACGGCCAGAAGGGCTTCAACGGCGTGGCGCTCCTCTCCAAGCTTCCCTTCGACGAGGTGGCTCCCAGGCTCGCCGGCGATCCGGACGACGTGCAGGCGCGCTATCTGGAAGCCGTGATCTCGGTACCGTCAGGCGTGCTGCGCCTGATCAATATCTATCTGCCCAATGGCAACCCATTCGGCACCGAAAAATTCGTCTACAAGCTTGCTTGGATGACGCGGCTCAGAGAGCGGGTGAAGGCGCTGCTGGCGCTGGAAGAGCCCATGGTCATTGCCGGCGACTTCAATGTCATCCCCGCGCCCGAGGACGTCTACAATCCGAGCGCCTGGATGGAGGACGCGCTGTTCCGGCCCGAGTCGCGCGCCCATTTCCAGGCGCTCGTCAATCTCGGCCTGACTGACGCCTTCCGCGCCTGCCACGACGAGCCGCACCGTTTCACCTTCTGGGATTATCAGGCGGGCGCCTGGCAGAAGAACCAGGGCCTGCGCATCGATCATCTGCTGCTGTCGCCGCAGGCGGCCGACCGGCTTCAGGCTTGCGAGATCGACGCGGGCCCGCGGGGCTGGGAGAAGCCCTCGGACCACGTGCCGATCTGGATCGAGCTTGCCGTCTAGCGCTCGGCGGGAGACGCGTCGAAGCCGATAGACAGCCCGATAGGAGCCGCCGATGGCGGTCCGCCGGCGCCGAGCGGGATCTGCTCGGCAGGCGCCGCGTCGGAGTCGGAAGGCGCCTCGGCTTCGCGCGTGACGGGCGCCGCAACCGTCTCCTCCGGCTTCGCCTTGGCGATGATGGAAGCGGCCCTCTTATCACCACCCAGACGGGGCAATAGACCTTCGGCCTTGGCACGGATGGCGTTATCGGCGCTGGCGAAAGCCTCCCGATAAAGCTCGCCGATCCAAGCCTGGTCGTGGCCGCCTTGGGCGTTCTCCTGCGCCAGCATCAGCAGGGCGAGACCCCTCGCCTGATTGAGACGGACCTGGTCGCCGCGCCACAAGAGCTCGCCGAGAACCGCCTGCGATGCGGCGTGCTGTTTCTTGGCGGACATGGCCAACCAATTGACTGCAAGACCCGGATTCTTCTCCACGCCCTTGCCGTCGAGATAGAGCCGGGCGAGCAGATATTGCGCCTCGGCATTGCCGAAATAGCTGGCGGCGTGGCGGAGCAGGCTCGCGGCGTAAGCCGGGTCGGGCGCGAGCGGCATGGCCTGGATGCCGTCCAAATAATACTGGCCGACCGCCACGAAGGCCTCGCCGACATATTTCGCCACGGGGCTGTACGCGCTGATCTCGGCCTGCTGGCTCGCGATCTGCCGATAATAGTAGAAGGCCTTGGCGTCGTTCTTGGGCACGCCGCGGCCCGAGGCGTAGAGCCGCGCGAGCCTGAGCTGCGCGCCGAGCACATTATGCGTCGCGGAATATTCGAGCGCAGCAAGGGCTTCATCCATGCGCTCGGATTTGAGCGCCGCATTCCCTTGACGATAGGCCTCCGTCGCCGAGGCGTAAGGCGGAGGATTGTCCTCTCCCACCGCGATCGGAACAAAGACCAGGAGCGCCGCGAAGGCGCCAGTCACCGTACGCTTATACATCTGCATAGCACGCCACTTCCACGCCAGCCCCGGGATGAGTCACGGCGCCCGTGCGGGCCGGCCCAACCTCGTTTGCATATTTCCACAAATAGCCACTCTTGAATGACGCCGGACGCGCCTGCCAAGACTTCGCGCGCGACTTTAACTCAGCCTCGCTAAGCTCCACATCTAAAATGCCTTTTCCCGCATCGAGGACGATCATGTCGCCGTCGCGCAGGAGCCCGATCGGGCCGCCGAGTGCGGCCTCCGGCCCGACATGCCCCACGCAGAACCCGCGCGTCGCGCCCGAGAAGCGGCCGTCGGTGATCAGCGCCACCTTGTCTCCCATGCCCTGTCCGTAGATCGCCGCCGTGGTCGACAGCATCTCGCGCATGCCGGGGCCGCCTTTGGGGCCTTCGTAGCGGATGACGATCACCTCGCCTTCCTTGTAATTCTTGGCGCTGACCGCGGCGAAGGCATCCTCCTCGCAGTCGAAGCAGCGGGCCGGCCCGCGGAATTTGAGGTTCTTCAGACCCGCAACCTTGACGATGGCGCCATCGGGCGCGAGGCTGCCACGCAAGCCGACCACGCCGCCCGTAGGCGACAGCGGCTTGTCGGCAGGCCGCACGACGTCCTGGTCAGGGTTCCACTGCACCTTGGCCAAATTGTCCCTCATGGTCCGCCCGGTCACGGTCATACAATCCCCGTGCAGAAACCCGTGATCGAGCAGCGTTCTTAAGACGATAGGAACGCCGCCGGCCTCAAAAAGGTCCTTCGCCACGTAACGTCCGGCCGGCTTGAGATCGGCGATATAGGGCGTGCGTTTCATCACCTCGGCCACGTCGAACAGGTCGAATTCGATGCCGCATTCGTGCGCGATGGCCGGAAGATGCAACGCCGCGTTGGTCGAGCCGCCGGTGGCGGCAACGACGGCCGCGGCATTCTCCAGCGCTTTGCGGGTGACGATGTCGCGCGGGCGGATGTTCAGGGCGAGCAAATCCATGATCTTCTCGCCGGCCGCCATGCAGAAGCGATCCCTGATCTCGTAGGGCGCGGGCGCTCCGGCCGAGTATGGCAGCGCGAGGCCGATGGCCTCCGACACACAGGCCATGGTGTTGGCGGTGAACTGGGCGCCGCACGCGCCCGCCGACGGGCAGGCCACCTGCTCGAGTTCGTCGAGATCTTCGCTCGACATCTTGCCGACGGAGATCTGGCCGACCGCCTCGAATAGGTCCTGGACCGTCACCGGACGGCCTTTGAACGAGCCCGGCAGGATCGAGCCGCCATAGATGAAGATCGACGGCACGTTCAGCCGGCACATGGCCATCATCATGCCGGGCAGAGATTTGTCGCAGCCGGCGAGGCCTATCAGCGCGTCGTAGCAATGGCCGCGCATGGTGAGCTCGACGCTATCGGCGATGACCTCGCGCGAGGGCAGCGAGGACTTCATGCCCTGATGGCCCATGGCGAGGCCGTCGGTGACGGTGATGGTGCAGAATTCGCGCGGCGTGCCGTTTGCCGCGGCGACGCCCTGCTTCACCGCTTGCGCCTGGCGCATTAGCGCGATGTTGCAGGGGGCAGCCTCGTTCCAGCAGGTGGCGACGCCGACAAAGGGCTGATGGATCTGCGCGCGAGACAGCCCCATGGCGTAATAATAGGAGCGATGGGGCGCGCGGGACGGCCCCTCGGTCACATGCCGGCTGGGCAAGCGGGATTTATCGAACGTCTTAGCGTCCATCGGCAAAAATGTCCGGCTAGGCTTTGCTAGGCGCCGGTGGGTATCTCGCCACCGCTGCCTATCGCCTCAGCCGGTCGCTCCCTGGCCCGCCCCCTCGCTTGACTCATGCGAGTTGTCTTCGACCGTCGACCCTCAAAACAGGGCCGATGTTCCAAAGTTTTATGGCGCAAACGAGGCGCAAATGCCTCAGCCTGTTGCATTTTAGATACAAGTGAAAAGATTCTGGATGAACTTGGCAACGGTTCCCAAGGTCTTCGCCCTCAACGACAATTCAGGGAGTCGGCGATGTCCCTGAGGCCTCGGCGCGGCAAAACGGCAGAGCGAAACTTTACCGTTTCTGTCGTAAAACTGTCATGTGCGATGGTCGCCGGCTTGGCGGCTGGGAGAGCGCATGGCCAAATCACCGAGAGCGAAGAAGCCTCGTGCCGCGCCGAAGACGGCGCGCACGAAGGCCGGCTACCGCCTCCCCCTTCCCGATCCGAAGCTTCCGGCCGGACCGTACCGGCCCTTCGCGTCGGACCCCGATTGGAACGAGGCTTGGTGGTGGCTCGGCATTCCGGTCGCCGTCGCCATCTTCGTGTTCGTGATCTATCGGCTGAGTCCTGATTGGTACAATCTCTGGGTCACCCGCGAAGGCATCGGCGCCTTGGAGCTCGCCCAGTTCATCATGATGGTGATCGGTCTGGCGATTGCCGTGCAGCTCCTGCTCGATCCTTTTGTCAGGCAGCGCCCGCTTGTGCTGCTCATGACCATCCTTGCCGCCATGACCTGCCTCTATATCGGCGGCGAGGAAGTGAGCTGGGGCCAACATATCCTCTACTTGGAGGAAATCGGGCAGGTCACCGACGTGAACAAAAGCGGTGAGTTCGGTATTCACAATGCCTATGAGAGTTTCGAGAAGGTGCCGCGGGCCATCCTGCAATTCGCCGTGATCGCGGGCGGATTGCTGGTGCCGATCTGGTGCGCACTCGCCCCGCGCTGGCGAGCCAGCCGCTTCGCATTATTCCTGCCGAGCGCGATCATCGTGCCTGCCGCGCTGGGCGTGGTCCTGTTCAAGCTGGTCGAGCTTCTGGCCAAGACCCAGACCGTTCAATTGGCGGGACGGCCGAGCGAGGCGGTCGAGTTCTATCTTTACTTTTTCATCCTGGCCTATCTGATTGTGTTCGAGCGCCGCATCAGCGAGATGGAGACGGACGAGGCCGGCTCGCGAAACTAGGACTCGACACGATGGCAACAGCGGACAGCACCAACGCATCGCGTGCTCCTCACCTTCCCGACCCCAAGCGGACACAAGGACCATATCGGGCCTTCACCTCCGACCCGGGCTGGGACGAAGCGTGGTGGTGGCTCGGCATTCCTGTCATCACGGCAATCTTCATCCTCGCGACGGCTAGGCTCACGCCGGACTTTTATCTGAAGTGGGTTCTGCCCGAAGGCTACGGCTTTCTGGAGCTTGGGCACTTCTTCATTCCGCTGGCGGCGGCGATCATCGCCTTCAGGCAGCTGTTCAAGCCATTCGTGCGCGCGCGGCCTTTTACTTTCGCCTTCCTGCTGTTCGCGGGATTGGCGTGCCTTTACATCGCCGGCGAGGAACACAGTTGGGGCCAGCATTTTTTCTACTGGAACACCCCGAGCTATTGGGCCGAGGTCAACCGGCAGGCGGAGACCAATCTGCACAATGTGCATGAGTGGTTGAACCACCAGCCGCGCGCGGTGTTACAGATCGGAATTTTTATCGGTGGATTATTGGTGCCGCTGGCCGCGTGGTTCTTTCCCATCGTGCGGCGAAACCGCTGGTCTCTGTTCCTGCCGGCCGCGGCGCTGGTGCCGACGGCACTTGGCTGGCTCTTTTTCCGTGGTGTGAGCCAATTGAACAAATCCTATGGTCACGCCCTGGTGCAGCGCCCGAGCGAGAGCGTCGAAACGTTTATGTATCTGTTCCTGCTGTTCTACCTGATCGTGCTTGCTCGCCGCATCAACGAGCTCGAAGCGGCGGCGCACCCCCTGCCGAAATAGGCATGTCTTCGAGACGCCAGCCTTCGGCTTTTCCATCGCCACTAGATCACCTTAGGATCGCGAAGAGATGCAGGCCGTTTTACATCAGTATTGAACTCGTAAAAAGACTGAGGAATATTAGACAACATAACCAAGTCAACTAATGTTTTAACTGGTCTGTAGGTGATAACCGTAAGCAATATCGGAGGCCCAAGTAAGAGTAACATAGCAAGGACCATACCAACTCCCGGATATGTAAGTATCTCAGGAGGTTCAGTACTCGGCGTTGCCAAGCTCGCTATGTACATTAAGGCGCTGAAATTAATGATGAAGTAAAAACCAACCATCCATATTTTTAGCAAATCATCAATCGTTTTGTAAATCCTCAAGGGAGTCTGCCTTCGTAGACTTTTGGCCTCATGTGTTTTTCCACGAACTGCTAAATAGCTCCCATTGAAGTCGTGAACTACAGACAGAATTACACCCTCCATAGGACCGAGCGTATCAAAGTTTAAAATAAGCTCATTGTCAGTCTGCTTTATATGGAAGCCTCCGTCTGATGAGTCCGCAAATTTTATTTGATAAGCAAGAATTTTTCCGGCCTCACCTTTTGGGAGGTTAGGCGCGATTGTCACCGGAGCCCGCATATCAAACGAGCGCAAACTCTTGTTTCCGCCATTCCAAAGAATAACCGATGTGCCGTAAGCTCTTTGGATAGACTCACCCCCGAGGCTACAAGAAACAAAAGAGAAATCCTGTCCAATATCTATCAACTTACGCGTACGAAGAGCATATCTTAGATCATTGTGTAGCCGGTATCGAACAGTGAGCCAGAGACCAAACGCTGTAAAAATAAGACCGACTATTAACCCTAATCCGTTAAGCCACGAACTGCCTAAAATGGATAAGAGAAAATCCATCTACTATGTCTTTCTGATATCTGTATTGGGGCGATTAACCGTAATTGATCCCACTGCCAAATTAAAGCGCGGCTTCGAGGCGCTTCAGCGCCTGTTCGAGCTTGGCGGCGGTGGCTTCCGCTTCGCTCTTGCGCTCGCGCTGCTCCTCGACAACGTGCTCTGGCGCGCGAGACACAAATTTCTCGTTGGCGAGCTTGGCGTCGAGTTGCGCGATCTCCGAGCCGACCTTGTCGATCTCGCGCTTCAGCCGCTTCGACTCCGCGTCGATGTCGATGATGCCGGCAAGCGGCAGCGCCAGCGTCGCCTCGTCGAGCACGATTTGCACCGCGCCCGCTTGCGGCCGGCCGAATTCGAGCGTGTCGAGCCGGGCGAGACCCTTGATGGTCTGCTCGTGGCGGGCGACGCGCGCTTTGGTCTCCTCGCTGGCGAAGGCGATGACCAGCGGCACCTTGGCGCCGGCTGGCACGTTCATTTCGGCGCGCACCGAGCGCACCTCGGAGATGAGCCTGATCAGCCAGCCGATCTCGGCGTCGGCTTGCGTGTTCTGCAGCCTGAGAGGCTCGGGCCAGGCGGTCAGCATCAACAAGCTCTCGCGCCCCTCCCCCCGGGATGCGCGCTTCATCCACAGTTCTTCGGTGACGAAGGGCATGAAGGGGTGCAGCATCTTGAGCGCCTGGTCGAGCACGTAGGACGCCATGGCCCGCGTCTCGTCCGCCGCGTCCTTGTCCTCACCGGTCAGGATCGGCTTGATCAGCTCAAGATACCAGTCGCAGTAGACGTGCCAGATGAAGTGGTAGATGGCCGACGCCGCCTCGTTGAAGCGGAAGGCTTGCATCGCCTCGGTGACGGCGGCGAGCGTGCGCTCGCTTTCGCCGGCGATCCAGCGATTGACGGTCAGGCGCGCGGTCGCCGGGTCGAAGCCTTCGACCGGCACGCAATCGTTGATCTCGGCGAAGCGCGCCGCGTTCCATAGCTTGGTCGCGAAATTGCGATAGCCCTCGACGCGGGATGTGCTGAGCTTGATGTCGCGCCCTTGCGCCGCCATGGCGGCGAGCGTGAAGCGCAGCGCGTCGGCGCCGTACGTATCGATCAGGTCGAGGGGATCGATGACGTTCCCCTTCGACTTCGACATTTTCTGGCCCTTCTCGTCGCGGACCAGGGCGTGGATGTAGACGTCGCGGAACGGCACCTCCTCCATGAAATGGAGGCCCAGCATCATCATGCGCGCGATCCAGAAGAAAATGATGTCGAAGCCGGTGACCAGAACATCGGTCGGGTAGTAACGGGCAAGCTCCGGCGTCTTGTCGGGCCAGCCGAGCGTCGAGAACGGCCACAGCGCCGACGAGAACCAGGTGTCGAGCACGTCCTCGTCGCGCTTAAGCGCAACCTCCTTGCCGTAATGCTCCTTGGCAGCCACACGCGCCGCCTTCTCGTCCTCGGCGACGAACACCTTGCCGTCAGGCCCATACCAGGCGGGGATTTGATGGCCCCACCACAGCTGGCGCGAGATGCACCAGGGCTGGATGTTCTCCATCCAGTGGAAGTAGGTCGCCTCCCAATTCTTGGGCACGAACACCGTGCGGCCACGCTTCACCGCGTCGATGGCGGGCTTCGCCAGTGTCGCGGCATCGACATACCACTGGTCTGTGAGGAACGGCTCGATCACGGCGTTGGAGCGGTCGCCGTGCGGCACGACGTGGACATGCGGCTCGATCTTCTCGATGAGTCCCAGCGCCTCGAGCCGCTCGACGATCATCTTGCGCGCGGCGAAGCGGAACACGCCATGCAATTCTTGAATCGTTTGAGTCAGTTCCGCGCTTCGCTCGACATCCTTGGTGAAGCCCGGATTGGCGTCGAGCACGAGCCGCGCGTCCGGGCCGAGCACATTGATCATCGGCAGGCCGTGACGCTTGCCGACCTCGAAATCGTTGAAGTCGTGCGCAGGGGTGATCTTCACCGCGCCCGAGCCCTTTTCGGGGTCGGAATATTCGTCGGCGATAATGGGAATGCGGCGTCCGACCAGCGGCAGGGTCACGTTCTTGCCGACCAGATGCCTGTAGCGCTCGTCGTCCGGATGGACGGCAACGGCGGTATCGCCGAGCATGGTCTCGGGGCGCGTGGTGGCGACGACGATAGACTCGCCCCCTCCCCCTTCGACCGGATAGCGCAGATGCCAGAGGTGTCCCTTGGTCTCGATCTGCTCGACCTCGAGATCGGAGATGGCGGTGAGCAGCTCGGGGTCCCAATTGACCAGGCGCTTATCCTTGTAGATCAACCCCTCGCGGAAGAGATCGACGAACACCTTGCGCACCGCGCGCGACAGTCCCTCGTCCATGGTGAATCTAAGCCGGGACCAGTCGCAGGAAGCGCCGAGCCGCTTGAGTTGGCCGACGATGGTGTTCCCCGACTCTTCCTTCCACTGCCAGACGCGCTTGATGAACTTGTCGCGGCCGAGCGCGCGGCGGTTCGGCTCCTGCCGCTCCATCAATTGGCGCTCGACCACCATCTGCGTGGCGATGCCGGCATGGTCGGTGCCCGGCTGCCACAGAACGTCGCGACCGCGCATGCGCTCGAAGCGCACCAGCACGTCTTGTAGTGTGTTGTTGAGGGCATGCCCCATATGGAGCGAGCCGGTGACGTTGGGCGGCGGGATGACGATGGCGAAGGGCCTCGCCCCGGCGCGATCGGGTCGTCCGGCGGCGAACGCGTCGGCGCTCTCCCACCTGCGATAGATTTCGCCTTCGATGTTTTGAGGCTGATAGGTCTTGTCGAGCATGGACGCGGGAAATTGTCGTGAACGGATGCCCACGCGTCCTACGCGCTTGCCTTTTGCGCTGTCAACCTAAGAGAGCCTCAGTCGCGTTGATACCGCGCCGGGTCGTTCTCGATCTCGTCTTTGAGCACCGCGGTCACCACGCGCGACATGTTCTCGTCGAGCCATTGGCGGAGCATCGGACGAAGCATGTCCTTGACGCTGTCCTCGAGCGTCTTGGAGGCGCCCTCGTGCGCCTCTCCCGATCCATTGGAACGGGCGGTTTGAACGGGCTCGGGCTTAGGCTCAGAGGGCATACCCCATGAGGCCTGCTCGGCTGCCCAAGTATCCTCGATCTCGGCTTCCGGGTCCTCGGCGAAAACGGTCTCCTCCTCGAAGACCTCCATCTCCAACTCGGTCAGCACGAATTCGGGCTCAGGCGCCGCCTCGAACTCGGGGACTGGTTCCGGCTCCGGAACAGGTTCTGGCTCCGGGATCGGCTCTGGCGCCGGGATCGGCTCGAGTTCCGGGATAGGTTCCGGTTCCGGCATGGGCTCGGGTTGAGCTTGCCACTGGGGCTCGGGTTGAGCTTCCAACTGCGGCTCGAACTGGCTTGGCGCCGGTTGATCAAGCTCGCTCAACGAGGTCGGCACTTGGCCGGCGCGCAATGCGGCAATGGCGCGTTCAAGGGCCGAAGCCGCCTCCTCGCTCGCCGAACGGGTCGCTGGTTGCGGCACCTCCATCATCGGTTGGGCCGGGGGCGCCGGTGCAAACGCTTCCGGTGGCGCTTGCGTCTCGAGCGCCACGACATCCATATCCAGAATTTCCAGATCAGGCTCAGGCTCGAATTCGAGACTTGGCACCGGCTCGGTCTCGAGGCTAAGCGGCACTTCGTCCGCCATCGCCTGCGGCTCATCCTCCACGAACTCCAAGCCGCCAAGCTCGGCGGTCAGATCGAGGATCTCCTCCTCTTCGATCACCACGGACACGGGTGTCGGCGCGCCGCCGCTCAAGACGCGCGCAATGTCGGTTATGATCTGGGTATCGGCTTCGCCCTCCGCCTCCTCCAGAGCCTCCACGGGCTGTGGGCTCTTAGGTGCGGGCCGCTGTTCCGCCGCGCTCGGCTCGTCCTCCGAGATAATCCGACGTATGGAGGCAAGTATCTCCTCCATGGTCGGTTCAGGAGCACGCTCAGTGCTGCTCATGACTTAACCCCTTGACGCCACTAACAAATATCCCCACAAACTACCCGGCGATCAAACCAGGGATGCGCGTAGCGGCTAACTTAACACACCGTAAACGCTCAAGTCTCGATTTGGTTGGCCAGGCCCGGTTCATGGTTAACGCCCGGGGCGCGCCATACTCACTCGTCGGGAGCTGGCGGCGCGGGCGGGCGCAGGCCCAGCCACTTGTTCTTGACGATATCATAGTGCTCGATCGGGTCATAATAAGGCACCGATAGGCCAAGAGTTTGCGCGTCCATCCGGCCGATGGCCGCATTCAGGGAATATTCGGCGACGACCCGGTCTCTGAGCGCCGAGACGAGGCCGATCTGCGAGTTCAACAATTCTCGCTGGGCATCGAGCACGTCGAGCGTGGTGCGTTGCCCGACCTTCTCCTCCTCGCGCACGCCGGTAAGCGCGATCTTGTTGGCGCCAACCGCGGCTTCGGCGGAGGAAATGGCCGGGCCTGAGGACTGCAAGATGCCCCAATTTGCGATCACGTCCGCATGGACGCGGAGCCGCGCGTCCTCGACCTGCTTCTTCAGCTGGTTGTTGGTCTCCTTGGCCTGGCGCACCCGGGCAGAGACGCCACCGCCTTGATAGAAGGGCACGTTGACGCGTCCTGTTACCGTCGTGGTCTCAAGCTCGGCCAGGGATTGGCTCTGGTCGAAGCGCTTCTCGTATTGCGCTTCGAGGGTGACCGAAGGCAGCAGCTCGCCCATGATCTGCTCGACGGCATAGAGCGAGGCCTCTTCCTGATAGACGGAGGCGAGGACGATGGGGTTTTCCCCATCGCCCAAGGTCATGGCCTCGTCCAGAGTTCTCGGCAAAAGATGCCGAATCGAAGGCGGCGTCACCAGATTCTCAGGGGGATGGCCCACGATCTGCTCGTAGGCGGCGCGGCTCGTCTTCAGATTGGCCTGGGCCCCGGCGAGTGTGGCGAGCGCCTCGGAGCGGCGGGCCTCGGCTTGGGCCACGTCGGTGCGCGTCACCTCGCCGACATCGAAGCGGTCGCGGGTCGCCTTGAGCTGCTCGCCGAGCACGCTGACATCGTTCTCGCGCAGACGGACCACGGCCTGGTCGCGCACGACATTGACATAGGCCGTGGCGGCGTCGAGCAGGACGGTCTGCTCGACGATACGCAAGCTTTCGCGCGCCGACTGCACGGTCGCCTTGGCCTCGCGGATGGCATTGAGATTCTGGAAGCCTTCGAACAGCGGCTGCGAGAGCTGGAAGGCATAGCCGTGCGGATGGGTGGTACCGTCGCTGGTGATCCCAGCCGCGCCGATATCGAAATCGTCAGTACCGGAGGTGGTGCGCCGCCTTCCCGTAGCCCTTTCGCTGTTCTGCTTGACGTAGTTCCAGTCGGCGGTGCCCCCGATAAAGGGCCTCAAGCCCGACTTGGCGACCGACACTTCCTCGTCGATGGCTCTCAGCCTCGCGCG
>DATMDY010000012.1:0-14096 GCA_035557335.1 Methyloceanibacter sp.
TTCGGTGAATCTTTCCACATTCAGGGTCTCGCCGACGCCATGCTCGGCAAGCAGCGTGCCGAGGCGCTCGCGCGCTCCGTTACTCCAGCAGGCGACGATCACCCGCTTGCCTTCGCCTTTGAGTTTCTTGACCTGGGCGACCACGGCGTCGAACACGTTGGCGCCTTCGGTCTGCCGCTCCACGGCGAAGGAGCGTCCCTGCCTGCCGCCGAGGGAAACAATCTCGTCGCCCGGCGCTTCCGGATGCTCGAAGGGATCGAGCGCGATCGTCTGATGTTCGCCGACGGCGTTCTGCCATTCCGCTTCGCTGAGGAACAGGCTCTCGGCCGGTACCGGATGGTAAGGCGGTGCGCCGAACGCCTTGCGCTCGAGCGCCTGCGACCGCGCGTCGTAATGGTCGGCGATCTGCTCAAGCCGTTTCCCACGCGCGTCGTCGACCAGCGGATCGAGCGTGACGACAGCACCGGGCAGATAATCGAACAGCGCCGCGAGCCTGTCGTGGAACAGTGGAAGCCAATGCTCCATGCCCTGATGCTGCCGCCCGACAGAGATCGACTCGTAAAGCGGATCGCCGCCGGTGACCGGGCCGAACAGTTCGACATAGCGCTGGCGGAAGGCGCGCCGCACCTCGGGCGTGAGCGCGACTTCGCTCATGGGCAGAAGCCGGAGTGAATCGAGGCGCGAAGCGGTGCGTTGCGTTTCCGGATCGAAGGCCCTGATGGATTCAAGCGTTTCGCCGAAGAAATCGAGGCGCACCGGCTGGTCCCCCGGCGGATAGAGATCGAGAATGCCGCCGCGCACGGCATATTGGCCCGGGTCCGTCACCGTTCCGGCCCGCGCATAGCCCGAGGTCTCGAGCCGCGTGATCAGTTCCTGCATGCCGAGCGCATTGCCGGGCTGCAGTTTGATGCTGGTCGCCGCGAGAAATTCGCGCGGCGGCACGCGTTGCAGTGCGGCGTTGACGGCGGTCAGCACGATGAGCGGTTTACGGTCGTCAGGCCCCCGCTCGACCAAAGCGGCGAGCGTGGCGATGCGTTGCGCCACGATCTCGGCATTCGGCGCCACGCGGTCGTAGGGGACGCTGTCCCATGCCGGGAAGCTCAGCACGGTCACGTCGGGTGCGAAGAAGGCAAGCGCCTCCTGCAAAGTGGCGAGCCGGTTGCCGTCGCGCGCAATGTGCAGGATCGGCCTCTGTCCCGCGCGCGCCAACTCCCCGAGCAACAGCGCATCGAGCCCTTCCGGCACGCCGGAGGCGATCGGGTGCCGCGCCTGCAGCAGCGGTGCGACCGGCAAGGATGGAAGATTTGACGCTGACGCCATGACGCGGGTTCTGGTCTAGCCGGCTTCGCTCAAGCCATGGAAACGACGCAAGCACACCATGAGTTCGTCGAGGTCCGGCGCGCCGAGGGAATGACCCTCATATAGGGAGAATTCGATCTCCGGATCGGGGCATTCGATCAGCCGTTCCAGCACGGCGATCTCGGCGGCACCCATTCCATCGACCGTCTGCTTGGCGAAGCGGCCGAGGAGAAAATCCATCTCTTTGGTACCCCGATGCGTCGCTCGCCACAGCGCACGGCGGCGGCGCACGCCAAGATCACTGCCGGACACGATCATCGCTTTCCACTGCCGCAAGCCTGCGTTAGAGCGAGCGGGTCATCGTCTGTCAAGCGCGTGGGACCCCATGCGACCGCCTCGGTTAAATCCTCTATTCGCCACGGCGCGCGCCCTGAAGGGCGTCGGGCCCAAGGTCGAGGGCTTGCTGAACAAGCTCGCCGCGCCGGCCCATCAGGGGGCGCATGCGCGGGTCATCGATCTCATCTGGCATCTGCCGGTGGGCCTTATCGACCGCGCCATCGCGCCGAGCATCGCCGAAGCCCGGACCGGCGATCTCGCCACACTCGAAGTCACGGTGGCCGAGCATCGCACCGGGGGCGGACGGCGTGGCGGCCGCGCGCCCTACAAGGTGCTGGTCGAAGACGATCACGGCGCATCGCTCGAACTGGTCTATTTCAACGTCGACCCGACCTATCTCAAACGCCTTCTGCCCGTGGGCTCGCGCCGCCTGATATCGGGCCGGCTCGAAGCCTATGACGGTTGGCTGCAAATGCCCCATCCCGATCATGTGGTGGAGGCGGACGGCGCGGGCAATCTGCCGCTGCACGAGCCGGTCTATCCGCTGACCACCGGCCTCTCCAACAGCGTGCTGCGCAAGGCCATCGGCGAGGCCCTGACCAAACTCCCGAAACTGCCGGAATGGATCGATGCGGATTTTCGCGCCAAGCACGAATGGCCGTCTTTCGGCGAGGCGATCACTCGTCTGCATGCACCGGAGGCCGAAGCCGACCTGGCGCCGTCTTCCCCTGCCCGCGCACGGCTTGCTTATGACGAGCTTCTCGCCAATCAGCTGGCGCTTGCCGTCATCCGTCAGAGATTGAAACGCAGAGCCGGCCGAAGCCTCACAGCTCCCGGCAAGCTGCGGAAAGCCATCCTCTCTGCTCTGCCCTTCAAATTGACCGGCGCGCAGACGCGTGCGCTATCCGAGATCGATGCCGACCTCAAGAGCCCGCACCGCATGTTGCGGCTGCTTCAGGGCGATGTCGGCAGCGGCAAGACCGTTGTGGCACTGTTGGCGATGGCCACGGCCGTCGAAGCCGGCGCGCAAGCCGCGCTGATGGCGCCGACCGAGTTGCTGGCGCGCCAGCATCTCGCCACCATCTCCGGCTTCGCCGCAGCGGCGGGCCTGCGCGTGGCGCTGCTCACCGGCCGAGAACGCGGGAAAGAGCGCGCCGAGCTCCTGACCGCGTTGAAGGACGGCGGCATCGACATTCTTATCGGCACGCATGCGCTGTTCCAGGAAGCGATCAGCTTCAGCGACCTCGGGCTGGTGGTGATCGACGAGCAGCATCGATTCGGCGTGCATCAGCGGCTGGCGCTGCAAGCTAAGGGCACGGGGGCCGGTGCCGAGCTTCTGGTGATGACCGCCACGCCCATCCCGCGCAGCTTGCTGCTCACCAGCTATGGCGACCTGGACGCATCCCGCCTCGACGAGAAGCCGCCGGGGCGTAAGCCGATCGCCACGCGCACGGTGCCGCTGGAACGCCTGGAGGAGATTGTCGCCGGCGTCGCTCGCGCGGTCAAAGGCGGGGCGCAAATCTATTGGGTGTGCCCGCTGGTGGCCGAGTCGGAAATGCTCGACCTGGCGGCGGCGGAAGAGCGCTACGCCGCGCTGAAGAAACAGTTCGGCGACAAAGTTGGGCTGGTGCACGGACGGCTTCCCGGCAAGGAGAAGGACCGGGTGATGGCCGCGTTCGCGTCCGGCGCGGTGTCGGTCCTGGTGTCGACCACGGTGATCGAGGTCGGTGTCGACGTGCCCAACGCCTCGATCATGATCATCGAACATGCGGAGCGCTTCGGTCTCGCCCAACTGCACCAATTGCGCGGGCGGGTCGGGCGTGGCGCCAAGGACTCGTCCTGCGTGCTGCTGTACCGCCAACCCCCGTCGGAAACGGCGCGCGAACGCTTGAACGTCATGCGGCGTACCGAGGACGGTTTCGTCATCGCCGAGGAAGATTTAAGGCTGCGTGGCGGCGGCGAGGTTCTCGGCACGCGGCAAAGCGGCTTGCCCGCCTTTCGCATCGCGCGTCTGCCTGAAGACCAGAAACTGCTTGAAGCGGCACGGGACGCGGCCCGGCTCATCCTAACGCGCGATCCGGAGCTGAAAGGCGCGCACGCCGAACCGCTCAGGCTCCTGCTTTATCTGTTCGAGCGCGACGATGCGATCAAGCTCATGCGCGCCGGGTGATGGATCACGGGCCGTCGGGCGTGATCACGGAGCAGTCGATGCCGCCGCGCTTGAGCGAATTGCAGAGGCTCTGGCTTTGCGCCTTGTCGGCGAAGGGTCCGATCTTGAGACTGTAGAAGGTGCCGAAATCTCCGATATCAACCTTGTCGATCTGCGGCCTAGCCGAAGCGAGTTGCTGGCTCTGGCCCGCGGCCTTCTGCCAGAGGGCTTTGGCTTCCGCCTCCGAGCGGCTATTGGCGAGTTGGAGACGATAGATGCTCCCGCTCGCCGCGGCAGTCGCCGTCGGTGCGGGTGCATCATCCGACGACCCCGTGGTTCTGGAGATCCACCGGCCCAACCGAGTGCCACCCTCGCTACTGCTGGCGGCGCTGCTGTCTTGCACCTCCGTGGTCCAGCTGGAAGGAGCGGTTGCCTGCGTGGCCGCTGGCGCCGCCGCGGTACGTGTCGGCGCTGGCGCGGGAGCAGCAGCAGGCGGCGGAGCGGGCTGGCTTTCCGGCTCGCTCGAGCTGAACGTGTCGGCCACGGACCCCCACCAGCGCGAGACGCGGCTGCCGCTTTCCTGGGTCACGCCTTGCGAAACGGAAGTGCTCCAGTCGCCAGCCGACTCAGGCGCCGCCCTCGGTGTGGAAGCGGCCGTGGGTGCCGGTGCGGCAGTCGCGCCGATTGACGGGGCCGACACGCCTCTCACCGGATCGCTTATGCTTTCTTCTTCGGGGCGCACCTCCGTGCTGAACGCGGCAACGGCTGTGCCTCCCGCGCCGTCCTGAGCGATGATCTTATCCACCTCGCCGCTGCCACCCGATTTACGCGCCGCGGCGAAATCGACCTCGGCCTCCTTGCTGAGACCAGCGGACCGATAGGCAAGCCCGCGATTGACCTGTGCTCTCACGCGGTCGGACCCCGGCAGCCCGAGCCAAATGGCGGCGCCGAGATCGGCGATCGCGCGCGAGGGCTGGCCAAGCTTGCGATAGGCGATGCCGCGCAGATAAAGCGCCTTGGCGGCCTCGCTGGGAGCGGCACCCTCGGAATTGACCGTGGCCGAGAGCAGCCGTACCGCGTTGTCGTATTTACCGGCGTTGAGCGCGGCGGCGCCGTTCTTCAGCCCCGCGTCCTGGGCATGGGCCGATATGGCGCCGAGCAGGACCAGTGCCATCCCGATAGCAAGACGGCGCGGCCGGAAAGGGGTCCGATGATCCGCCATGTCATTGCTCAAACAAAGAAATCAGGCAAATCGGAGGCTAGCCTATTCCACCGTCACCGATTTGGCGAGATTTCGCGGCTGATCCACGTCGGTGCCCATGAATACAGCCGTATGATAGGCGATGAGCTGCACCGGCAACGCATAGACCAGCGGGGCCACGAAACGATGCACCGACGGCACCGCGAGATGGGTGGCAATGGCGCAGCCGGTCGTGGCGGGGTCGGCGTCGCTGACCAGAACGATCTGGCCGCCTCGTGCCGCCACCTCCTGCATGTTGGACATGGTCTTCTCATAAAGATCGTCGCGCGGGGCGACGACGATGACCGGCATGTTCTCATCAATCAGGGCGATGGGCCCATGCTTCAGTTCTCCCGCGGCATAGCCCTCGGCGTGGATGTAGGAAATCTCCTTGAGCTTGAGCGCGCCTTCCAGGGCGATCGGGTAGCTGGAGCCGCGCCCGAGATAGAGCACATCGCGCGCCTTGGACAGAGACGAGGCAAGTGTTTCGTAAGTGCTTTCATCGCGCAACACTTTGGCCATGTGACGCGGGACTTCGGTCAGGGCCTGAACCAGCTCGGTCTCCAATTCGGGGCCGATGGTTCCGCGCGCCTTACCCGCGGCGATGGCAAGACAGGCGAGCGCCGTGAGCTGGCAGGTGAAGGCCTTGGTCGAGGCGACGCCGATCTCGGGCCCGGCCAGGGTTGGCAGCACAGCATGGGATTCGCGCGCGATCGACGATTCGCGCACATTGACCACCGAGAGAACATTCTGGGACTGGGCGCGGCAGTAGCGGAGGCTCGCCAAGGTGTCGGCGGTCTCGCCCGATTGCGAGACGAACAGCGCGGCGCCGTCCGGATCGAGCGCCGTCTCGCGGTAGCGGAACTCGGAAGCGATATCGACGTCGACGGGAAGCTTAGCCCAGCGCTCAAACCAGTATTTGGCGACCAGGCAAGCATAGAAGGCGGTGCCGCAGGCCGACAGCGTGAGGCGGCGCAGTTTGGCAAAGTCGAAGGGCAGCGCCGGCACAGCGATGCGGCTCGTGGCCAGATCGACGCAAGACGCGAGCGTATGGCCGACCACTTCCGGTTGCTCGTGAATCTCCTTGGCCATGAAGTGGCGGTAATTGCCCTTGTCGACGAGCAGGCCGCTGGCAAGCGAACGGGTTATGGGCCGCTCTACCGCGTTACCCTCGCGGTCGCGTATGGCTATGCCGCCGCGGGTCAGAACCGCCCAGTCGCCGTCCTCGAGATAGGCGATGGCGTCGGTGAACGGCGCGAGCGCGATGGCGTCGGAGCCCGCGAACATCTCGCCGTTGCCGTAGCCGATGGCGAGCGGGCTGCCCTGACGCGCCACGATCATCAGATCGTCGTAGCCGCGGAAGATCATGGCAAGTGCAAACGCGCCTTCCAGCCGGCTCAGCGTGTGATAGACGGCGCGCACCGGATCGCTGCCTGATTTCAGCTCGCGGGTGATGAGATGGGCGATGACCTCTGTGTCGGTGTCGCTGGTGAACACCGCGCCTTCCGTCATGAGCTCGGCTTTCAGCTCGCGGAAATTCTCGATAATGCCGTTATGCACCAGCGACACGTCGTCGGTCATATGCGGATGCGCATTGGCCTCGATGGGCTTGCCGTGGGTGGCCCAGCGCGTATGGCCGATGCCGGTCTCGCCGAGCAGGGGCGCGGATCTCAGCCGCTCTTCGAGATTACGCAATTTGCCTTCGGCGCGTCGCCGGCCGAGATGGCCATTCTCGATGGTGGCTACGCCCGCCGAGTCGTAGCCGCGATATTCGAGGCGCTTGAGCGCGTCGACCAATTGCTCAGCGACCGGACCCTTGCCGAGGACGCCAACAATGCCGCACATCGTGCCTACTCCCTCGCACCCTTGCTAGTAGCTAATCGGCGCCGTTTTGTGTCGCAAGTCACGAGCGATGTCTCTTTATTTCCGCCCGCGGGTCAACCGCTTGCGGAGCTTGGCGGCCCAACCCTCGCGCTCTTCTTGCGGCGCGCGGGAGAGCGCCAGCGCGTCCGGGGCCACGTCTTTGGTGATGACGCTGCCCGAGCCGATATAGGCCCCCGCGCCGATCTTGACCGGCGCGACCAGCGAGGTATTTGAGCCGATAAACGCGTCCTCGCCGATCACGGTCTTGTGCTTGGCGAAGCCGTCATAATTGCAGGTGATGGTGCCGGCGCCGACATTGGCGCGCGCGCCGATGCTGGTATCGCCGATATAGGTCAGATGGTTGACCTTGGCGCCGGCGCCGATCTCCGACTGCTTGATCTCGACGAAGTTGCCGACATGGGCGTCCTTGGCGAGAGCGGTGCCGGGCCTAAGCCGCGCAAACGGGCCGACCGATGCGCCGGGCCCGATATGCGCGCCTTCGATATGAGAGAAAGCGCGAATGGTCGCGCCGT
This sequence comes from Methyloceanibacter sp., assembly GCA_035557335.1. Taxonomy (GTDB): domain Bacteria; phylum Pseudomonadota; class Alphaproteobacteria; order Rhizobiales; family Methyloligellaceae; genus Methyloceanibacter. The sequence goes on from DATMDY010000012.1 coordinate 7,421, forward strand.
CCTCGATGACGACCTTGGCGCCGATCATCACATGCGGCTCGATGACCACGTCCCTGCCGATGCGCGTGTCGTGGCTGAAGAACACCGTGTCCGGCGCTGTCATGGTGACGCCTTCGGCCATGAAGCCGGTGCGCAACCGGCGTTGCATCGCCTCCTCGGCGGCGGCAAGCTCGGCGCGCGAGTTGACGCCAAGCACTTCCTCGGCATTGGCCTTGATCATGCGCGCCTCCAGCCGGTCGCCGCGCGCGAGCGCCACCGCGTCGGTGAGGTAGAACTCACCCTTGGCGTTATCCTTGCCGATCCGCCCCAGCAAATCGAGCAGGGTGTGGGCCGCGCGAAAACCCATGATGCCGGAATTGCAGAGCGTGAGCCCGCGCTCCTCCTCACTCGCGTCTTTTTCCTCGCGGATGGCGGCAAGCCCTCCCCGCTCGTCGAGCAGCAAGCGGCCATAACCTGTCGGCTCGTCCGTCTCGAAGCCGAGCACGACAAGGTCCGCGCCAGCATGAAGCGCGCCGCGCGTTGCTTCGAGCGTCTCCGAGCGGAGCAATGGTGTATCGCCGTAAAGCACGAGCACATGACCGGGAAAATTCTCCAAGGCTTGGTGCGCGGCCTTGACCGCATCGCCGGTCCCCAGCTGCCGGTCCTGAACGAAGACCTCAAGTTTCGGGTGAACGGCGCTCGCAGATGCGCCGACCTCGTCCATGCCCGGGGCGACCACGACGCAAATCCGTTCGATCCCGGCAGCCTTTGTGGCGCCGAGCACATGAGCCAGCAGCGTGGCGCCGGCGAGCCGGTGCATCACCTTGGGCAATGCCGACTTCATCCGCGTGCCTTTACCCGCGGCGAGGATGATGGCCAATGCCGATGCTTCAGTCATGGCTGTAGGGCACGAATCGCAGGGTCACACCCCTCCCTTGAAGGCGATCTGTCTAGTCCAAAGCTTCGGTGAGGGCCATAACCCATCAATTGACGGGGCGTATGGGGCGAGTAATCTCCAAACCGCACCCCTCACGCAATCCTGCGACAAGCCATATTGAGGTCGCTTTTCAGCCTGAATTTCGGGGGTGCGGGAGGGGCGCGAAATCCATGGCCGATATTGGTCGCCGAAGCGGATCGCGGAACTGGGCGCGGGGCTTGTTCGCCTGCTTCTGGATTCTGCTGGCCGGATTTTCGGGCTTCTATCTTTTCACGCTGTTTACCGATCCGGCTGCCCTAGGCGGTCAGGCCCTGCAAACCAGCCCGGCACCTAGCGTGGTTGAAGCGCCAGCATCTTCGGCTCCGGCTGAGACGCCTGCCATTACGGCCGATCAGGCATCGGAGTTGCTCCAGGCGGACAAGGCGCAGGCCGACGAGCTCGGCGAGATCAAATCTTCCTTGCGCTCGTTGTCGGATCAACTTGCGGAGATGAACACGCGGCTGCAGCCGATCGAGAAATTCGTCGGGCCTGTCGCCGCCTTGCCCACAGCGACATCGGTGACCACCTCACCGCCTTCGCCCGGTTCTATGCCACCAGAAACGCCTGCCGCCACGCCTCCACCTGCGCCTGCCCCAGAAGCCGCAACGGCTGCACCGGAACCTGCGCCCACGCCGCCCGCACAGGCGGCCACACCCGAACCCGAACCTGATTCTGCGCCACCGCCACCTGCCCGCGCGCCTGCACGACCGTCAGCAGAACCTGCCGCTGAAGCTGCGCCCGAGCCGGCTACTGACGCGCCTTCCCAGGAACCGGCGCCGGAACAGGCTGCGGCCGACGAGCCCGCACCAGCCGAAGAACCGGCGCCTGCCGAGACGGCTGAGCCTCAACCGGCTGAACCGCCTTCCATGGAGGACGTGGCAGCCGGTGCCTCGCCTGACGCCGAGCAGCCTGAGCCTGAACCTGCGCCGGCGGCCAGCGAGGCTCCCACTCCGCCGTCGGAGGGCATGGAATCCGCGGCGCTCGATCCCGTCACGCTTCCGCCTGCGGCCAATGATGGCACGACACGCTACGGCATCGAGATCGGCACCGTCGCCAAGCAGGACGGATTGCGGCCTCTATGGCGCGAGTTTCTGACCAATCATGCCGCCCTGGTCGCTGGGCTTCAGCCGCGTCGCGTGCTGGCGCCCGACAAAAAATGGCGGCTGATCGCCGGTCCCTTCACCAACGCGCAAGAGGCGGAAGCCGCGTGCACGCTGTTCAAGAAGGCCGACCGGCCCTGTGCCGCCACCGTCTACGCCGGTGACTCGCTCTAAGTCAGCCGCCGAGGAATAGGCGGCCCATGTCGGGATCGGCGAGCAGCTCCTTGCCGTGACCAGCCTTCACCAGTCGCCCCGCCACCAGCACATAGCCCATATCGGCGAATTCGAGTCCCTTGCGTGCGTTCTGTTCGACCAGGATGAGGGTCTTGCCTCGCGTGTCTCGCAGCTCGCGCAAGGTGTCGAAGATCATGTCGATGGCACGCGGCTCGAGCCCGATCGACGGCTCGTCGATCAAGAGCACATCCGGGTCCACGATCAGCGCGCGCGAGATTTCGAGCAACCGGCGCTCGCCGCCCGATAGGACGCGGGCGCGCTCCCGTCTGCGCGCCTTGAGTGCGGGGTATCGTCCTAGAACTTGTTCCGCCGCTTTCTTGGCATCGGATTGCCGGTCGAGCAGATAGCCGCCCATGAACAAATTCTCCTCCACCGTCATGTCGGGGAAGACCGAATCCCTTTGCAACACATAGGCGATACGCGCGGTCTTGAGCTTGGCGCTCGCGGGGAGCTTGGTGACGTCACAGCCGTCAACGCCGATCGTGCCGGCGAAGATGCGGGCAAAGCCGTAGATGGCATTGAGGACGGTAGACTTGCCAGCGCCGTTCGGTCCGACCAGACACAGCGCTTTCCCGCGCGGCAAGCGCAGCGAAAAATCGTGCAGTATCTGCATGCGGTCGTAACCCGCGTGTAGACGATCGATAGTAATGAGCGAGGGATTGCCGGCCAGACGGTCGAGTTCGGAGACTGGCACGCCGCTCGCGCCATTCTGCGTGTCGCGTGCTGACGTGATGGTTGCCATCAGGCAGCCCCGAGATAGGCTTCGAGCACGCGCGCGTCGCTTTTGACGTGATCGGGCGCACCATGTGCCAGTAGTCGCCCATGCGCGAGACAATAAATCTGCTCGGCGAGACCCATGATCACCGGCATGTTGTGCTCGATGACCAGCAGGGTTAGGCCACGCTCTCGATTGGCGGTCTTTAGGCGGTCGATGAGACTGTCGATCAGCACCGGGTTGATGCCGGCGGTCGGCTCGTCGAGCAGCAGCATCTCCGGCTCGTTGATGAGTGCCATGGCGAGCTCGAGCAACTTCTGCTGTCCGAAAGAGAGATCGCCGGCCAGCTCGTCCTGCTTGGCGGCAAGGCCGACAAAATCCAGCAGCTCAACGGCGCGCTCCTCCGCCTCGGGCTCGGCCCGGTGAAACAGACGCGCGAAGGGCACGGTCCTGATCGAGGCCGAGACCAGCATGTTGGCCCGCGCGCTGATGGCCCGATAGATGCGTGGCTGCTGAAAGGTGCGGATGATGCCGATCCGCGCGATGTCTCCGGGGAGAAGTTCGGAGATCTCCCGGCCCCCGAAACGGATAGAGCCGGAATCGATGGGAATGACGCCGGTAATGGCATTGAACAGCGTGGTTTTGCCCGAGCCGTTCGGCCCTATCAGGCCGACGATGGTTCCTTGCTTCACGCTGAGGCTGATCGCGTCATTGGCGACCACGCCACCGAAGGTCTTGGTGACATCCAAGAGTTCGAGCAGCGCGGTCATGGCGCTTCCTCCGCCGGTCTGCCCTTGTCTTTGAAGCGGTCGCGGAAGAACCCGACGATGCCGTAGGGGAAGAACACGGCGACCAGTACGATCAACACGCCGAGCGCCACGCGCTGCCAGCCGAGCATGTAGGTCCAGAACAGCTCCTTGGTGACCTGGAACACGATGGCGCCGACGATGGGCCCGAGCAGCGTGCCCCTGCCCCCCAGCAGCGCCATCAGGATCATCCACACGCCGATGGTCGCGCCGGCGAAGGCTGTGTTGATGGGATCGATGAAGCGCACGAGATTGCCGTAAAGGGCGCCGGCCACGCCCAAGAATGCCGCGGCAATCACCCAAGCCGTCACCTTAGCCGCATGGGTGTTGAGGCCCATGGCTTCGGCCTTGTCCTCGTCGTCCCGTATGGCGTTGAGCACCAAGCCGAAACGAGTCGAGAGCAGCCAGGCGAAGGTCAGCGCACACGTCACCGCCAGGCCGAGCGACAGATAGTAAAGCAGCAGCCCAACGTCGCCGAGACTGTCTGGAGGATTGGGCGTCAGCATGCCAGAGCCCGCGCCGATCCACGGAATGCCGGCGGCGACCTGGCCCGCGGCGATGCCAAGTCCAAGCGTGCAGATGGCAAAATAATGCCCGCGCATGGTGAGCACGAGCGAGCCGAGCAACCAGGCGATCAGTGCGCTCACCAGAGCCGCGCCCGGAAGCCCGACCGCGAGCCCGATCAGAAATTGCGACTCATCGAAGATGAACTCCGTGCCGCCGCCCCGCGCCTCGGTGTAGAGCCCGACATTATAGAAGAGCCCGACCTGGACGATTGCGCAGACATACATGCCGACGCCGACGAACAGCACATTGCCGAAAGAGTTATAGCCCATCTGCCCGCCAACCAAATCCCAGGCCAGCGCGAAGACGATGAAGAGGAGGAGCTCGGTGAGCTGAGTCTGATAGGCAGGCGCGGCCAATGGTGCGACCACGCCGCATAGCAAGAATGCGGCGATGAGGATGAGGCGCGTCGGCGTGAGGGCGAGAGCGTCCGGCATCGATCCCCTAGCGCAGAGTGAGGCGCTTGCGCTTCAGCCGCCAATTGCGAAATACGAGCACGGCGACCAGCAGGCCAAAGACGAAGGCGATCTGATATTGCGCGCCGAGAATAAAGCCGGCAAAATTCTCGGCGACGCCAAGCCCCAGCGCCGCCCACACCACGCCGGCAAGATTACCGAGCCCCGCCACCACCACGATCATGAAGGAGCGTATGGTGTAAGCGAGGCCGCCATAAGCGTGGATGGTGTAGGCCATGGCGGCGAGCGCCCCGGCCGCGCCGCAGATCGCGGCATTGAGCGCGAAGGTGAGGGCATAGACACGGCGGGTCTCGATACCGAGCACGCTTGCCGCGCGAGGCTCCTGGGCCGTGGCGCGGATCGCCTGACCCGCCCGTGAGCGCGCCAGGAACAGCGCGAGCGTCATGCCAAGCGCGATGCAGGCGGCGAAGACCACGACCTTCACCTTGGCGATGCCGATCAGCCCGTCGAGGAAGAACCAGCTGCCAAGCCCGCTCTCGACGATGCGGTCGGCGCCGCCAAACACATGGGCCATGAGCTGTTGCATGACGATGGCGATGCCGAACGTGGCCAGCACCGAATTGAACATGTCGCGGCCCACGAGATGCACGATCACCAACTGGAACAGCACCCAGCCAAGCACATAGAGCGCGGTGGCGGCGATCGGAACGGCGATCAGCGGCGGCAAGCCTTGATCGGCGCAAAACACGGTGATGAAACCGCCGAGCATGACGAACTCGCCCTGGGCGACGTTGATGACATTGGTGACCCCCCACACCAGTGCCAATCCGTAGGCGGCAAGGGCGAACACAGCGCCGACAAGGATGCCGTCGATCAGAAGTTGAAGGCTGAGCGCCGGTGCATCGATCAGGATTTGCAGATTGCCGATCACCCTTGCATCCCCTCCAGCAACCGCGACGCTTCGTGTCCCCTGCCGATGCTTTACTAAGTGAGCGCGGCGCCGTCGACCGTCACGGGGAAGGACGGGGTATGACCGGCTCTCCCGCCGCCCATTCGGCCGGCGAAATCACGACATATTCACCGCCTTGCACTTGGGTCAGCACCATCGGCTTGGCGACATTCCGCCCCGCGGCGTCGAACTTGACCGGTCCGTAAAAGGTTTCGATTTCGGTCGAGGCCAAGGCTTCGCGCACCTTCTCCAAATCGAGGCTCTGGGCTCGGGAGAAAGCGTCGGCGAAGACCTCGACGGCAGCGGCCGACTGCGCCGCCTGATAGGGCGTCTCATAGCCGTATGTGTCGCGGAACAGTATGGCGAAGTCCGCCGCCGTGCCGAACAGATCGTCCTTGTAAGCAAGCGAAACGTGCCATTGCTTGGCGCAGAACACATGCTCTGCGGCCTTGCCGAGCTTCTCGGCAAGCTGAGCGGAGTCGCAATGGGTCATGGCTACGATGGGCACATTGACCTTGAGCGCGTCGATCTGAGTGGCGGCGGTGAGCGCTCCCTTCTCGTGGCCCGAGACCACCAGTACGTCGGGCTTCAACGCCTTCACCTTGGTGAGCGTCACCGACATGTCGTTCAGCTCGGGCGGCAGCTGATCGTCGATGACCACCTGCATGCCGTGACGCTTGGCATCGTCCAGCACACCGGCGCGGACATCCTGCGCGAAGGGATCGTTCTCCATAGCCAGCGCCACTTTCAACGTGTCGGGGGTCTTGCCGAGCTTCGCCGCATGCTCGGCGGCAAGATCGATGGCCGGCGTGAGATATTGGTCCGAGGTCGACAGCACGGCGAAAATGTACCGATAGCCTTTGGTGAACAGCTCGCGCGCCGCGCCGTTGCCCTCGACCATCGGTACTTTATGCTTCTCGACGATAGGCAGAATGGC
>DATMDY010000013.1:0-9720 GCA_035557335.1 Methyloceanibacter sp.
CCCGCGCGCAAGAGCGCAAAGAGCAACAAAGAGGCCGTCGAGGAGACGGCAAGCTGAGCGGAGCCAGTGGCAAAATCTAAGGGGGCTCCGCGCACGCGCCACAGACCCGTGGGCAAACTTCCTTCCCAGCAAGAGATTCTCGATTTTCTCGCGGGCACGACCGGCGAGGCCGGCAAGCGCGAGATCGCGCGCGCCTTCGGCGTGAAAGGTGGCGACCGTATCGCGCTGAAGAAACTCTTGCGCGACATGGCCGATGACGGGCTGATCGCGGGCTCCAGGCGCAAGCTCATCCGGCCCGGGGTGTTGCCGCCGGTGACGGTGCTCGAAATCACAAGCCGCGACGCTGACGGCGAGTTCGTCGCGCGCCCCGCCACCTGGGATGAGGAAAATGGCCCCCCTCCTCGCATCCTCATGGTCGAGAGCAAGCGCGAGGCGGGTCCGGTTGCGGGTATCGGCGACCGGGTGCTGGCAAGGATCACGGCGCTTGGCGCCGACGCCGACTATCCCTATCAGGCCCGCACCATCAAGCGGCTGGCGAAAACGCGCACGAGCCTTCTCGGTATCTTCCGCGCTCTGACCGGCGGCGCCGGCGTGATCGACCCCGTCGACCGCAAGCAGCTCAAGGAATGGCCGGTCCCGCGCGGGAACACGGGCGATGCCGAGAACGGCGAACTGGTCCGTTTCGAGTTGGCTCGCTCGGGGCGCTTCGGCGTGCAGGGTGCGCGTGTCCTGGAGCGGCTCGGCAATCCGGCGGCGGAGCAAGCGATCAGTCTGATCGCCGTCCATGCCCACGGCATTCCGGACGCGTTTCCCGATGCGGTGTTCGCCGAGGCGGAAGCCGCCAAGGAACCCGAGCTGAAGCGGCGGGAGGATCTCAGGCAATTGCCGCTGGTCACCATCGACCCATCCGATGCGCGCGACCATGACGACGCCGTATGGGCCGAGCCAGATCCCGACGCCCAGAACAAAGGCGGCTGGGTGGTGATCGTCGCCATCGCCGATGTGGCGTCCTATGTGAAGCCCGGTAGCGTGCTCGACAAGGAAGCGCGGAAGCGCGGCAACTCGGTTTATTTCCCCGACCGCGTGGTGCCGATGCTGCCCGAGCGCATCTCCAACGATCTCTGCTCGCTCCGGGAGAATGAGTCCCGCGCTTGTATCGCCGTGCGCATGGTGTTCGACAAGGACGGCAGGAAGCTCAAGCACCGCTTCTTCCGCGCGCTGATGCGCTCGGCAGCGAGCCTCACCTACGAGCAGGCGCAAGCCGCGATCGACGGCAGAACAGACGAGGTGACAGGGCCGCTGCTCGATACGGTGCTCCGCCCGCTCTGGGGTGCTTATGCGAGCCTGGCGCTGGCGAGGACGGAACGGGGACCGCTCGATCTCGACCTGCCTGAGCGCAAGATCCTGGTCGACGATAAGGGCAAGGTGCGAGGCGTTACGAGCCCGCCCCGTCTCGACGCCCATCGCTTGATCGAGGAATTCATGATTTCCGCCAATGTCGCCGCGGCCGAGACTTTGGAAGCGAAACGCTCGCCGTTGATCTATCGGGTGCACGATGCGCCATCGAAGGAGAAGCTCGCTTCGCTTGGCGAGTTCCTGGCCACCATCGGTCTCAAGCTGTCGAAGTCAGGCACGCTGAAGCCGAGCCACTTCAACCGCATCCTTGCCGACACGCGCGCCACGCCCACCGCAGAGCTAGTCGGCGAGGTGGTGCTGCGCAGCCAGTCGCAAGCCGAGTACAGCGCCAATAATTTCGGGCATTTCGGGCTGAACCTGCGCCGCTATGCCCATTTTACCTCGCCCATCCGCCGCTATGCCGACCTCATCGTGCATCGCGGCCTGGTCCGGGCGCTTGGATTGGGAAATAACGGGTTGACCGACGCGGAAATCGGTGAGCTCGAGCAGATCGCGCAAGCCATCTCCGACACCGAGCGACGCGCCATGGCAGCCGAGCGCGAGACCGCCGATCGCCTGATCGCCGCCTATCTGGCCGACCGCATCGGCGCCACCTTCACCGCACGGGTCTCGGGGCTGGTGCGCACCGGCCTGTTCGTGCGGCTGATGGAGACCGGGGCCGACGGCTTCGTCCCCGCCTCGTCCATCGGGCATGAATATTTCTATCATGACGAGGTGCGTCAGGCGCTGGTCGGGGAGGATACCGGCCTTGCCTATCGGCTAGGCGATCCGGTCGAGGTCCGCCTGGTGGAGGCCATCCCCACCGCCGGAGCGCTACGATTTGAAATGCTGAGCGAAGGCCGCGCCCTCGGTATAAAGCCGAAGCGTGGCGCTCCATCGCGTGTTAAGGGAAGCCCGCATGGCCATCGGGGCAAACCGCGGCAGCAATCCCACGGCGGTTCGCGCAAGCGGCGCTAGCGATAACGAGACCAGACGATGCAAGACAGAGTACCGCGCACGGATGCGCAGCAGCATGACGGCAGATCGACCGGCGAGCGCCCCGTTCTCCGTTCAATGCTGCGCGGCGCGATGCTGAAATGTGCTGCCTGCGGCATCGGCGCCATGTTCCACCGCTATTTGAAGGTGTCGGACCACTGCCCGCATTGCGCCGAGGCGCTGCACCACCACCGCGCCGACGACGCGCACCTTATTTCACCATCGTCATTGTCGGCCACATCATCGTCAGCCTCGTGCTGATGGTGGAGATGGCCTACCGCCCGGCGCTCTGGGTGCATATGGCCTTATGGCTGCCACTCACCGTCATTCTGACGCTGGTCGCCTTGCCCCCGATCAAGGGTGCGCTCGTGGCGCTGCAATGGGCGCTGTTGATGCATGGTTTCGATCCCGACGCCAAAGAGGAGATCGGCGACAGCTTTGAGCCGGGTTTGCCGGAGGACAAAGGGGCTTAGGGCCCGTCTTGACTTCCCGCCTTAAGCGACTAGGTTTCGCCGCAAGTTTGCTTTTAAGCGTTATCCCGAGGACCACATGGCCAAGCCGATTACCCAGAAGATCAAGCTCGTGAGCACCGCCGGCACGGGCTATTACTACGTGACCAAGAAGAACCCGCGCAATCAGACCGAGAAGCTCGTATTCAAGAAATACGATCCGGTCGCGCGCAAGCACGTCGAATTCAAAGAATCCAAGATCAAATAGCGGATTGGTCGGACTCTGCCCGAATCCCATCAGTCGATCGGATGTTCAGGAAAATAGTGGCCGGCCGAAGCGCGGCGCTAACGAGGAGGCCACTCAGCCGCGCTCCGGCCAGCCGAACCCTACGGGACCCAGGAGATGCGGCGGACCTGAGCATTCCGCAGGGTTATCTCTTGCAGAGAGGAAAACGATTCCGGGGACGATCAAGTCACGGGCTCAAGCCCGGCCCCCGAATTTCCCTCCCAAGCTAAATCCGTCCGAACAAGTCAAAGCATAAATCAGCACGTTAAGGCACGAAATCGATCTCGGTTATTTGCCTTAATACGACAAAATTCTAGGCATTGTAAACCCTTAACCTTAGGCCTTCAGTAACCACGTCAACAATGACGCAGCTCACACGGCCCTGCGCAGGGTCCCGAGCAGTGATTCGCAGGAAAACAAAGATTATCGCTAGGCCGCGTCGGCGACCACCCGATTACGCCCGTCGCGCTTGGCGCAATAAAGGGCCTGGTCGGCGCGCTTGAGGATCAACTCCGGCGTGTCGTCCCCGTACTCGAGCGCGGCCACGCCGACACTGGCCGTCACGTCGAGCATGCCGATGCGTTCTCCGGCCTGAAAGGGGGAAGCGGCAATGCATTGCCGGAGCCGCTCGCCCACGAGATAGGCCTTGCTCAGGTCGGTATCGGGCATGACCACGACGAACTCCTCGCCGCCCAGCCGGCAGGCGAGATCGATGCCGCGAATGTTGCGGCGGATGCGCGCGGCGAACTCCCGCAACACCGAGTCGCCGGTATCGTGGCCGTGGGCGTCGTTGATCGCCTTGAAATAGTCGATGTCGAGGACGAGCAGCGAGAGCGGCTTGCCGCGCTGCGCCGACTCCTGGAACAGCGTCTTAAAATGGCTGGTCATATAGCGGCGGTTGTGGAGCGCCGTGAGCGGATCGAGGATAGCCATCTCCACGGTTTCTTCCAGCCTGGTACGCAAATGATCAGTATAGCGCTTGCGCTTGATCTGCGTGCGCGCGCGCGCGAGCAGTTCGTTGGGATCGACCGGGCGCACCGTATAGTCGTTAATCCCCATGTCGAGGCCCCTGAGCAGGCGGGCGTCGTCGCCCGGCTCGACGATGATCATGATCGGCAGATGGCGAATGCGGTCGAGCGAGCGGATTTGCGAGCAGAGCCGCAAGCCGTCGCTATGCTGGAGGCCGAGGCTTACGATCACCAGGTCGAAGTTGCCGTCGGAGATGCGCAGCAAGGCGCGCGCCGGGTCGGCCTCGTGCTCGACCTCGTGCTCCTCTTCTGCGAGCGCCTTGACGATGCGGTCGGCCGCGCGGCCGCGATCCTCGACCAGGAGGATGCTCGCGCCGCGCCCCACCTGCCCGAACCTGATCCCCATCGTATCGGTAAAGCCCAGTTGCTCCTCGGTCGAGGCGCGCATCAGCATCTCGTCGGTCAGCGTCTTAAGCCGCGCGAGATTCTTCACCCGCGTGATCAGGGCGATGTCATCGACTGGCTTGGTGAGGAAATCGTCGGCCCCGGCCATGAGACCCTTCACCCGGTCGCCCGGCTGGTCGAGCGCCGTGACCATGATCACCGGAGTGTGCTGGGTGGATGGCGCCGCCTTGAGCCGGCGGCACACCTCGAAGCCGTCCATCGCCGGCATCATCACGTCGAGCAGCACCACGTCGGCGCGCTCGGAGGCGCAGATCTGGAGCGCCTCGCGGCCGCTCTTCGCCGTGCGCACTTCGAAATACTCGGCCGTGAGCCACTTTTCGAGCAGCTTCACATTGGCATCGACGTCGTCGACGACCAGAACGCGGGCGGTCATGGCGGGTTACCGTGCCTCGCCGATGAATTGCTTGACCGTGTCGAGGAACATGGCCACGGAAATCGGCTTGGAGATATACGCCTCGCAGCCGCCCTCGCGGATGCGCTCCTCGTCGCCCTTCATGGCGAAGGCGGTGACGGCGATGACCGGAATCTCGCGGAGCTCGTCGTCCTCCTTCAGCCATTTGGTCACTTCCAACCCCGACACTTCCGGCAGCTGGATGTCCATGAGGATGAGGTCGGGACGGTGCTCGCGGGCGAGCGCGAGGGCCTCCATGCCGTTACGCGTCTGGAGCGTCTGGTAGCCATGCGCGTCGAGGAGGTCGTGGAAGAGCTTCATGTTCAGCTCGTTGTCCTCGACGATCAGAACGGTCTTGGTCATGGACCTCGGCTCAATCGAATCGTTCGGCATATGATCGGCCATCTCATAGCGAGGCGCCATGGGGCTCGGAGACGGCCTGACCCACCAGAACATCGCGTCTTGCTCCCCTGCTCTTGGAGCGGGGATTTCACCTTAAACCCGTAACCAAACCCTTTAGAGAGGACGTAAAAGCTTAGGGAAATGGCGCTTTTTCGACACGACTAACGGGAAATGCCAAGCCACGCTCTTGCAGTCGCTACTTGCACTCGGCGACTTTGAGATATTCGAGTGAGGTGAGCGTGCCGTGGATCGAGAAATCGCCGTAGTCGATGAGCAGGTCGCGGCTGACGCCGTTGGCGTAGAGACGAAAATCGATCTGGTAGCTCGGCGTCAAATCTCCGCCCTGCGACTCGAAATAGCCGATCGATACCGGCCAGGACGCGAGCTCGCCCAACCCCTTTTCCTTGGCCACGGTCTCGAGCCCGGACCCATCGGCGCCGGGCTTGACCTCGCTGCCGATCAGGGCGGTGGTCTCGTAGATCTTCCGTCCCTTCTCCGAGCCGTCATAGATTCTGGCCTGAAATAGGTTCTCGCCTGCGAGCGCGGCGTCGATCAAAGCGAGGCTATGCTGGGTCGGAAACATCACCTGTCCCGTCAGGTTCAGCTCGGCGCGGGCGGGCTGGCTCAGCCTGACTTTGACCGCCGCATTGGGAGCCTCGCGCTCCGCCCGGCCCATGGTGACGTCGCCAAGCTTGTCGTTCAGATATTGCGCCGATTGGAAGCGGAACTTCTGGCCGTTGCTCTGCTCCCAGGTCGAGGAGCGCAGATCGGTCATGTTGATCTGCCCCTGGGAGTCGGTCATCTGCGTGACCATACGCATATTCAGGGAATAGCCGTCGCAGGCCGAGCCGGTGAACTCGAACACCATCCGCCCGTCGATGCCGGTGACGCCGGAGACCGAGCGGGCATCATCCAGGGTCATCTCATAGACGGCGCGATGGGGTACGAGCTTGTTCGATTCCTTGGCCGCGAAGGCCTGCGCAGGGCCGTGAACCGCTCCACCCAGGACCGAACCGACAGCAAGCCCAAGCACCAGCCTCCGCCCTGTACCGACCATGTCACCTCACTCCACTACTTCCCCCGGAATGATATTTCGCACCAACCGGAGGGCCCGACAAGAGCCCCCTTCTGGGCGCTTGCGGGCCGCTTGCGGCAAAGCCGGATTTGCTCAATGGTCATTGTTCGAGTTTTGGACCGACAGGCGACGATATGTCCGGAGAGATCGAAGCACGGCTGAAGGCGCTCGACCTCGTCCTCCCAGAGGCCAAGGCGGGGCTCGGCACCTATGTCCCGTTCGTCCACCTCGGCGGGCAGCTCTTCATTTCTGGCCAGTTGCCCATGCGGGAGGGTAAGGTCGCCTTTGCCGGCAAGCTCGGCTCGGACCTCGATATCGAGTCGGGGCAGAAGGCGGCGCGGCTGTGCGCTCTGAATATCCTGGCCCAGGCCAAGTCGGCGCTTCGCGATCTCGACCGGATCGTGCAACTCTTGCGCCTCAACGGCTTCGTCAACGCCGCTTCCGACTTTACCGATCATCCCAAGGTGCTGAACGGCGCCTCGGATTTGCTGGTCGAGATCCTTGGCAATAAAGGGCGGCACACGCGTATCGCGATAGGCTGCGCGAGCCTGCCGCTGAATGCCGCGGTCGAAATCGATGCGATTTTTGCCATCGACTAATGTCTTTGCCGGGCGCCTGTGATGGGCGAGCTCTATTGGTTGCGGCGTCCTTATGCGCATCGGGGCCTGCACGATAAGGCCAAGGGCATCGTCGAGAATAGCGCCTCCGCGGTCAAAGCCGCCATGGGCAAGGCCTGTGCCATCGAGGTCGATCTGCGCGCGGCCGCAGGCAACATGCCGGTGGTGTTCCACGATGCGACACTCGACCGGCTGACCGAGGAGAAAGGCCCGGTCGCCGCGCGCGAGGCTGCCGATTTGCGCACCATCCCCTTGCGCGGCAGTTCCGATACCATCCTGTCGTTTGCCGAGTTGCTGGCGATCGTCGGAGGCCGCGTGCCGCTTCTGCTCGAAGTCAAGAGCACCTGGACAGGCGACGGCAGGTTCGAGGCCAATATCGCCAGCGCGCTTTCCTCCTATCCCGGCCCCGTGGCGGTGATGTCGTTCGATCCCTATTCGGTGGCGGCGTTCAGGGAGGCGGCGCCGGCCCTGCCCCGCGGGCTGGTGGCCGGGCAATTCGATGAAAACCGCCATTGGTCGCATCTCACGTCCAAGCAGCGCTTCGCCATGCGCCATTTGCTCACCTCCGCCTTCGCCCGGCCAAACTTCATCGCTTACGATATTGGCGCGCTGCCGGCGGTGGCGCCGATCACGGCGCGGCTGCTGTTCGGGCTGCCGCTGCTGACCTGGACGGTACGCAGCCAGGAAGAGCGCGAACGCGCGGCACGCTACGCCGATGCCATGATCTTCGAGGGGATCGTACCTTAGATGGGCGACATCGAGAGACAGCCGACGGAGACGGCAAGCGACCGGCGTGTCGTGCGCATCGTTTCACGCATCGCCGAGGTCAGCGCCGCCGATTGGGACGCTTGCGCGAGTGGTGACTTGACCTCAATGCGTCCAAGTAATCCATTTATATCACACGCTTTTCTGAGCGCGTTGGAAGAGAGCGGCTCGGCCACTCGCTTGACCGGCTGGCTGCCGCGCCATCTGCTGTTCCAGGACGGCAACGACACCCTTGCCGCCTGTATGCCCTGCTATCTGAAAGCGCACAGCCAGGGCGAATATGTGTTCGACCATGGCTGGGCCGATGCCTATGAGCGCGCCAGCGGCCGTTACTATCCCAAGCTTCAAGTGTCGGTGCCCTTTACGCCGGTCACGGGGCGTCGTCTGCTCGTGCGCACCGGTCCCGATCAGGCCGAACGCGAAGCGATCCTACTGCAGGCCGGCACCACGCTCGCCGCCGAATTGGGCGTCTCCTCGCTGCACATTACTTTTCTCACGCGCGCGGAATGGGAGCTTGCCGGAAGGCAGGGCTTCCTCAAGCGCACCGACCAGCAATTCCATTGGCGGAACGAGACCTATGGGTGCTTCGAGGATTTCCTTGGGGCGCTTACTTCGCGCAAGCGGAAGGCCATCCGCAAGGAGCGCCGCGCAGCGCTGGCGAACGGGATCGAGATCGAATGGGTGACGGGGCGCGACCTCACTGAGGCGCATTGGGACGCGTTCTTCGCCTTCTACCAGGAGACCGGCTCGCGCAAATGGGGCCTGCCCTATCTCAACCGGCGCTGCTTCAGCCTGTTCGGCGAGACCATGGCCGACCGGGTTCTGCTCGTGCTGGCCAAGCGGGCGGGCCGCTATATCGCCGGGGCGCTCAACTTCATCGGCGCCGACACGCTGTACGGACGCTATTGGGGCGGCATCGAGGACCATCCCTGCCTGCATTTCGAGGTCTGCTACTACCAGGCCATCGACTTCGCAATCGCCCATAAGCTCGCCTGCGTCGAGGCCGGTGCCCAAGGCGCGCACAAGCTCGCGCGCGGTTATCTGCCGGTCGAGACCTATAGCGCGCATTGGATCGCCGATCCGGGCTTGCGCCGGGCGGTCGCCGACTATCTGCGGCGCGAGCGGCGAGCGGTGGCGCATGAGCGCGCCCTCCTTTCTGAGGAGACGCCTTATCGCCAAGCCAATGAGTGTTGATTCTCCGGTTGACGTTCGGCCGTTAAGGACTCGAAATGACTCGGGAAAAGCGGAAGCGAGGCACTGCGATGGCCTACGATGAGAACAATGTCTTCGCCAAGGTGCTGCGCGGGGAAATTCCCTGCTACAAAATCTACGAGGACAACGACACGCTCGCCTTTCTCGACATCATGCCGCGCAGCGACGGCCATGCCCTGGTCATCACCAAGGAGAAGGCGCGCGACCTGTTCGACATCTCCCCGACAGGCTTAGCCAAGCTCATGGCGGTGGTGCAGAAGCTCGCACCCAAGATCAAGCAGTCGATGGGCGCCGACGGGGTGCTGATCGCGCAGTTCAATGGTGCTGCCGCGGGGCAGACCGTGTTCCACCTGCACGTCCACATCATCCCGCGCAAAGAGGGCGAATCGCTCAGGCCTGAGGGCGCAAGGATGGAAGACCAGGCCAAGCTCGCCGCTACCGCCGAAAAGATCAGAGCGAAGCTTGGCACAGGCTGAGCCAGTTCCCTCCTCTCCCCTGTGAGGAGAGGCTGGCTCGGCCGGTACTTACTTCGTTCCTAGTGGGACTTTGGGCACGAGGCTCGAGCCGACATGGCGCCGCGCGCGGGTCCGGCGCGGTGTCCGCTGGGCGCGCGGCTTGGCTGAACTCGCCTTCTTCGCCGCCTTCGTACCGCCGCCTGGGCCATCGCCCTCCGGATCGGTATCCTCCGGATCGCGCGGG
>DATMDY010000014.1:0-5141 GCA_035557335.1 Methyloceanibacter sp.
GAAGAGACCCGAGCCGAGAAGCGCAGCGAGATCGTCGCGCGCCTCGAAGAGGGCCAGGTCATCGACGGCGTGGTCAAGAACATCACCGACTATGGCGCCTTCATCGACCTCGGCGGCATCGACGGCCTGCTCCATGTCACCGACATGGCATGGAGGCGCGTCAACCATCCGAGCGAGATCGTGAACGTGGGCGACACGGTGAAGGTGCAGATCATCCGCATCAACTCCGAAACGCAGCGCATCAGCCTCGGCATGAAGCAGCTCGAGTCCGATCCGTGGGAAGGCATTGCCGCCAAATATCCGGTCGGCACGCGCTTCAAGGGTGTCGTCACCAACATCACTGACTACGGCGCCTTTGTGGAGTTGGAGCCGGGCGTAGAGGGCTTGATCCACGTCTCGGAGATGAGCTGGACCAAGAAGAACATTCATCCCGGCAAGATCATTTCCACGAGCCAGGAGGTCGAGGTTCAGGTTCTGGAAGTCGATCCCGACAAGCGGCGTATCTCGCTTGGCCTGAAGCAGACCCAGGAAAATCCCTGGGAAGCCTTCACCCGCGATAACCCCGCGGGCACCGAGATCGAGGGCCAGATCCGCAACATCACCGAGTTCGGGCTCTTCATCGGCCTCGATGGCGGCATCGACGGCATGGTGCATCTTTCCGACCTGGACTGGACCAAGCCCGGCGAAGAGGCGCTCAAGGAATACAAGAAGGGCGATGACGCCAAGGCCGTCGTGCTCGAAGCGGACGCCGAGAAGGAGCGCATTAGTCTCGGCATCAAGCAGTTGACGCCCGACCCGTTCGCGTCCGGAGCGCCGATTGCCAAGCTCAAGAAGGGCATGCGCGTCACGTGCGAGGTCACGGCCGTCAAGGACAACGGCCTCGATGCCAAAATCCTCGACAACGATCTCACGACCTTCATCCGCCGCTCCGACCTGTCGCGCGATCGCTCCGAGCAGCGCC
This sequence comes from Methyloceanibacter sp., assembly GCA_035557335.1. GTDB lineage: Bacteria > Pseudomonadota > Alphaproteobacteria > Rhizobiales > Methyloligellaceae > Methyloceanibacter. Next base: position 962 of record DATMDY010000014.1, read on the forward strand.
CCGATCGTTTCGGCGTCGGCGAGAAGTTCGACGCCGTCGTCACGCAGGTCGATGCCAAGACTCGCAAGATCTCAGTCTCCATCAAGGCGCTCGAAATCGCCGAGGAGAAGGAGGCCGTGGCGCAGTATGGCTCCACCGACTCCGGCGCCTCGCTCGGCGATATCCTCGGTGCGGCCTTGAACAAGGCCAAGGGCGACGACGAAGACGAGGAGCCTGTCGCGGCGAAGCCGAAGCGCAAGTCCCGCAAGGCGAAGGCTGACGAGGACGCCCCGGCCGATGCCGAGGCGGATGCATCCGAAGAATAAGAAAGCGGGAAGGCGGCGCATTGAAGTGCTCCGCCCTCACCTCACTCGCGCTTTAGGAGGCGCCCATGGCCCTCGACGCTGAAAGCGTGATCGACCGTCGCCGATTGAAGCGGCGCTTGAGCTTTTGGCGCGTTGCCGCGGTGGCGCTCGGTGTTGCGTTCGTCATTGCGCTGAGCGTCAGCACCCAGACGGGTTCCGCCAGCTTCCTCCCCCACGTCGCGCGCGTGTCGATCTCCGGTGTCATCACCGATGACACCAAGCTTCAGGACATGATCGAGAAGATCTCCAAGTCCGATCAGGTCAAGGCGGTCATCCTCGACATCAATAGTCCCGGCGGCACCACCACGGGCGGCGAAGCGCTTTACGATTCCATTCGACGTCTCGCCGAGAAGAAGCCGGTCGTTGCCGTTTGTGGAACGTTGGCGACGTCCGCCGCCTACATTGTCGCCCTCGCGACCGACCGCATCTTTGTCTACGGCAACACCATCACCGGCTCGGTCGGTGTCATTTTTCAGTGGGCCGATGTCACGGAGTTGATGAAGACGCTCGGCGTGAAAGTCGAGGAAGTGCGCAGTGGGCCGCTGAAGGCCGTGCCAAACCCTTTCGAGCCTACCGACGAGAGGGCCCGCGCACTCACCGAGGAGATGGTGCAGGAGGCGAAGGTCTGGTTCGTCGATCTCGTCGAAAAGCGCCGCGATATCGAAGCAGGCGGCGTGCCAGGCCTGACCGAAGGCCGCATCTACTCCGGCCGCCAGGCGGTGGAATACAAGCTTGTCGACCAGATCGGCGACGAGCGGACCGCGCTGAACTGGCTCCGCGAGAAGGGCAAGATCTCGTCCGGCCTCAAGGTCGTCGAGTGGAAGCCAAAGGAGGAGAGCGAGAGCTTTTTCGGCTGGCTGTTTCAGTCGATCGCAGGCTCCTTGGGCGTCCCCATGGAGCGAATCGGCAGCATAATTACTCAAGCTTCTTCGAGACTTACGCTTGACGGTCTGATTTCGGTTTGGCACCCTGCCGAAGGCTAAGGGGGGCGGCACGGCTTCATGCCGATTGCCGTTGGGGCGTACATGATCAAGTCGCAGCTCATACAGCGCGTGGCATCGGCCAATCCGCATCTCTTTCATCGAGATGTCGAGCGCATCATCAACATCGTCCTCGATGAAATCACGGGAGCGTTGTCGCGCGGGGACCGTGTTGAGTTGCGCGGCTTCGGCGCGTTCACGGTGAAGCACCGCGCCGCGCGTCAGGGACGCAATCCCCGCACCGGCGACACCGTCTTTGTCGAGGACAAATACGTCCCCTTCTTCAAAACGGGCAAGGAGCTGCGCGAGCGCCTGAACCCGGACGGTCACGCTGGCGACGACGACTAGTCCCGCCTCCTGAAAAGGTGCGTTCGTGCCGCGCAAGCTCACTCTCGGCCTGATCGTCATACCGCTCGCCGTGGTGCTGACCGCGCTTGCGGTCATCAATCGCGGCCCGGTGATCCTTTATCTCAATCCGCTCGGTGGCGCCGGCGCGACGCCGGCCATCGAGGCGCCGCTCTTCGTCCTCCTCCTCGGCGCCTGTGCCCTTGGCGTGATCATTGGCGGCGTTGCCACTTGGCTGAGCCAGGGTAAGTGGCGTCGGAACGCAAGGGAGACCCGCGCCGAGGCCAAGGCCCTGCGCCGGCAGGCGGACCGGCTGGAGAAGGAGCTGGAAGGCGACCCTGGCCGGGGGGTATCGGAGCGCGCCCAACTTCCCGCGCGATAAGCCCTTTCCCACACCTTTCCTTAGACTTTTTGGGGCTTGGTGAGGCCCCCGGGCCAAGCTTTCGACATGTTGCAGTGCGATGGACTTGGGACCCTGGATTGCATAGGGTGGCCCTTGCGCGAGCCGGATTTCTGGGGCCGCGCATCCTCATCCGCGAGCTAGACTGTGTCGGTTAAGGTCAAAATTTGCGGCGTGCGCACGCCCGCCATTCTCGATGCCGCCGTGGCGGCCGGGGCGGACTATGCCGGCCTGGTCGTGTTTCCGCGCAGCCCGCGCCACGTGACGGTCGAGGAGGCTCAGAGCCTTGCCGCAGCGGCGAGGGGCCGTATCGCCACGGTGGCCGTGCTGGTCGATCCTGATGACGCCCTGATCGACCGGGTAGTCGACATCGTCGATCCCGATTTCATCCAGCTCCATGGCGGCGAGAGCCCGGCCCGTGTCGCCGAGATCAAGGCGCGCGCAAGCCGCGGCATTATCAAGGCCGTCGCCGTCTCCGATAGCGATGATGTCGCGCGGGGTGCGGATTATGACGGCATCGCCGACATGATCCTTTTTGATGCAAAGCCATCCTCAGGGCATGTCCTTCCAGGCGGCAACGGCGTCGCCTTCGATTGGGTGCGGCTGCGCGGCGTTGCGCCGTCGGGGCCGTTCGCGCTTTCCGGCGGCCTCAACGCAGACAACGTGGCCGCTGCCATCGCCCTCACTGGCGCAGTTGTGGCTGACGTGTCCTCCGGTGTGGAGACTGCACCGGGCTTGAAGGATGCTGCCTTGGTCGCCGCGTTCATCGCCGCTGCGAAGGCGGGCGCCCCGCAAAATCAGAAGAAGGCATCATGAGCGCCAGGACCGAGCAAAGCCCTCTCAACACCTATCGCTCGGGTCCGGACGAGCGCGGCCATTTTGGCCTCTTCGGCGGCCGCTTTGTCGCCGAGACGCTGATGCCGCTCGTCCTCGATCTCGACCGCGCCTACACCGAGGCGAAGAACGATCCCGACTTCCAGGCCGAACTGACCGACATGCTCGCCCATTATGGCGGCCGGCCGAGCCCGCTCTATTTCGCCGAGCGCATGACCGAGCATCTCGGCGGCGCCAAGATTTACTTCAAGCGCGATGAGCTCAACCACACCGGCTCGCACAAGATCAACAACTGCCTCGGGCAGATCCAGCTCGCGCGGCGCATGGGCAAGACCCGCATCATCGCCGAGACCGGCGCCGGCCAGCACGGCGTCGCGGTGGCAACCGTTGCGGCGCGCTTCGGGCTGCCATGCGTCGTTTATATGGGCGCGACCGACATCAAGCGGCAGCGTCCCAATGTCTTCCGTATGAAACTTCTCGGCGCCGAGGTGCGTCCGGTGACGTCAGGCTCCGGCACCTTGAAGGACGCGATGAACGACGCCCTTCGCGATTGGGTCGCCAATGTCGACGACACGTTTTACATCATCGGTACCGTCGCCGGCCCGCATCCTTACCCGGCCATGGTGCGCGATTTCCAGTCCGTCATCGGCAACGAAGTCCGCGAGCAGATGCTGGAGCGCGAGGGCCGCCTTCCCGATAGCCTTGTCGCCTGCATTGGCGGCGGCTCCAACGCCATGGGCTTGTTCCATCCCTTCCTCGACGAACCGACGGTCGCGATCTACGGCGTCGAAGCCGGCGGTTATGGCCTCGAGGTTGCGACGGGCCATGCGGCATCCATGACCGGCGGCAAACCCGGTGTGCTGCATGGCAACCGCACCTATCTCTTGCAGGACGGCGACGGCCAGATCATCGAAGGCCATTCCATCTCCGCAGGCCTCGACTATCCGGGTGTCGGCCCCGAGCACGCATGGCTCAAGGATACCGGCCGCGTGAACTATGTCGCCGTCACCGACAAGGAGGCGCTCGACGCCTTCCAGCTCTGCACGCGCCTCGAGGGCATTATCCCGGCGCTCGAACCGTCTCATGCACTTGCCTATGTGAAGAAGCTCGCGCCGACGCTGCCGCGCGACAATCTCCTCGTCATGAATCTGTGCGGACGCGGCGATAAGGATATTTTCGCGGTGGCCGAGCATCTCGAGATGGAGATGTGAGCGTGACGCGCATCGACACGAAATTCGCAGTGTTGAAGCGGGAGGGCCGCGCCGGTCTCGTGACCT
>DATMDY010000015.1:0-7995 GCA_035557335.1 Methyloceanibacter sp.
TCGCCCGGCCGCAAGCGCTGCGGGGCTGAACTTCATTCGCCTGGCGACGCCGACCACCGACGCGAAGCGCCTGCCGGCGGTGCTCGCCAATACGTCGGGTTTTGTCTATTACGTGTCGATCGCCGGCATCACCGGCACGGCGGCGCCGGATTTGAGTGACGTCAAGGTGCATGTCGGGCGCATCAAGGCGCATACCGGCCTGCCCATTGCCGTCGGCTTCGGGGTGAAGACGGAAGCGCAGGTGAGCGCCATCGCAAGCCTCGCCGAAGGCGTGGTGGTCGGTTCGGCCCTGGTCTCCGCCATCGCCCAGAGTCTGGATGGCGAGGGCCAAGCCACCGGCCCCACCAAGCCTCAAGTTCTTGATCTTGTTAGGCGTTTGGCCTCGGCACTGCGTCATCGGTGCGAAGCCGCCGCAGTCTAGTCATCGTGTGATCGTTTTTTGAGAGTTCGGTAGACCCGTGAACTGGATCAACAGCGTCGTCAGACCCAAAATCCGGAGCATCCTTCGCCGGAAGGAGATGCCGGAGAATCTCTGGGTGAAGTGCCCCGAGACCGGGCAGATGATCTATTACAAGGACCTCGAAGCCAACCAGTTCGTGGTCCCCGGCTCCAATTACCACATGCGCATGACGGCGACGGCGCGGCTCAAGGCCCTGTTCGACGACGGCCAATACGACACCATCGCCCTGCCGGAAGTGCCGCTCGACCCGCTCAAGTTCCGCGACGAACGCCGCTACACCGACCGCCTCAAGGACGCCAAGAGCAAGACGGGCATGGCCGACGCGGTGCTGGCCGGCGCCGGACGGCTGGAAGGCGAGCAGATCGTCGCCGCGGTGCAGGATTTCGATTTTCTCGGCGGCTCGCTCGGCACCGCCGCGGGCGAAGCAGTGATCGCCGCCATGCGCGCCGCGGTGAAGCGCACCACGCCGTTCATTCTGTACGCCGCGTCAGGCGGGGCGCGCATGCAGGAAGGCATTCTCTCGCTGATGCAGATGCCGCGCACCACCGTGGCGGTGCAGGAGCTGCGCGAGGCGCGGCTTCCTTACATCGTGGTGCTGACCCATCCCACCACCGGTGGGGTGACGGCGTCCTACGCCATGCTCGGCGACATCCAGATCGCCGAGCCCGGTGCGCTAATCGGCTTCGCCGGACCGCGCGTGATCGAACAGACCATCCGCGAGCAGCTCCCCAACGGCTTCCAGCGCGCCGAATATCTCTACGACCACGGCATGGTCGACATGGTGGTGCATCGCCATGAATTGCGCGGCACGCTGGCGCGGCTGTGCCATCTTCTCACCCACCGCCGGCCGGCGCGCGACATCGGGCTGGCCGAGGAGATGGACGGTGTGGCGCATCACGCAGGCAATTCGGGCAATTCCGGCATTGCCCTTGACGGCAAGGGGCCTGAGGCTCTGACGGATCAGCGCAGTCATGACACCTTGACGGGCAGCGCCCGCGATGGCGCTAATCCCTATCCGCCGCACACCGCCTAAAGGCCTCGCAGCTTGACCCAACTCCCCCACAGCGCCGGGCGCGCGCGAGCCCGCCCACGGAATGCGTCGAGCGACACCCTGCTCGAAAGCCTGAAGCGGCTGCATCCGCAGTCGATCGATTTATCGCTCGGGCGCATCGAGCGCCTGCTCTCCGCACTCGGCAACCCGCAAGACCGGATGCCGCCGGTGGTGCATGTGGCCGGCACCAACGGCAAGGGCTCGTCGCAAGCGTTCTTGCGTGCCATCGCCGAGGCCATGGGCAAAGGCGTGCATGTCTATACCTCGCCACATCTCGTCAATTTCCATGAGCGCATCGTGCTGGCCGGGCCGCACGGGGGTCGCCCCATCGCCGAGGAGGCGCTGGTCGATTGCCTCGCCCGCGCCGAGGCCGCCAATGACGGCGAGTTGATCACCCTGTTCGAGATCACCACGGCCGCGGCCTTCCTTGCTTTCTCGGAGGCGCAAGCCGACCTGCTCCTGCTCGAGACTGGCCTCGGCGGCAGGCTCGACGCCACCAATGTGGTGAAAAAGCCGCTGCTCACGGTCATCACGCCGGTCTCCATCGACCATGTATCGTTCCTCGGCGAGACTCTTGCGGAGATCGCCGGTGAGAAGGCCGGCATCCTCAAGCCCGGCGTGCCGTGCGTGGTGGGACGGCAGGAGCTAGCGGCCTTTGACGTGATCGAACGACGCGCCGGAGCGCTTGACGTGCCGCTTCACGTCGCCGGGCGGGATTTCGACATGTTCGAACAGCACGGGCGGTTGATCTTCCAGACGCCGGAACGCCTACTCGATTTGCCGCTGCCGCGGCTCGCCGGGCGTCACCAGATCGACAACGCCGGCACGGCCATCGCCGAGGCGAGCATCGTATTCGGCGACGCGCTGACCGAACGTGCGCTCGAATACGGCCTGACCCATGCCGAATGGCCGGCGCGGCTGGAGCGCCTCGCGATCGGCGGGCTGCATGCCTATGTGGCGGAAGGCACCGAGATTTGGCTCGACGGCGGGCATAACGCGGCCGGTGGCCAGGTCATCGCGCATGCGCTGGCCGAGCTCGACGAGCGCGTGCCGCGTCCGGTGCATCTCATCTGGGGTATGATGGAGACCAAGGACGCGCATGCCTTCATCGCCCCGTTCAAGGGGCTGGTGGAGCGCGTCTATACGGTGCCGATCACGGAAGAGCCGAACGCCTTCAGCGCCCAGGCGCTGGCCGAGATCGCATTAGCCGAGGGCTTCGACGTGGTTGCGGCGGAGAGCGTGCCGGCGGCGTTGCTACAGTCCCGCATGGCCGCGAGCGAGCCGTCGCGCGTGCTGATCTGCGGCTCGCTTTATCTCGCGGGCCACGTGCTCAAGCTGCACGGGTAGTCGCCTTTAAGCAGTGAGCGTGTCGCTGATCCAGGCGGCGAGCTGGGTCTTGGGGTAGGCGCCCTTGAGCGTGCCCGCCAACTGGCCGTCCTTGAACAGCATCAGGGTCGGGATGCTGCGAATGCCGTAGCGCGTGCTGGTTTCCTGATTCTCGTCCACGTTCAGCTTGGCGATGCGCACCTTGCCGTCGAACTCCTCGGCGATCTCCTCCAGCGCGGGCGCGATCTGCCGGCACGGGCCGCACCACTCAGCCCAGAAATCCACCACCACGGGGGTCGCGGATTTCAGCACCTCGGCTTCGAAGGTGTCGTCGGAGACTTTTTCGGTTGCCATTTGCTTCTCCTCGCGCCGGTGGTGCAGTGAGCGGCCGGTCTTTTTCCAGTTCCGGAACCTAAGTGCGCCCCTCTATGGCGTCAAGGCTCGCCCGGCAATAGCCGACATTCGGCAGCATCGAGCATGGTTTCCGGGATCTCCATGAGCTTCGGCCCGTCGGTCCACAGCAGCGCGGCGCGAATCGCGCGGCCCGGGAATAGCTTGCCGAGCGCGGCGCGATAGGCGGCGAGCTGGGCGATATAGGCCGGCGCCACGTCCTCGGGCCTCTCAGGCGGCGGGCGGTTGGTCTTGTAGTCGAGAATCGTGAGCTCACCGTCGAGGATGGCGAGTCGGTCGATCTGGCCTTCGACCTCGAAGGCGTTTTCGCCTTCGCCGATCTCCGCCACGACCGGCACTTCCGCGAGACTCCCCGGCTGGAACAGCGGTGCGAAACGTGTGTCCCTGACGATGGCCAAGGTCTCGGCGAGGATATCGTCTTTCAGATCTTCCGGAAGCCCGGCGCCGCGCGCGGTGACAAAGGCGCGCGCCGCCTTCTCCTGGTTCTCGGGCTTCACCTCGGGCAGATGCTGCAACAGAGCATGCACCAGGCGCCCGCGCGCGAAACGGTGACGATCGCCAAGCGCGAGCGGCCCGAGCGGCGGCTGCTCGATAGTGGAGTCTTTGAGCGCGAGGCGTGATGGGGCAAATCGCGGGCGCGTGCGCTCGGGCGTAGCAGGCTTGAGCGCCCAGCCGGGTAGCGGCGCGGCCTCCGCCAATTTGCTTTTCGCTTCTGAACTTTCGACCGATTTTTCCTGGGTGCTCTCCATGCGCCTAACAGTGACGCCGTCGGCACCGGCGATCTCGGTGAAGTGCCCGGCAAGGCCGTCATTGACCAAATCGTACCAGCAATTCTCCTCGCGCTTCCGCAGGCCCTGCCAGCCGCAGACATAAAGCCGGTCGCTCGCCCGCGTCATGGCGACATAGAGCAGCCGGTTATGCTCCTCGCGCTCGGCCTGAGATAGGGCGGCTTTGGACTCGGCCAGTACCCCAAGGTCCGAATGGCCGGCCGGCGCCCAGGCAAGATGGGGGACCTCGTCCGGCGGTTCGCCGGCGCGGGGCAGGGGGAAGATGCGCGGGCCTTGCGGGCGCGGCGTCATGCAGGTGTCGGGCAGGAACACGATCGGCGCCTCGAGCCCCTTGGCGCCGTGCACCGTCATGATGCGCACCTCGTCGCGGTCCTGGTCCATGTCGCGCTTGATCTCGACCTCGTCGGCGCGGAGCCGGTCGATGAAGCCCTGGAGCGAGGGCGCGTCTTCGCGGTCGTAGCCAAGCGCAGAATCGAGAAATTCGTCGATTGCCTCAGCCGCCTCGGGCCCGAGCCGGGTCAACAGGCGCTTGCGCATGAGCTGTCCCCCGGCGCCAAGCACTTCGGCGAAGAACTCGTAAGGCGGTAGGAAGTCCGTAAGATCGAGCCAGGCGGTCAGGCGCTGTTCGGCTTCGGCGAAACGGACGTCCTCCTTCGCCTTGGCCTTGAGCGCGGACCACAGCGAGCCTTGCCGCCGATAGGCGACGTCGAACAGCGCCGCGTCGTCGAGATTGAACAGCGGACTCTTGAGCACGACGGCGAGCGCGAGATCGTCTTCCGGCATCAACAAGACATCGGCGAGCGCCACCAGGTCCTGCACCGCAAGCTGATCCGTCAGTTTCATGCGGTCGGCGCCGGCGACGTTGATGCCCAATCGCTTCAGCGCGCGGATCATGGGCGTGGTGAAGGGATCGCGGCGGCGCACCAGAATGAGGATATCGCCGGGCCGCACCTTGCGCCCGCGTGCGGGGAGCGGCTCGCCTTCGTCGAGCCATCGCTTGATCTGCGCGGCGATGCGGCGGCAGAGCGTATCGACGGCGCGGGCACCGATTACCGCTTCGTTCCACGGCTCGAAAGCTTCCACCGGGTCTGGCTTGGTCTCGCTTTCGAGCTGCCAGAGTTCGACCAGCCCGGCTTGGCCCTGGCGATGCGCGTGATGCTGGATGATGATAGTCTCGGCGAAGGTGAGGCCCTGCGCGGCTTGCGGCCGCGCGAACACCGCGTCCACCGCTTCAAGGACCGGCATGGTCGAGCGGAAGGACAGGTTGAGCGGCACGTCATGCCAGGGGACTTCGATGGCAGCGGCCCTTAGCCGGAAGGCGCGGCCCACGTCGCCGAAGCGCGCGGGATCGGCGCCCTGGAAGCTGTAGATCGACTGTTTCTCGTCGCCGACCGCGAACAACGTGCGCAGTTTCCCGCTTGCGTCCGCGCCTGAGAAGAACTCCTCGGCCACGCTCTGCACGATCTCCCATTGCGCCGGGTTGGTATCTTGCGCCTCATCCACCAGGATGTGGTCGATGCCGCCGTCGATCTTGTAAAGCACCCAGGACGCGGCGCCCGTCTGGAGGAACAGATTGCGCGCCTTGGCGATCAGATCGTCATAATCGAGCACGGCTTCCGCGCGCTTCCGCCGCTCATAATCGTCGTGGATGGCGTCGGCGAAAGCGAGTACGGCGCCGCTCGCCTCCGCCACGCGCAACCGCGCCAGCTTCTCGCTAAGCGCGGCGTAACGGCTTTTGGCGTCATCGAGGAGCGCGGCGATGTCCGGTGCGTCATTGGCGAAAGCCTTGTTGCAGGTCTGTTTGCGGGCATCGCCGTCGCCTGTCAGGAAGAGCGGCTTCAAGGCGGTCATGCGAGCTTCACCACTGCTAGCTCTAGCCTCATGCAAACTGCGTTCGGCGTCTTTATCCGTCTTGGCGGTACCGCCGAAGGCAGCGAAAGCGGCGATGGCCGCGTCGATCTCAGCATCGGACAGCACGCCGGCCAGCGCCGCGATCAGCGACTCTTCTTCCTCCTCGGCGACATCGAACAGGCGCTTGAGGGCTTGGCTCTCGGCCTCGGCCCAATCGTCGGCGCTTTCATGATAGGCCAGCATGCGGGCGAGCTCGCCGCGCTTGGCGAGCACGGTCTCGACCACTTTGCGGAAATAGTCGTCGCTGGTGTAGGTGATGGCCTTGGCGAGCGCACGCCCGAGCGCGCTGTCGCGGCCCTCGGCGGCGCGGGCGATGGTCGCCTCGTAGGCCTGCTGCTTGAGCCGCGCCGCGCCATGCTCGTCGAGCACCTTGAAATGCGGGGTGATCTGCGCTTCTAGCGGGAAGCGCTGCAATAGCCGCTCGCAGAAGCCGTGAATGGTGTGGATCTTGAGGCCGCCCCGCGCTTCCAACGCCTTTGCGAACAAACGCTTGGCGACACGCAACTCGGCCGCCTCCGGCGCGCGCCCCAGGAGATCGACAAGCTGCGTGTGCAAAGCCTCCGACGGAATGGTCGCCCAGTCGGCAAGAACACCGAGCAGGCGGTTCTGCATCTCCGCCGCCGCATTCTTGGTATAGGTCAGGCAGAGGATCGCTTCCGGCTTGGAACCGGCGAGCAGGAGCCGGAGCGTGCGCTTGACCAGCACGGCGGTCTTGCCGGTGCCGGCATTGGCCGACACCCAGGCCGAGGCTTCCGGGTCGGCAGCCCGCGCCTGATTGGCGTCGGCTTCATGGAGGAGGGGCACGGTGCTCATCACCACTCCTCCTCGGCTTCGAGTGTTAGCCATTCCTGGACGCGGGCGAGATGCTCGTATTCATCGTAGCGATAGACGCTGGCGAAGGCCGCGCCTTTGCGCCGCTTTACCTCGTAGGCCATGCCGGGATCGGCGTAGCGCTCGACCAGGCGCTTCAAGTCGGCGCGCGCCTTGCTCGCCAACGCCTGCGCCGTCGCATTTGCCGCGGCGCGTTCTTCGCCGCCGCCGCGGCGCCCGGAGGCCTCGATATAGCGAATGTCTTTGACGACGGGCTGGCCGAGATCGGCGAAGCCGCCGCCCTCGGCCATCGCCGCTTCGAGGGGAAGCTGCGGGGCAGACAGCTCTTCCACGTGTTTGGGCTTGGGCACGCTTCCGGTCTTGTAATCGTAGATCGTAACCGTGCCGTCCCCGCCCATGTCGATGCGGTCGGCGCGTGCGGTGAGGGTGAAGTTCGCGCTCGCAAGGTCGAGAGCCCCGCGCAACTCGGTATGGGTGCGGACCATGCCATCACGGCGGCCCGGCTCGGTGGTGGCGAACCAGCGCGCGAAGCGCTGGAAATGCGGCCGCCAGAACGCCTCGACGCGCGGCGAGCCGCCAAGCGCGCTGAAATGCGCTTCGGCGAACCTGGTCAGCTCAGCTTCGATGTCGGGGGGGAGGCTGTCAGGGTAAGCGACCGCAAACTCATGCAGCGCGCGGTGAACGATGCTGCCGCGCAAGGCCGGATCGGGCTCGGTGCCGAGCGGCTTAAGCGATTCCAATCCCAAAATATCCTTGGCGAAGATCTCGTAAGGATTGGCAATCCATCGCTCGATGCGGGTCACGCTCAATTTGCGCGGCCTGGCCTCGGCCGGCGGGCGGGGCTCGGGCGGCCTCACCGGAGCGAATTCAGGCGCGCGGTCGCGCTCGCGCGCCCAGGCGACCCAAGGCTCCTTGGGCTCGATCACGGCTTCGAGCTTCGCCGCTTTGACCAGGGCCAGCAGCCGCTGAAGCCAGCGCGACGGCACGGTCGGCACGCCGTCAACCTTCACCGCGCGGGTGAGAAAGACGGAACCGGCGCCGAGCCCTTGCGCGAAATCGTGGGCGGAGAGGCCGGTGAAACGCTCGGGCGGCGCAAGACCAAGCATCTCGCGCATGGGACGGCTGAGCCACGGGCCCGCCTCTTGCGGCCTCGGCCACACACCCTCGTTGAGGCTGCCGAGGACCATCACGTCGGGCTGCTGGAGGCGGGCTTCGAG
>DATMDY010000016.1:0-11855 GCA_035557335.1 Methyloceanibacter sp.
GGACTCTGCGCGCCGTCTTTCAAATTCAGCAAAGGCGCGGCATGTGCCGTCTGCGCCACCGCAAAGAGCAGGGCGCTCGCCAAAGCAGTCGCCATTACATTTCTCATGGAACCACTCCTTCCATATCAGCGCCTGCCGCCCCACGGGCGCGCCTTCTGATTGCAACAATGCTCCTGGCGATGGCGTAGTTCCCGCTTGTGGCGGCCGCATGGCGGTTCCCTGAACGGAAATAGGTTTTTCGGGCGGCTTTCCTTTGCAATTTCACGATAAGGTGATAAAGGAAGCCGCCAACCGGTAACCGCGCCACACGCGGTCCCCCAATGAGGTTGGCAGATGCCCTTGAGGCAGCCCCCCGAGAATAAACGCAACTTCCCCGACAGCGCGATTGCGCTCACTTTCGACGACGTGCTCATCCGCCCGGGCGCTTCGAACGTGCTCCCCGGCGAGGTCGATGTCTCCTCGCGCGTGACGCGCTCGATCTCCCTCAACATCCCCGTGATCTCCTCGGCCATGGACACCGTCACCGAGGCGCGCCTCGCCATCGCCATGGCCCAGGCCGGCGGCATCGGCGTGATCCACCGCAATCTCGATCCGGAGACGCAGGCCGCCCAGGTGGCCCAGGTGAAGAAATTCGAGTCGGGCATGGTGGTGAACCCCGTCACCATCCAACCCGAGGGCACTCTCGCCGACGCACTGAAGCTGATGGCCGATCATCAGATCTCCGGCATACCGGTGGTCGAGCCTGGGGCAAACGGCGCGCGGGAGGGCCGTCTGGTCGGCATCCTCACCAATCGCGACGTGCGCTTCGCCACCAATCCCAGCCAGCGCGTGGCCGAGCTGATGACCAAAGAAGGCCTCATCACCGTCAGGGAGAACGTCGACATGGAGGAGGCCAAGCGGCTCCTCCACACGCACCGCATCGAGAAGCTGCTGGTCGTGGACGACGCCTATCGCTGCATCGGGCTCATCACCGTGAAGGACATCGAGAAGGCGCGGCTCAATCCCAATGCCTGCAAGGACGAGCAGGGGCGCTTGCGCGTAGCGGCGGCGACCAGCGTGGGCGAGTCCGGGCTGGTGCGCGCCGAGCGGCTGATCGATGCCGGCGCCGACCTGATCGTGGTCGACACCGCGCATGGCCATTCCGAACTCGTGCTCGACGCCGTGCGCCGCATCAAGCGGCAATCGAATGCGGTGCAGGTCGTCGCCGGCAACGTGGCGACGGCGGATGGCACCAAGGCGCTGATCGATGCCGGCGCCGACGCGGTCAAAGTCGGCATCGGGCCGGGGTCGATCTGCACCACGCGCATCGTGGCCGGGGTCGGCGTGCCGCAATTCACCGCGCTGCTCGAAGCGGTCGAGGCGGCGCAGAAGAGCGATATCCCGGTGATCTCCGACGGCGGCACGCGTTATTCCGGGGATCTCGCCAAGGCGCTCGCCGCCGGGGCCGACTGCGTGATGCTCGGCTCGCTGCTCGCCGGCACCGACGAAAGCCCCGGCGAGGTGTTTCTCTATCAGGGCCGCTCCTACAAGGCCTATCGCGGCATGGGCTCGATCGGCGCCATGTCGCGCGGCTCGGCCGACCGCTACTTCCAGCAGGACATCAGGGATGCGCTGAAGCTCGTGCCCGAGGGCGTGGAGGGCCAAGTACCCTATAAGGGCCCGGTGGCCAGCGTGCTGCATCAACTGATCGGCGGCTTGCGCGCGTCGATGGGCTATGCCGGTGCGCCGACTCTCGCCGATTTCCGGGCGCGCGCCGAGTTCATCCGCATCTCGGCGGCGAGCTTCCGCGAGAGCCACGTGCACGACGTGACCATCACGCGGGAATCTCCCAACTACCCCCGCGAAGGTTAATTCCTTCGGCCTATTTCACGCCGAGCTTTTTGATCTCGTCGAAAATGCCGGGCTCGAGCCGTTTGGCCAGGGCGAGGTCGCCGCTGCCGTCGGTGGGCTTGCCCTTGCGGCTCTTCACCACGCCGCGGCCAACCAGCGCCGCGGCATTGTTTTCCTGGATCTTCAGCGCCGTGTCGAAATCGGCGCCGGCCTTGTCGAGATCGTCCTTGAGCACGTAGATCCAGCCGCGATCGACATAACCCTTCACACCGCGCGTATCGAGCTTGATCACCTCGCTATAGTCGGTGATGGAGAGATCGTACTCCTTGCGTTGGCGATAGAGGTCGCCGCGGCTCGTGTAGCCGTTAGTCGCCTCGGGATTGAGCTTCACCTTCTCGTTCAAGTCGGCAAGCGCCTTGTCGAGATCGCCTTTGTGGCTGTAGACCTGCCCACGCAGCAGATAATAGTCTCCGTCCTTGCCGTTGAGACTGATCGCCTTGTCGAGATCGGCCAACGCCTTGTCGTAGTCCTTCTTGGCGTCATAGCCGGCGGCGCGCATGAAATAGCTGTTGGCCCGCTCCGGATTGATCTCGACCGCAGCATTCATCTCGGCCAGCGCGTCATCGAGTTTGCCGGTGGCCGAGAAAGCCAGGGCGCGGATGCTGTGGGCCGCGACCAGTTGCTGCTTGTCGGTCGTGCCCGAAGCGATGAAGGCGGCGCAGGCGTCGAGCACCTCCTTGACGCTGCCTTTGCCGTTGAAGCAGGGATCGAGGTTCGGGTCTGGCTGCTCCGGGGTAATCGTCTCTCCTACGCTCTGCGCCGAACTGGGCAGGGCCGTCAGCAGAACAAAGCCGGCAAGGACCGCCACGGGAAAGAGTTTGGAAGCGCTAAAGCGCATGGATTTCCTCCTGGAAACGCTGGGAACTTTTGCTTGGCGCTAGCTTTAAAAGGCCAAGACGGCTCGCGTCAATTGAACTTCCGTCCATATTTGCTGGGCAATTCGGGTAACTTCCATGCCAACGGCCCGGCTCTACAGGAGATTGCGGGCGGAGTATAAGAGCGCGGAAGCCGGGTTTTGCTCATTTTTCCGGCCGGCCAAGCCAAAAGAGGGGGCGCCATGTCGATCGAGGCCATTTTACTGCCGATGTTCGCGCAGGTCGCGCTGACCTTCGGGATGCTGTTCTGGATGGCCGCCGTGCGGCTGCGCGCGGTCCGGCGCGGCGACGTGAGGCCGCATCAAGTGGCGCTGCGCGAGCCCGCTT
Source organism: Methyloceanibacter sp. (assembly GCA_035557335.1). Lineage (GTDB taxonomy): Bacteria > Pseudomonadota > Alphaproteobacteria > Rhizobiales > Methyloligellaceae > Methyloceanibacter. The sequence continues at coordinate 3,093 of DATMDY010000016.1, forward strand.
GGCCGCCGCGGGTGATCCAGATCGGCAACGCCTTCCACAATCAGCTCGAATTGCCGATGCTGTTCTATGTGGTGATCTTGCTCGCGCTCGTCACCAATGTGCTCGATACCACGCTCTATGTCTTGAGCTGGATGTTCGTGGCTTCGCGCTATCTGCATACCTATATCCATGCCACCTCCAACCGGCTCGACCGGCGCACCGCCATGTTCATGGTCGGCGCGGTCGCGCTGGCGCTCATGTGGGTGATCGTGATCGCCCGAATTTACCTGTTTCCCGAGCTCTGATGATTCCGGGCGCACGCGTCAGCGCGGCCATCGACATTCTCACCGAGATCTCCGAGCGCAAGCGCCCCGCCGGCGAGGCACTGAAGGATTGGGGCGTGGCGCATAGATTCGCGGGCTCTGGCGACCGCGCGGCGATCGGCAATCTGGTGTTCGACGCGCTGCGCAAGCGCGCCTCTAATGCCTATGTCATGGATGACGAGAGCCCGCGCGCGCTCGTGCTGCGCACTCTGGTCACGGACTGGGGCATGACACCGGACGAGGTATCGGCCCTCGCCGACGGCAGCCGCCATGCGCCGGCACCACTGTCGGAGGAGGAACGCGCGGGGCTGGAACGCAAGATTGGCGACGATGCGCCGGCGCATATTCGTGGCGATTATCCTGAGTGGCTTGCGCCCGAGTTCGCCCGTGCCTTCGGCAAGCGTGAGGGCGAAGAGGGGGCGGCTTTGGCGGAACGCGCACCCGTCGATCTCAGGGTCAACACCCTGAAGGCCGATCGCGACAAGGTGCTGAAGGCGCTGGGCCGTTTCGCGCCCGTGCCTACGCCGCATTCGCCGCGCGGCATCCGCATCGTGCAAGCGCCGGGGCCAGGACGAAGTCCTCATATCGAGGCCGAGCCGGGACACGGCAAAGGCTGGTTTGAGGTGCAGGACGAGGGCTCGCAGGTCGCGACCTTGCTCACCGGCGTGGCGCCCAAGCAGCAAATCATCGATCTGTGCGCCGGGGCCGGGGGCAAGACGCTGGCGCTCGCCGCGTCCATGCAAAATACCGGGCAGCTCTATGCCTACGATACCGACCGCATGCGCCTTCGCCCGATTTTCGAACGGCTGAAGCGGGCAGGGGTGCGCAACGTGCAGGTGCTGACGGCCGGCGACACCGACGCGCTCGGTCAGCTCGCAGGCAAGATGGATCTGGTGGTGATCGACGCGCCCTGCACCGGCTCGGGGGTGTGGCGGAGGCGTCCCGACGCCAAATGGCGGCTCGCCCCGCAAATGCTGGAGGCGCGGCTGAAGGAACAGGAAGCGGTGCTGGATGAAGGCGCGGCGCTGGTCAGACCGGGCGGACGGCTTGCCTATGTCACCTGCTCGGTGCTGCCGCCCGAGAACCGCGACCAGGTCGATGCCTTCTTAGGCCGCCATCCCGATTTCAAGCTGCTGCCGTGGCGGACGCTGTGGGAGACGTCTTTACCTGATGCGACGCCTCCCGACTCCGCCGATGGCTCAGCCGACACGCTGCAATTGACGCCGCTCCGTCACGGCACTGACGGCTTCTTCATCGCCGTATTGGAACGCTGAGCGCTATTTGTGCGTGCAATTGCCGAAAACGGCGAAGGACGACGTGCCGCTGGTGATCCCACCTGCCAGTTCGCCCGTCTCGAGCGTAATCGTGGCGTTCCAGGTTTCCTTGTCCTGGGTGCCATGGAGAAAGATATGTTTATCGTCGGAAGTCATACCCTCGATGTCTTCGGTGCGGTGTTTGTCGGTCAAAGAGTCGCCCGTTAATTGCTTCTTGTCGAGATCGATCACGACGAATTCAGGGATGTTGATGTCATGCAAGGAGGCCCGCTTGCAGCCGGTCACGGTCTCGCATTCATAGGCATCGCTAAAGGCGCAGATATATGCGCCCGTCGCCGCACTCGCCGCCGCAGGAAGGAGGCATGCAAACGCAAACAGGAACGCTGTCGAGATTGAAATACGCATCGCCATCCCCCTTACCTCGAAACCTGGTAGCCGCGTGCCGTGAGACATAAAGCTCCGGCGTCAAGATATTTGGCGTAAAGCATCTCGATCTGAGCGAGCTGCGCCTTGTTCACGACGCCGCCAATGACGCCGCCATCGGGTCCTGTCGCCACCGTCTCGGCGGGGCCGGTCGGGGTCGCAACGATCAGTCCGGTGAACATGCCCGGGCGTCTCGGCCTTACGATGATCGGGAGCCCCGTCGGATCATAGCCACTCTGCTGGACGGCCCAATCGGCGCATTCGGCGCGATCGGCTTCCTGCTGCTGCGGGCTCTGGCCCTGTAACGGATAAGCTAACAGCGCGCGGGCAAACGCCTCCGGCGCGAGACTAACGATCATGGCCAAGAAGGCCAGACCGCAGATAGAGCGACCAATCCGTATCATTTGCTTAACCCCCAACCATTGACGCAAAGCCGTTGAGCCGCCGACTCTACATAAGCTGGCGCCGAACGGCAACGCGCCCGTGAGCGTTCGGTTTAGTCGTCGGTGCCGGATTGCGCTTCCAGGCGCTTGTCCAGATTTTCCTGCATCGATCGGCACAGCATGAGCGGCGACTTGGTGAGCTTGAACACCTTGTCGTCCGCGCCGGCTTGCAAGGTCACGGCGTCTTCCTCTTCGTCGCCGCAGCCCGGCGTCATGCGGATGAAGCTGTAGTCGCGGTCGAGCCGGACCAGTAGCGCGCCGGGGGCGTCCGCCTTTGAATCGAGCTCGACCCCGCCACCGTCGCATTCCACGCCGCAGCCGATCCGGCTGGTGGAGCCGCATTCTCCGCTGGCATAGAGCGTCTCGGCGCCGCCCCTGAGCGTCGCCGCCAAGGTGAAGTCGTAGCGGAAATCGTGCCCGTGCTGCCCTGAGAACGTGAGCGCCTGCTCCTCCTCGCTGAGCGCGCTGTAACGCAGGAAGAACACCATGTCGGTGACCTTCTGCTTCGGGTGCTTCTTGAGATGCGCCGCGTCGTAAGTCCGGGCGTAGCAGGCTTGCGCTTCGTCGCCCGGCGGCAGCAGGGCTTTGAGCCTGGCATAAGGCGCATCGTCCGCGATCGCGCTTGTCAGGGCGATGCCGAGCCCGCTCGCCACCGTCGACACGAACACGCAAAATCTTCTACGGCTCATTTTTTACCTCCGCTACGAGGATAGACTGTCCTGCTGTTGTCGAGGAGACCTTCGATAAGGCCAAGCCGGCTTGGGAGAGCAGCGCCTCGAATTCGGCGAGGCTGCGGACACGGCCGCCGGTGATCACCATCATATGCAGGTCGAGCATGATTGCGGCCGCATCGTCAGACACGCGCTCAGGCAGTAGGCGCTCGACGACGAGCAGCTTCGCGGTTGGCGGCATGACCTTCCGGCAGTTGGAGAGAATGGCGCTGACGTCGGCGTCGTCCCAGTTCTGAAGCACCGCTTTCAAGACATAGAGGTCAGCCTCGACCGGGATTTCTCGCAATATGTCTCCGCCGACGCATCGGACAATTTCGGCCACGCCGAGCGATTGCAAGAAGGGCTGAGCCGCCTCGACGACGTGCGGCTGATCGAACAAGATGCCGGTCAGGTGCGGATGTGCGCGCAGGATCGCGGCAAGCAAGCCGCCATAGCCGCCGCCAATCTCCGCGACGGTCTTCACGCCCGAAACGTCCAGCGCTTCGACGATCGAATCCGCCTGGGCTAGCGTCTCCTTCGCCACATAGGAGTCGAACAGCGCGCCTTGCCCGGCGTGCGTGCGGCGCCAGTCCCGCACATCCATGCCGAACACCTGTTCGAAGGACGGTTTGCCCGTTTGCAGGCAGGATACGAGATCGGACCAAGGCCGCCAATATTGCCCGACCACGATCTGCACTTTCTCGGCCAGGCGCGAGGGCGAGTCCGAGGTCAGCGATCGGCCTGAAGATGTCAGGGCGAAGGTCTGGTCTGGACGCTCTTCGCAAACGCCGACGGTGACGAGCCCGCGCAAGAAGCGCTCAAGACGTGGCGCCGGCAGGCCCAACGCCTCAGCCAATTGCTCCGCGGTGCCGGCTTGCGCCGCCAGCCGGTCGGGCAGGCCGAGCTTCACCGCCGCATAGAGCAAAGCCGCGTCGTGATAGGCCGCGATCTGGCGGCTTAGCCGCGCCTCGAATGCTTTCTGCTCTCTCTGGTTTTCGATCATGATCCCGCCGGTACAAGCTGGCGTCATCCTACGAAAGCCGGGATCCAGCCTCACCGGCGCCGAGCCAGTGGCTCCTGGAGTCCGGCTTGCGCCGGAATGACGATTGGAGAGGCATTGCCGACTCAAGGACGCTGCTATAACCACCGGACATGACGGAGCAAAGCCCAAACCCGACATTAGCCTCGCCGGTAGCTGACGACAAAGCCGAGGCTCCAGCCCCCGATCGCGTCCTCATCGTCGATTTCGGCAGCCAGGTGACGCAGCTCATCGCCCGGCGCGTGCGCGAGGCCGGTGTCTATTCCGAGATCGTGCCTTACGACCAGGCCGAAGCGGCCCTCGGGCCCGTCCTGCCCAAGGCCATCATCCTGTCGGGCGGCCCGGCATCCGTGCATGAGAGCGGCACGCCGCGGGTGCCGCAGGCGATCTTCACCGCCGGCGTGCCGGTGCTCGGCATCTGCTATGGCGAGCAGGCCATGGTGGCGGCGCTTGGCGGCCAGGTCGAGGCGGGCTTGACCCGAGAGTTCGGCCGCGCCGAACTGCAGATCATCGACGAGACGCCGTTGTTCGACGGCGTGTTCGACGAGGGCGAGCGGGCGCAAGTGTGGATGAGTCACGGCGACCGCGTCACGCGGCTCCCGCCCGGCTTCCGCGCCGTGGGCATCTCGACCGGCGCGCCGTTCGCGGCCATCGCCGACGATTCGCGCCGCTTCTACGGCTTGCAGTTCCACCCCGAAGTGGTGCACACGCCGAAAGGCGCGGCGCTGCTCACCAATTTCGTGCGCGGTATCGCAGGCCTCCCCGGCGACTGGACCATGGCGCAGTTCCGCCAGCGGGCGCTCAAGCGCATTCGCGAACAGGCGGGCGAGGGCCGCGTGATCTGCGGACTGTCGGGCGGCGTCGATTCCGCCGTCGCCGCGCTGCTGATCCACGAGGCGATCGGCGATCAGCTCACCTGCATCTTCGTGGACCACGGCCTGTTGCGCGCGCGAGAGGCGGAGGAAGTCGTCGATCTGTTCCGAGGCCATTACAACATCCCGCTGATCGCGGTCGATGCCGGCGCGCGTTTCCTCGCCGCGCTCGAATCGATCACCGAGCCCGAGGCCAAGCGCAAGATTATCGGCCGGTTGTTCGTCGAGGTATTCGAAGACGAGGCGGAGAAGCTCTACGACGTCGAGTTCCTCGCCCAAGGTACGCTCTATCCCGACGTGATCGAGAGCCTGTCGGCGACCGGCGGCCCGTCGGCCACCATCAAGTCGCATCATAATGTCGGCGGGCTCCCCGAGACCATGCGCTTCAAGCTGATCGAGCCGTTGCGCGAGCTGTTCAAGGACGAGGTGCGCGCGCTCGGCCGCGAGCTTGGCCTGCCCGATGCCTTTGTCGGCCGCCATCCTTTTCCGGGGCCGGGCCTTGCGATCCGCATCCCCGGCGAGGTCACGGAAGAAAAGCTCGCCATCCTGCGCCAGGCCGACGCCATCTATCTCGACGAGATCCGCAAAGCGGAACTTTACGACACGATTTGGCAGGCCTTCGCCGTGCTGCTGCCGGTGCGCAGCGTGGGCGTGATGGGCGATGCGCGCACCTACGACTATGTCTGCGCGCTGCGCGCCGTGACCTCCACCGACGGCATGACCGCCGATTATTACGGCTTCTCCCACGATTTTCTGGGCCGCGCGGCGCGGCGCATCATCAACGAGGTGCGCGGCATCAACCGCGTGGTCTACGACATCACCTCCAAACCGCCGGGCACTATCGAGTGGGAGTGATTGGCTGAAGACTGCCACTTAAGTATAGGCACTTTAGAACTTAGTGCGGACATGGACAGACAAACCATGAAGGATGTCTGGAACCAGACGCGCATTCCCGTCGTGCTGCGGCGGACGGGGAAGGGAGAGCGCTTGCGTGTGCGATTGCCCTATGCGGTGTCGAACCGCCAGTGGCTTCAAGATAGCAGACGAACCTCGCCTGAATGGATCGCTTCAGGGAAGCACTGGGAATTGCCGAAGGCCTGGTTCAATGCCTTCGTCGACCGCTCATTGGCCAAGTATACCAAGGTTTATATAATCCAGCCCTATCGCGAACGGGAGATATGTGCGCCAGCTTGCCAAAATGCTGTCGGGCACGAGTGCCAGTGCTCCTGTATGGGCCTCAATCACGGAGCAGGAAACGACGGCAATTGGTTTGAGGTGTCTGATGCCTTTGCCATACGTTGGGGCCCTCGAAAGCTCGTCTGCCGACTATTGGCAGCCAAAGTTCGCGCATGAGGCTACTCCCCTTTATCGCGCGGGGGTCGCGCGTGCTTTTTGAGCCACTCTTTTTGCCGCTCTTTTTGCTGCTTTATGATAGCGCGGAAGAACTGCATGTTGAGTTCACCTGGTCTAATAGCCTCTGTTCGCCACAGGATCGCCCGCTCTGGGAAGAACTTGCCTCCTTGCTTGACTACGCGAAACATCAGCACTGGCTCGCCACCACGCTCTCCTGGTTGAAGCTGGAACTCAGCCAGTGCAACCTTTTCACCGCCTATGGCATCCCAAGCTATTCCTTTTACAATCCCTCCGTTCACGTGCCCTTCGATTTGGATTTGCGAGAAGATGTAGTGCTTGCCGAGTCCATCTGAGCTGATCGAGCCCTCGACTCCACCTCGATAGACCCTCATTTCAACATCGACAGGGCCACCCTCAAGTGCATCCAATCGCGAATCAGTTGGTTTAGCTAGGACATCGCCTTCCGGTGCGCTCGACCACTCGCCGCTAAGCACCCTGTCTACGAATAACCAGTCATCAATCCGCGTAGCTGCCTTTGGTGCTTCATCGAAGAAGGAATTAATTTTTGCCGGTAAGTCGAGCAGCCCCACCAGAAGTGCAATAATCCAACCAGATGCCAAAAAAAATAGCTTTGCCCAACCGGGGATTCTGAAATGCGTATCGACCAGTGGGGGTGGGTTAGGTGTAGGTCGTGAGCGTCGAGGCTTGGCCATCGTGTCTGCAATCCAGAGTAGACATAACGAGTATCAGCACGATATCAGGCACCGCAATACATTGTGGGCATCAACCGCGTGGTCTACGACATCACCTCCAAACCCCCCGGCACCATCGAGTGGGAGTGATTCCGCTCGCCCTATTCAAGACAGGCTTTAGCGTATTTTAAGGAGAGGGGTTTTACGCGTTACTATCTAGACCATCTCGACGGGAGAATTGATCCGTTGCGGTTGAGATCGCTCCTTGTAATTGCCGGCGCTTCCGCCTGCCTGATCGCCTTGCCGGGCTTGCCCCGCTCCTTTGCGGCGGAGGAGCTGCCGTGGCACGTTTCACCGGTCCCGTCCAAACCAGCCGTCCCAGCGGCACCGGCGGCTTCTACCGTTCCGGCTTGGCTGCAGGCCCATGTCGGCACTGGCGACGGTCAGATCGCGCCCGTGGTCTTGCAGAGGGCGCGCGCGCTTTACCTGCAAAAAGTGAGCGAAGGCAAGATCAAGAATCCCTGCTATTTCGCCGTGGACGCCACGCGGCCCGCCGGGTTGGGGCGCCGATTTTATGTCATTTGCGAAGCCGATCGAACCTTTCGCGCGCTTCCGACCGGGCATGGCAACGGCCGCAATCTGAAAGGCATCGCCAATTTCGCCAACGGCGTCCGCTGCGCCAAGCACTTCAGCAATGCGCTGGATTCCAAGCTGACGACCGGTGGCCCCTATGTCACGGCCGAGATCAAAACGTCTTTCAAAGGCTATTATCGTGCGGGGGGAAAGACTTTGCCCATGATGCGATCGTTCGTGCAGTTCGATGGCGAGGGCGACACGGCGAACGCCAGACCGCGCGCCATCGGCGGCCATCCTGCCGTGATCGTGGCGTGGCAATGTCGCATGAAAGCTCCAGGCAACGCCCACGCGGACGACGAGGGATACGTGCCGTTCGGCAAGCTGATCGATTACAGCGCCGGCCGCAGCAACGGCTGCACCAGCTGGTCTCCTTCGGACTCCAAGCAGATTTTGGCATTGGTGGAGAACAAGCCGGCGACGCTCTACATCTACCCGGAATCGAGCGATATCGTCGCTGTCGCGCGCGAGGTGAAGGCCGGCCGGTCGCCGTCGAAGGCCGGATTGTATTGGAACGCGTCCTGCTTGAAAGAAATCCGTGTTCCGAACTTTTGGCCAAGGGAGACGCTTGAGCCGGCCCTCATGAAACTCCGCAAGGATAACCCTCCGGCTGAGCCAAAGCCGCTGCCGAAATGTAGGTGACTTCTATCCCCCATCAATCATCGTCATACCGGCGAAAGCCGGTATCCAGAACATAAGCACGGAGCCGGTTTTCTGGATTCGGCTTGCGGCGGAATGACGAATTTTGGGCAGACTTATCCCCGCGCGCCGAACCTCATTTACAATGCACACACCTCGTCCAGTTGAAGGGCGTTTCATGAGGCGTTCGTGAGGCGGGACGGGGTGCGGTGTCCCGCGGGTCTTGGTTCGCAGCCAATTCACTCGGGCGGCGCCGGGGCTCCGCCCGGGTCCACTATGAGGCCCCGCCAGGAGCTGGCTGACGACCGTAAGGTCCATACCAAACGCCCCCGGTCTACCTCTCCGTGTGAAGGAAAAAACCGGGAAGCGGGTCACTTACGGCG
>DATMDY010000017.1:0-9516 GCA_035557335.1 Methyloceanibacter sp.
GCTCCTCACGGTGCGGGTGGACCGGCTGAAGGAATGGTGCCGCGAAGGCCTTCTCTGCATCGGGGATGCGGCGCATGCCATGTCGCCGGTCGGCGGCGTCGGCATCAATCTCGCCATCCAGGACGCCGTGGCCGCCGCCAACATCCTCGCCGAACCCTTGCGGAAAGGACCCGTGCCGCTCGCGACGCTGCGCAAGGTGCAGGCCCGCCGGCAATGGCCGACCGAGATGACGCAGGCCGCCCAGCTCTTCGTGCAGAACCGCATCATCAGCAATGTGCTTGCGATGACGGAGCAGCCGCGCGCGCCATTCGCGGCAAGGCTCCTCAATCACGTACCGTTCCTGCGGCGCATTCCGGCGCGCCTGATCGGCATGGGCTTCCGCCCAGAGCATGTGCATACGGCGGAGCTTGCCCCGCCGCACGCTGCTTAGAACATTGCGGGATGCACGCGGTCCGGCGGCGAATGGCCGTCGAGGAAGGTCTTGATGTTGATGATGACCTTCTCGCCCATATCGACGCGCCCTTCGATCGTGGCGGACCCCATATGCGGCAGCACCACCACCCTGTCGCTCTTGAGGAGCTTCGGGTTCACGGCAGGCTCATGCTCGAACACGTCGAGGCAGGCACCGGCAAGCTCGTTGTTCTCGATCATGCGCGCCAGCGCGTTCTCGTCGATGACCTCGCCGCGCGCGGTGTTGACCACATAGGCCGAGCGTTTCATCAGCGCGAGACGCCGGGCGGAGAGCAGGTGATAGGTCGCGGGCGTGTGCGGGCAGTTCACCGAGATGATATCCATCCGCGCCAGCATCTGGTCGAGGCTGTCCCAATAGGTCGCCTCCAGCGCCTGCTCGATCTCCGGCGCGACGCGGCGGCGGTTATGGTAGTGGATCTGCAAGCCGAACGCCTTGGCGCGCCGGGCGACGGCCTGGCCGATGCGACCCATGCCGACGATGCCGAGCCGCTTGCCGTAGATGCGGTGGCCTAGCATCCAGGTCGGCGACCAGCCATGCCACTCATCAGCGCCGGACCTGAGAAGCATCGCGCCCTCGGTCAGCCGACGCGGCACGGATAGGATCAGCGCCATGGTCATGTCGGCGGTGTCTTCCGTCAGCACGCCCGGCGTATTGGTGACGATGATGCTGCGGTTCCGCGCGGTCTCGAGGTCGATATTGTCGACGCCGGTGCCGAACTGCGAGATGAGCTTGAGCTGCGGCCCCGCCTGGCTCAGCACGCCGCGGTCGATCCGGTCGGTGACGGTCGGCACGAGGACGGACGCCGTTTTGACCGCCTCCACGAGCTCGTCGCGCGAGAAGGGCCTGTCCTCCAAATTGAGCTTGGCGTCGAACAACTCGCGCAAGCGAATCTCCACCACGTCGGGGAGCTTGCGCGTGACAATGATATTTGGCCGTTCAGCAGTCATAAATCCGTCCCGTGAGGAAGAGCGGGCAGATCCCGCCTTTGCCGCGGACGCCGTGGAAGGCGCGCCGGCTCTCTCTAACAGAAGCGCTCTTGCGAGATAAAGCGTCATATTGGCTCAAAGCCACGATCCGTTCACTTTTCTACGCCATGCAAGACGTTAGGGATTCGAGATGAAGTGGCCCGAGAGGAGGGCACGGCCGTCAGGGGCCGATGGGGGTCGGGCGTTGCGGCATCGCTTCCGAGCAGGGTGGATTCTGGGCCTGGCGCTCCTCACGCTCGCCGGCGCCGAGATCGGCGTGGCGCAGGAGACGGGCCAGCAGGCCGAACCCTCCGCCGCGGGCAAGTCCGCCTTGCGGCTGCCGCGCTTCGTCAGCCTCAAATCCAACAAGGTGAATGTGCGCAAAGGCCCGAGCGCCGAGCAGGCGATCGTGTGGGTGTTCTCCCGTGCCGGGCTACCGGTGGAGATCATCGCCGAATCGGAGAATTGGCGCCGCGTGCGCGACAGCGAAGGCGCCGACGGCTGGGTGTTCCATAGCCTCTTGAGCGGGCGCCGCACGGCTCTCATTGCGCCATGGGAGAAGAACAAGGCCAGTGTCCCCCTCTACGCTAAGGACTCGACGAGCTCGCGCGTCATCGCCGAGCTGGAGCCGGGCGTCCTTGGCAGCGTGCAGGAATGCGACGGGGAATGGTGCAAGCTCTCGATCGCCGATTATTCCGGCTACGTCGAGCAGGCTAGGCTCTGGGGAGTCTATCGCGGCGAAGAGGTGAAGTAGCGCTAGCCGCGCTTGTCCACGAGCCGCACCAGCACGTCTACCCGCGAGATGGCTTTTCCTTCCGGCGCCTCGGGCAAACCCTCGATGCGGATATCCGCAGTCGCGATATCCATCAGCTTGCCGGAATGCTCGCAGAAGAAATGGTAGTGGTTGCGGGTATTCGTGTCGAAATAGGTCTTGGCACCCTCGACGGCCACTTCGCGCAGGAGCCCGGCCTCGGTCAGCTGGTGCAGGGTGTTGTAAACGGTCGCGAGCGAGACCGGCACGCGCTTGGCAAGCGCCTCTTCATGCAAGACTTCGGCCGTCACATGCCGGTCGCCGGGGCCGAACAGGATCTGCGCCAGCGCCACGCGCTGCCGCGTCGGCCGCAGCCCCGCGTCGCGCAGCACCCGCGCGACGCCATTTTCCGTCATGTCTGAAAGCATTTCGTGCACGCCCGGTAGACCTGAAAGGCCAAGCTTGAGCCGAAATATAGGCGGAAGGCGTGTCCCCCGCAATGTCGTGGTTTCCCGGAGTTTTTGCCGAAGGGGTGGGAGGCCGTCGCGGCCCGTCCCGGGCTTTTGATGGCCGCGCGTCTGTGATAGGAAGCCAGCCAACAAGAAACTGCGGCGGGGGAGAGAGTGGAGCAACATGACAGGCCGGCCTAGCCAATTCGAGTTCGACGACCTGCTTGCATGCGCGCGTGGCGAGCTCTTCGGCCCCGGCAACGCGCAGCTGCCGCTGCCGCCGATGCTGATGTTCGAGCGCATTTCTCAAGTGACGGAAGTGGGCGGCGAGCACGGGCAGGGCCGCATCGTGGCGGAGCTCGAACTCAAGCCCGACCTCTGGTTCTTCCCCTGCCACTTCAAGGGCGATCCGGTGATGCCCGGCTGCCTCGGCCTCGACGCGCTTTGGCAGCTTTTGGGCTTTTTTCTCGGCTGGCTCGGCGCGCCGGGTAAGGGCAGGGCGCTCAGTGTCGGCGAGGTGAAGTTCTCCGGCATGGTCTTGCCGACCATGCGGAAGCTCGAATACATCGTTGATCTCAAGCGCGTCGTCAGACGGAAATTCACCCTTGGCACCGGCGATGGGTGGTTGAAGGCCGATGGCGAGACCATCTACACGGCTAAGGACCTCAGGGTCGGCCTGTTCCAGGCGGATGCGGCCGAACCCGCCGGTGCCTGACATAAAGTGTGGAGCGCGCCGCGGCGCCGAACCTCAAGGACGTTGATCGCATGAGACGCGTTGTCGTCACCGGCATGGGCATTGTGTCCCCCATCGGCAATAGCGCCCAGGAGGTGCTGGCCTCCTTGCGCGAGGCGAAGTCCGGCATCGTCAAGGCAGAGGCCTACGAGGAGATGGGCTTCCGCTGCCAAGTGCATGGCGCGCCGAAGATCGATTGGGAAAGCATGATCGACCGCAAGGTGCGCCGCTTCATGGGCGCAGGGGCGGCCTGGAACTACATCGCCATGGAGCAGGCGATCCGCGATGCGGGGCTGGAAGAGGCCGAGGTCTCCAACGAGAAGACCGGCATGATCATGGGCTCCGGCGGACCGTCGACCCGCGCAATCGTGCAATCTGCCGATACCGCGCGCGAAAAGGGCCCAAAAAAGGTTTCGCCCTTCGAGGTGCCGAAGGCGATGTGCTCCACGAATTCCGCGACGCTGTCCACGCCCTATCACATCAAGGGCGTCAGCTATTCCATCTCGTCGGCCTGCTCCACCTCCGCGCATTGCATCGGCAATGGCGCGGAGCTCATCCAATGGGGCAAGCAGGACATGGTGTTTGCCGGCGGCGGCGAGGAACTGGACTGGACCCTGTCCGTCCTGTTCGACGCCATGAATGCCTTGTCGTCGGATTTCAACGACCGGCCCCAGGTCGCAAGCCGTGCCTATGACGCTAGCCGCGACGGCTTCGTCATCGCCGGCGGCGCCGGCGTCCTCGTGCTCGAGGAGCTCGAGCATGCCAAGGCGCGCGGCGCACGCATCTACGGCGAGCTTGCGGGCTACGGAGCGACATCCGACGGCTTCGACATGGTGCAGCCCTCAGGCGAGGGCGCGGCGCGCTGCATGCGCATGGCCATGCAGAATGTGGACGGCATCGACTACATCAATCCGCACGCCACCTCGACGCCCATCGGCGACGTTCGCGAGATCGAGGCCATTCGCGAGGTCTTCGCCGACAACGTGCCGCCGATCAGCGCGACCAAGTCCTTGACCGGCCACTCCCTCGGCGCCGCCGGCGTCCATGAGGCTATCTATTCGCTGCTTATGATGAATAACGGTTTCATCTGCGAATCCGCCAATATCGAGACCCTAGACCCCGCGGTCGCCGACATGCCCATCGTGCGCAAGCGCGAAGACAACGTCGACATTAACTGCGTGATGTCGAACAGCTTCGGTTTCGGCGGCACCAACGCCACACTCGTGTTCCGTCGCTTCAATGGCTAAGCCAGCGATGGCGGCCCCAACCAGGTACCTGCCATGACAACAAAAAGAGATATCGCCGAGCCCGGACCCATAATGGCAGGGAAGCGAGGGCTTGTGATGGGCGTCGCCAACGACCGCTCCATCGCCTGGGGCATTGCGCGTGTGCTGCATGGCCAAGGCGCGAACCTTGCCTTCTCCTATCAGGCCGGCGCCTTTGGCCGCCGCGCCGTGCCTCTCGCACAGTCGATCGGTTCCGAGATTATCGAGGAAGCCGACGTTGAGGATCTGCCGAGCGTGGAGCGCGTCTTCGATGTGATCCGCAAGAAATGGGGCTCGCTCGATTTCGTCGTGCACGCGCTCGCCTTCTCTGATCGCAATGAGTTGCGCGGCCGCTATTGCGACACCTCGCGTAAGAATTTCGAGCACACCATGGTGATCTCGTGCTTCTCCTTTACGGAGGTGAGCAAGCTCGCCGCTGACATTATGCCGAACGGAGGATCGCTCCTCACGCTGACCTATGGCGGCGCGAGCCGGGTCGTTCCCTGTTACAACGTCATGGGCGTGGCCAAGGCGGCGCTCGAGACGAGCGTCCGCTACCTCGCGTCGGACTTTGGCCCCCAGGGCATTCGCGTCAATGCGCTGTCGGCCGGCCCGATGCGCACGCTTGCCGGCGCGGGTATTTCCGATGCTCGCACGCTGTTCCATTATCAGCAGCGACATTCCCCTATGCGCCGCTCGCCGACCCTCGATGAGGTGGGCGGCTCCGCGCTCTATCTCCTTTCCGACTTGTCTGGTGCGGTGACGGGAGAGGTCCACTTCGTCGATTGCGGCTATTCCACCGTTTCGATGCCGGCTCTGGCAACGCTCAAGGCCATGGAGCACCTCGACAAGGATAGAGAAACACCGGAAGAGAAGACGCTCCGCGAAGCCGCCCAATAGATCCGCGAGCGGGTCCCAAGCAGCGGAGATGACACACATCCAACCCCCCCAAGGAGTGTAGACGGCCATGGCCTATCTGATTGTGATTGCGTGCCTGATCGCCGTGGAGAACGAATGTAAAGAGATTCCGCTCACCAACATCACGGCAGAGGACGTGACGCTCTGCATCCGCGACTCTCATGCCAACGCGATGAAGTGGGAAGAGGAAAACAAGGAATATCGCGTGATCGGCACGAAATGCGTGAAGAAATAGCGCGCCAAAAAAAACGGCTCGGGGTTGCCCCGAGCCGTTCGCGTTGAGCCTGATTTAGCGCTGTCTAGCTTGCTTCGGCCTTCTGCAGCTCTTTGCCAGTGGCCTGATCGACGACCTTCATCGAGAGCTTGACCTTGCCGCGGTCGTCGAAGCCGAGCAGCTTCACCCAGACCTGATCGCCTTCCTTCACGACATCCGTCACCGCTTGCGGACGCCCGTCGGCGAGCTGCGAAATGTGCACGAGACCGTCCTTCGGACCGAAGAAGTTCACGAAGGCGCCGAACTCCATCACCTTAACGACCTTGCCCTTGTAGATCTCGCCGACCTCGGGCTCCGACGTGATGCTCTTGATGCGGTTGATGGCCGAGCGGATCGATTCCGCGTTGGCCGAGGCGATCTTCACCGTGCCGTCGTCGGAGATGTCGATCTTGGCGCCGGACTCCGCGACGATCTCGCGGATGACCGAGCCGCCGGACCCGATCACGTCGCGGATCTTGTCGACCGGGATCTGGATCACCTCGATACGGGGTGCATGCTCGCCGAGCTCGGGGCGGGCAGTGTTGAGGGCCTTGTTCATCTCCGCGAGGATATGAATGCGGCCATCGCGCGCCTGATCGAGCGCGGTCTTCATGATGTCCTCGGTGATGCCGGTGATCTTGATGTCCATCTGCAGCGAGGTCACGCCCTCGGAGGTGCCGGCAACCTTGAAGTCCATGTCGCCCAGATGATCCTCGTCGCCGAGAATGTCGGACAGGACGGCGTAATCGCCGCCTTCCTTGATGAGGCCCATGGCGATGCCGGCAACCGGCCGCTTCAGCGGCACGCCCGCATCCATCATCGCGAGCGAGGCGCCGCAAACGGTCGCCATGGAAGACGAGCCGTTCGACTCCGTGATCTCCGACACGACGCGGATCGTGTAGGGGAAAACTTCGCGCTCGGGCAGGACCGGGTGGATCGCCCGCCAGGCGAGCTTGCCGTGTCCGATTTCGCGCCGACCAGGGGAGCCCATCCGGCCGACTTCGCCGACCGAGTAGGGCGGGAAGTTGTAATGCAGGAGGAAGGTCTCTTTGTACGTCCCTTCCAGCGCATCGATATACTGCTCGTCCTCGCCCGTGCCCAAGGTGGTGACCACCAGTGCCTGCGTCTCGCCGCGGGTGAAGAGCGCGCTGCCATGCGTTCGGGACAGAATGCCAACCTCGCTGGAGATCGGCCGCACCGTGGTCAAATCGCGACCGTCGATGCGCTTGTGCGTCTTGAGGATGTTGCCACGCACGACGTCCTTCTCGGCTTCCTTGAAGGCGCTCGAGATCTTGGCGGCGACCTTGCCGTCGTCGTCCTCGGGGACGAGCGCGGTCTTGATCTTGTCCTTCACCGCGGCAACGGCGTCGCGGCGCTCATGCTTGGCGACGATCTTGTAGGCCTCGCGCAGGTCCGCTTCGGAATCGGAGCGAACGCGGACAGCAAGCTCGTCCGGCCCTTCGTCGGGCTTCAGCTCCCAAGGCTCCTTCGCGGCGCGCTCGGCGAGCTTGATGATGGCGTCGAGCACGGGCTGGAAATGCTTGTGCCCGTACATGACCGCGCCAAGCATGATGTCCTCAGCCAGTTCCTTGGCTTCCGACTCGACCATAAGCACGGCGTCGGCGGTGCCGGCGACGATCAGATCGAGCTGGCTCTCTGGCATTTCGTCGAGTTGCGGATTGAGCACGTAGTTACCGCCGATATAGCCGACACGGGCCGCAGCGATCGGGCCGAGAAACGGGATCCCGGACAGCGTCAGCGCAGCTGAAGCTGCGATCATCGCCACCACGTCGGGATCGTTTTCGAGGTCATGGGAAAGGACCGTGGTCACGACCTGGGTCTCGTTCCTGAATCCCTTGGCGAAGAGTGGGCGGACCGGACGGTCGATGAGGCGGGAGGTCAGAACCTCCTTCTCGGTCGGGCGGCCTTCGCGCTTGAAATAGCCGCCGGGGATCTTGCCCGCGGCGAAGGTCTTCTCCTGGTAATTCACCGTGAGGGGGAAGAAGTCGATGCCGGGCTTCGGCTCCTTCGCGGCGGTGGCGGTGGCGAGCACGGCGGTTTCGCCATACTGCACGAGAACCGAGGCGTCGGCCTGGCGGGCGATGCGCCCGGTTTCGAGTTTGAGTGGGCGCCCTGCCCACTCGATTTCTACGGAATGCTTATTGAACATGTGTGTGTCCCATCTGGGAGGGTAGGAATGCGGCCGCGTTCTGGGCCGCGGCGGAGTGGCTCTCCGTCGTCAAAGCGACTGGCGCAAATCCAGCCGGTGCAAATCACCGGCGGATGCCCAAGCGATTAATCAGCTTGGTGTACCGATCCTGATCGGCGGCTTTGACGTAGTCGAGGAGCCGCCGCCGTTGACTGACCATCTTGAGGAGTCCGCGGCGGGAATGATTGTCCTTGGCGTGCGTTTTGAAATGCTCGGTGAGGTTCGAGATGCGTTCCGTCAGAATCGCAACCTGAACCTCGGGCGAGCCCGTGTCGCCGGACGTATTGGCGTATTCTTTGATAAGTTCTTGCTTGCGCTCAGCGCTAATCGACATCGTCCTATCCTTGCTGTTTGAGGTTTAGGAATGGGCCGTGCCGGGATGTCGTCCAGCACGGTCTGCTATAAATCGGGGCTTGGCGTGGCCCGCCGCGATAAGCGCTGGAATATAGGGATAATCCGGCCGGAGGCCAGCGGAATTTGGCTCTTTTAGCCTCCCGCGGCCCAAATTGTCGGTCCGGGATGGCTATCACCAGGGACCGGAGATCGGGTTGCGAACCGTTAACCGGCCAGATTGAAGATCCGCCGCGGCCGCAATTCTCCTTGCGCAACCTCGCCGATGGCGACGAGCTTGCCCTTCGACATGGCGTAAGCCTCCCCGCTCAAGATCGGCGCGTCCCGCCCGCGCAAGAGCACGGCCTGGCCGGTCTTCAGTCGCGCCGCATCGGGTCCGCTGAGGCTGAGCTCGGGTAAATCGCCGAGAGCGGTCTCCACCGGCTTCAGGACGCCGAGCAGCGCCTGGTGCCCGTCCTCGCCTCCGGCCAGGCTCTCAAGCGCCTCCAGCGACTGAGAGTCGTCCTCGGTGAAGATGCCGACACGCGTGCGCCTGAGCGCGGCCACATGGCCGCCGCAGCCGAGGGCGCGGCCAAGATCGCGCGCCAACGCCCGCACATAGGTGCCCTTGCCGCAGTCCGCCTCGATGACGCAATGATCCGCATCGGGCATGTCCATGAGCGTGAGGCGGTCGATCTGCACCGCGCGGGGAGAAAGCTCAAACGCCTCCTCGTCGCGGGCGAGGTCGTAGGCACGCGCGCCATCGATCTTCAGCGCGGAATAGCGCGGCGGGGTTTGCATGATCCGGCCGGTGAAGGCGGGCAAGGCGCGCTCGATGTCCGCGCGCTTCGGGCGCGCGTCAGAGGTCTCGACGATTTTGCCTTCCGCATCGTCCGTGTCGGTCTCCGCACCAAAGCGCACCGTGAAGCGGTACGCCTTCTGCCCGTCCATGACATAGGGGACGGTCTTCGTCGCTTCGCCCAGCGCGATGGGAAGGACGCCGGTCGCGAGCGGGTCGAGGGTGCCCGCATGCCCTGCCTTGTTGGCCTGATAGAGACGTTTCACGCGCGACACGGCTTGCGTCGAGGTCATGCCTTGCGGCTTGTCGAACAAGAGCCAGCCGTCGATGGGTAGTCCTTTGCGCCGCCGCGCCATCGCGCTTGCCCTACTC
>DATMDY010000018.1:0-14954 GCA_035557335.1 Methyloceanibacter sp.
CCCTCATAACTCATCTCCTCGACCTTGGGCTCGACGCCGCGATGATCGGCGAGCACGATGCGCACACCGGAGTTCAGGAACGCGAGTTCGCGCAGGCGATGCTCGAGCGTCGCATAGTCGAACTCGACCATGGTGAAGGTCTTCTGGCTCGGCACGAAGGTGATGCGCGTGCCCGATTTGCTGCCTGAATCGGCAATCGCCTTGAGCGGCTTCTCGGGCACACCGTCGGCAAAGCGCATGAAATGCTCCTTGCCGTCGCGCCAGATGGTGAGGTCGAGCCGGGACGACAGCGCGTTGACCACCGACACGCCGACGCCATGCAACCCGCCAGACACTTTGTAGGAGTTCTGGTCGAACTTCCCGCCGGCGTGCAGCTGGGTCATGATCACTTCGGCGGCGGACACGCCTTCGCCTTTGTGGATTTCGGTCGGGATGCCGCGGCCATTGTCCTCGACCGTGACCGAGCCCTCGGCATTGAGCGTGACCTGGATCTCGTCGCTGAAGCCGGCCAGCGCCTCGTCGATGGCGTTATCCACCACCTCGTAGACCATGTGGTGCAGGCCCGAGCCGTCGTCGGTATCGCCGATATACATGCCCGGCCGCTTGCGCACGGCATCGAGGCCTTTCAGCACCTTGATCGATTCGGCGCCGTAGTCGGCGGCAGCGGCGGCTTTGCGTTTGGAAGCTGGAGTCATGGTTTCCTGGAAGGCAGTCGGTGGTCTTTTGGGGCGGCTTGCACCTCTCGTGAATCAGGCCCCGATCTTACCCCGATTCACACCCAAAATTTGGGCTTCTTGCGCCATCGGCCGAAACAGATCCCGGTCAGTTCCGGTCATCCAGGCCTGGGCATTTAGCCGCAGGATCTCAGCGAACAGCGCCTCCCGGCGGGAAGCGTCGAGATGGGCCGCCACCTCGTCCAGAAGGACCAGGGGGGAGATCCCTTCGAGTTCCCTGATCAGCTCGGCCTTGGCGAGGATCAGCCCGAGCAGAAGGGCCTTCTGCTCGCCAGAGGAGCAGTGTGGCGCGGGGGCATTTTGGGGGCCGTGAATGACTATTAAATCGCTCAAATGCGGTCCTGCAAGGGCCCGTGACGCCGCCCTGTCGCGCTCGCGGCTCTGCTCCAAAGCGAGACGGAATTCGTCCTCGACCTCGGTGGCCGGCCGGTCCGAGAGCGCACTTTCGAGCGTCCCTTCAAGCGCGAGCACGGCGAAGGGAAAGGGGCTAGGCCCACGCGCTTTCCGCGTACGCTCGATCAGTTGCGTGAGCCGCTCTATCGCGTCGCGGCGGGAGGCGGCAATAGCCACGCCAGCCTCGGCCATCTGCTCTTCCAGTCCTGCGAACAGGGCGCCGGCATATTCGCGGAGCTGGAATAGGCGATTTCGCTGGCGCATGGCGCGCTCGTAACGGTTAAGGGGCCCGCGCATTTTGGGATCGATGGTGACCACCAGCCGGTCGAGAAAGCGCCGCCGCTCCGACGCGGGCCCGGTGAACAGACCGTCCATGGCGGGGATGAGCCAGACCAGCTTGACGTGATCGGCGAGCGCGCCGGCGCTCTGCTCCTTGCCGCCGATGCGCACGGTGCGTCCCGCCTCAGGCCCGATTCCGAGCGCAAAGCCGGTGCCGATCTCGATCTCGCCGAGACGGGAGGTCACGCGCGCGGCGATGGCGAAGCCGCCGCCGCCTTCCTTGCGGCAGAGCTCGCCATAAGGGCGCCCGCGCAAACCTTGTCCGGCGCCGAGCAGTGACACCGCTTCAAGCAGATTGGTTTTCCCCGAGCCGTTGTCGCCAACGAGCACCACGGGGCGTGCGTCGAGCGCAAGCGCGGCGCGCGCATAGTTGCGGAAATCGGTCAGCTTTAGCTCGCCGACGAACAGCCGCTTGGGCAGGGCGCGCAGAGTGTCAGTCTCCGCCGCCGCAAGCCCGCTTTGTCCCTTGCGTGAAGCCCTCATACCCGCATCGGCATGAGGACGTAGAGGGCGGAGGCGTCCTTGACGTCACGCACCATGGTGGGGGAGCCGGGATCGGCGAGCTGGAACTCGGCCATGCCGCTTTCGAGCTGCCCGGCGATGTCGAGCAGATAACGGGCGTTGAAGCCGATCTCCAGCGGATCGTAGCTGTAGTCGACGGCAAGCTCCTCGGTGGCGCTGCCGCTGTCTGGGTTGTTCACCGACAAAGTGAGCTTGCCGCTTTCGAGGCTGAGCTTCACCGCGCGGCCCTTGTCGCTGGACAAGGTGGAGACGCGATCCACGGCTTGCGCGAAGGCGGTGTTGTCGACCTCCATGCGTTTGTCGTTGCCTTGCGGGATGACGCGCTCGTAATCGGGGAAGGTGCCGTCGATCAGCTTCGAATTCAGCACCACGCGAGCGGCGGTGACGCGGATCTTCGCGGGCGACAGCTCGATGCGCACCTCGCCGTCGGCATCCTCCACCAGCTTGGCGAGCTCGAGCACGGTCTTGCGCGGCACGATCACCCCCGGCATGCCCTTGGCGCCAGCGGGAAGCGGCAGCTCGACTTGCGCCAGACGATGCCCGTCGGTGGCGACTGCCCTGAGTGTTGGCTTGCCGCCGCTCTCCGCGGCGTGGACATAGATGCCGTTCAGATAATAGCGGGTTTCCTCGGTGGAGATGGCAAAGCGAGTCTTCTCGATCAGGCGCTTGAGATCGGGGGCGGGCATGGTGAAGCTGTGGCCGAGATCGTCCACGGCGAGCGCCGGGAAATCGTCAGAGGGCAAAGTCTGGAGCGAGAATTGGGCCGGGCCGCTGGTGATGGTGAGCCGCCCCTGCTCCCCGTCGCGGACGAGCTCGATATCGTTCCCCTCGGGAAGCTTGCGCACGATGTCATAGAGCATATGGGCGGGCACGGTGGTGGCGCCCTCGCCCTTGCTCTTGCAGGGGACGGTCTCGACCAGCTCCATGTCGAGATCGGTGGCGGTGAGCTTCAGCTCGTTCTTGCCCGCGGCGATCAGCACGTTGGACAGGATGGGTATGGTGTTGCGCCGCTCGACCACGCTCGCCACGTGGGCGAGCGCCTTGGCCAGGCTCGGTTTGTCAATGCTGAGACGCATGTTTAGTGACCGCACCCTCGAAAAATTGACGCCTTGCCGCCGGTGAGTTCAGCCATGGCCGAAGCGCTCACTTCGGTCTAGACCCCCTCGAAAACGCGCGGTGGGAAAGCGAATAACCGACCCAAACTTGACCCGAACTGGGCCCAATTTGCAAGAGCGGGTGGGGGACGCCTCGGCCCATGGCCAAGCCCCCATCCCGCCTTCCCCCTAATCGCGCAGCAAGCGCTTCAGAAGCTCGATCTCCTCCCGGAGCTGGTTGTCGTCGTTCATCAGTTGCTCGATCTTGCGGATGGCGTGCAGCACGGTGGTGTGATCGCGGTTGCCGAATCTGCGGCCGATCTCGGGCAGCGAGCGCGAGGTCAGAAGCTTCGCCAGATACATGCCGATCTGGCGGGGCCGCACGATCGAGCGGTTGCGCCGCCCTGACAGCAGATCGCCCCGATTGACGCCGTAATGCTTCGACACCGTGCGCAGGATGTCGTCGATGCGCACACGCCTTGGCTCCGCCCCGCGCATGAGATCGCGCACGATCTGCTCGGCGACCTCTATTGTTACCGGCTCATCGGTGAGCTGATAGCTCGCGCGCAGACGGTGGATGGCTCCTTCGAGCTCACGCCCGCTTTCGGTGAGGCGCTCGGCAAGGAAGGCAAGCACGGTATCGGAAACCTCGAGTCCCTTGGTGTCGGTGCAGGCTTCCTGCGTCCGCTTATCCAGAATCTTGCGGCGAAGATCGTAGTCCATGGCGCCGATCTCGGCCACGAGACCGCCACCGAGACGCGAGCGCATGCGCATGTCGAGCTTGTCGAGTTGGGTCGGCGCGCGGTCGGCCGCGACCACCACCTGGCGTCCGCCATCGATCAGTGAATTCAGCGTGTGACAAAACTCCTGCTGGATGGTTGGGCCTTGCAGGAATTCCATGTCGTCGATCAAGAGAATGTCGATGCGGCGGAGTTTCTCCTTGAAGGCGAGCGCGTCGCGTGCGCGCAAGGCCTGCACGAAACCGGACATGAAGCGCTCGGCAGTGAGATAGAGCACCTCCGATTCGGGCTTGCGCTGCTTCACGTCCCAGGAGATGGCGTGCAGGAGGTGGGTTTTACCGAGGCCAACATTACCGTGCAGAAACAATGGGTTGAATAATGTCTGCGGGCTGGAGAAAGCACCCGCCACTTCCTGCGCCGCGGCATGAGCGAGCCGGTTCGACACGCCGACCAGAAAACTCGCGAAGGTAAGGCGCGGATCGAGAGGCGAGCCCTCGAAGCCGCCATAGCCGGTGCGAAGCGGCAAAGGCAGGGATGGCGATTCCGCCACAGGCAGCGGCTGAGACGGCCGCTGACGCTGCTCCTTAGGAGCTTCGACGCCGAAATGCGGCTGCCTGACCTTGAACTCAACCCGTTCGACTTCCGGCCATTCGGCGCGCGCCAGCCTCAGTACAAAGTCGTAATAGTGCGACCTGAGCCAGTTCCTGAGGAAACGTGTGGCCACGGTGAGGTGAGCGACATCGCCGTCCACCTTCTCGAGCTCCACCCCCCGAAACCAACTGGCGAAAACGTCTTCTCCCAACTCGCCGCGTAGCCGGCTCTTGACCCTCGCCCAAGCTTCGCTTGGTGCGCCCTGTTCTTGCTGTGCCACGGTTCTTGCTCTTTCCCATTCATATCGTTCGCGCCGTTACGCACCGCACGCCTCATACTTGAGCAGTCAACAAATTCGACGCGGACAGTCATGTCCGTCCCTACGGTCTGCGTCGCCCTAGCCTTGCTGCCAGGGTAGACCAGCCGCTTTCCACCCATCAACTGAGCCGCGATGCCGGTCGTCGTCGAGCGGTCCTTCGAACCCGCCGGCGACGTTGTGACATTTGCGGTATCCAGCCTCCGCCATCGCCTTGGCTGCTGCCAGGCTCCGGCTTCCAGACCGGCAAATGAAGAAGAGGTCGTCGTCCAACTGGACGCCAAGCGCCTTGAACTCGCCGGCAAGACGCTCCGCGAAGCGCGCGTCCACCGCTTGATCGGGAAAAGTCTGCCACTCGACGAGGACAGCACGTTTGCCCACCGGCCCAAGATCCGGAATGCCCACATAGGTCCACTCCGCGCGCGTACGCACATCGACAAGCTGCGAGCGAGGGCTTGACGTGAGGCTGCTCCATGCCGTCTCCACGTCAACGTCATCGACCGCATTTTCATCGCCCGGTGCGCCCAAATGGAAGTTTCCTCCCCTGCAATAAGAGAATTACATAAGAACAAATTTGGTGTGACTACTATAGGTGGTGGCTTTGCCCTCGTTAAGAACATGTCCAACCACAGTTTACGCATTAATTTTCCACAAGTTTTCCACCCCTTTACAACAAGAGACAAAGAAAACCTTCCCTGGCAATCGCCAGGCCCAAGGTACTCAATTGTATAGAGGGGAATACCCCGTTCGGATGATTAGACTATACACATGGCCCCCACGCTGATCAAGCTAAGCGGCTTGCCAAATTCCCCCGGAAAGAGCCGTAAACGCAGCCATCAGCACTGGTGCACAAGCCACTGTCCCGCTTGCTTGAATCCCGCGCGGGAAGGCCCTAAACCAGCCGGGAAGTCGCGGATTTTAGCGCAATATGACAGTACGAATTTTTTTGCGAAGAGGTTTTAAGAGGACGGCAATATGCCGTCCCGGCCCTGGGGCCGAGGCCAAGCAGTTGAAATATTCGTCGAATTGACATGGAGCGCACCAGCGGGCGCGCAGGCTCTGTTGCGCAACGGCAACAGAGCGGTTTTTTTTACGTCAGGCGCTTGTCATGGCGCCGACACGCTTGGAGAGGCGCGACACCTTCCGCGAGGCGGTCTTGCGATGAACCACACCCTTCTGCGCCGTGCTGGCGAGGATGGGCTCGGCTTCCTTCAGGGCCGCGCGAGCGGCTTCCTGGTTGCCCGAGGCGATCGCCTCTTCCACCTTGCGGATGGAGCTGCGCATGTGGCTCCGCCGCGTCTTGTTGACGGCGGTCCGGCGAACTGTCTGGCGAGCGGCTTTCTTCGCCGATTTGGTATTGGCCATGGGTGTTGATCCTTGAGCGCCCTTCGGCCTTTGGGAGCGAAAAAGCGCTAAAAACTGGCGGATGATTGGGCTGCTCTATAGCGAGGGCACCTTCTAGCGTCAACCGCGCTCAATCTATGCCTCGGTTTAGACGGGCTCCTATCGGTTCTTGAAGACTGGCTTTCGCTTCTCGATGAAGGCGGCCATGCCCTCTTTCTGGTCTTCGGTGGCGAACAACGAATAGAACTGGCCGCGCTCGAAACGCGCCCCTTCGGCAAGCGTGGTAGCGAAGCCTCGATTGATCGCCTCCTTGATCATCATCACCGCGTGCTGCGACAGGTTGGCGATCTTGTCGGCGACCTTGATCGCCTCCGGCAGCAGATCGTCCGCGGGTACCACCCGGCTCACCAGGTTCGAGCGCTCGGCCTCGTCCGCATCGATGCGCCGCCCGGTGAGGCAAAGCTCCATGGCCTTGGCCTTGCCCACGGCGCGGGTCAGCCGCTGCGTGCCGCCGGCCCCAGGCATGATGCCGAGCGTGATTTCGGGCTGGCCGAACACGGCGGTGTCGGCAGCCAAGATAATGTCGCAAGACATGGCCAACTCGCAGCCGCCGCCAAGCGCGTAGCCCGCGACCGCGGCGATGATCGGCTTGCGGATCGTGCCGATCTTGTCGAACGGCGCGAGGAAATCGCTGCCATAGGCCTCGACGAAGGTCTTGGTGTGCATCTCCTTGATGTCGACGCCAGCGGCAAACGCCTTTTCGTTGCCGGTGATGACGATGGCACCGATGGACGGATCGCCCTCGAACGCCTTGAGCGCCCGGTTGAGCTCGCAGATGAGTTGCGCGTTCAGCGCGTTCAGCGCGTGCGGGCGGTTCAGCGTAATGAGCCCGACCTTGCCCTGGCGCGTGACGATGATCGTCTCGTCGGCGTCGGCGTAGTGTGTGTCTTGTTGTTCCCGGCTGATTGGTTCGGCATACATGTTGATCAGTTCCCTAGCGTTGACAGGTTGGACAGTAGAAGGTGGAGCGTCCTCCCTGGACGATGCGCCGCACGGTTCCGCGGCATGTTTTTCTGCGGCACGGTTTGCCCTCGCGGCGATAGACGTTGAATTTGTGCTGGAAGCGGCCGAGTCTGCCGTCCGCGCGCTTGTAGTCGCGCAAGGACGAGCCGCCGGCCTTGATTGCGGTCTCCAGCACTGTCTTCACCGCTTCCACGAGCGATTCCGTCTTCTTGGTTGGCTTGCCGGATTTGGTGGCGAGCGTGCCGGCAAGCGCGAGAGGCGAGATACCGGCGCGGAACAGCGCCTCGCAGGCATAGATATTGCCGAGGCCCGCGATCAGCCTCTGGTCGAGCAGCGCCGCCTTGATCGAGGTGGCTTTGCCCTTGAGGCGCGCGGCGAGCCATTCGGGCGTGAAGGCAGGGTCGAGCGGCTCGACGCCGAGGCCCTTGAACAGCGCGTGGCTCGCGAGCATGCGCGCGGGGATGAGATCCATGAGGCCGAAGCGCCGCGTATCCGAATAGCGGATCGCGGTGCCGTCGCGCAGATGAAACACGATATGCTCGTGCTTCGGGGTCTTGGCTCTCGGCGCGCCGTCGGCGGGGGCGATCGAGAAGCGGCCGGTCATGCCGAGATGCATCACCAGCACTTCGCCGTCGTCGAGCCGCGCCAGCAGATATTTGGCGCGCCGGTCGAGCGACTCGATGCCCTTGCCCGACAGTCGCTCGCCGAAATTCTTGGGCAGGGGAAAGCGCATATCGGCACGCCGCTGCTCGATGCGGGCGAACGCATTGCCCACCAGGATGGGCTCAAGCCCCCTGCGCACGGTCTCGACCTCGGGCAATTCAGGCATGACGATCCGTTTATTGCACTGCGAAATAAACTCAGTTGCGCTGCAACAATAGCCTGAACCGGGGCCTTGCGCTATTGTCCCGCGCATGTCCGAGGATCTAGAGAAATCCGCCGCTTACCGGGCCAAGACCAGCTTCGGCTTCGTCGAGGTGGGGATGGATGCCAAGCAAAGCCTGGTGAACCAGGTCTTCGCCAAGGTCGCGCCCCGCTACGATCTGATGAACGATCTGATGTCTGGCGGCCTTCACCGCCTGTGGAAGGCCGAGCTATTGGCTTGGCTCGCCCCGCCCAAAAGCGCTGTCCCCTACGCGCTGCTCGATGTCGCGGGAGGTACCGGCGATATCGCCTTCCGCTTTCTGGATTCGGCGGGCAAGGGCGCGAGCGCCGTGGTCTGCGACATCAGCGCGGAGATGATCGAGGCAGGCCGTGCGCGGGCGAACGGCGAGGGCGGGCGGCTCAGTTTCGTGCGCGGCAACGCCGAGGCGCTGCCCTTCGCCGACAAGAGCTTCGATGCCTACGCAATCGCCTTCGGCATGCGCAACCTGACGCTCATCGATCTTGGGCTGGCGGAAGCGTTCCGCGTGCTGAAGCCCGGCGGCCGTTTCCTCTGCCTCGAATTCTCCTCGGTGGAGATGCCGCTGCTCGACAGGCTTTACGACGCCTATTCCTTCGGTGCTATTCCCATACTCGGCGGGCTGGTCGCCGGCGACAGCGCCTCATATCGTTATCTGGTTGAGAGCATTCGCCGCTTCCCCGATCAGAATTCCTTCACTCAGCTGATCGAAGATGCGGGCTTCGGGCGCGTGCGCTATCGCAATCTGACCGGCGGCATCGCCGCCATCCACTCCGCCTGGCGACTGTGATGAGGCCTAAGTGAACGCGATTGCCAACATGGCGCGGCTAACCAAGGCGGGCACGGTCATCGCCTGGTCCGGCGCGCGCGTGCTGCCGGACGATATCAACCTGCCGGGCCCGCTCGCCCTGTTCGGTCGCGTGACCGCGCCACTCCGCAAGAACGGCGCGGGTGACGGCAACGAGACTCTTCTGTCCGAGGCGCTGACCTCGCTCGGTCCGTCCTACATCAAGCTCGGCCAATTCCTTGCCACCCGCGATGACATCATCGGCCGCGAACTGGCGCGCGATCTCTCGACTTTGCAAGACCGCTTGCCGCCGTTCTCGCAGACCGAGGCACGGCACGCGGTCGAGGAGGCGCTCGGCGCGCCGATCGATGAACTGTTCGCCGAGTTCGGGCCTCCGGTCGCCGCAGCCTCAATCGCCCAGGTACATAAGGCGAAAGTGCGCGGACCCGACGGCAAGCTCAAGGACGTGGCGGTGAAGGTGCTTAGGCCCGGCATCGAGCAGCGTTTCCAGAAGGACCTCGACAGCTACTTCTTCGCCGCGCGCATGATCGAGCGCTTCCATGCGCCCTCACGGCGGCTACGCCCCATCGCCGTGGTCGATACCTTGGCGAAATCCGTGTCCATCGAGATGGATCTGCGCATGGAGGCGGCGGCCATCTCCGAGATGGCGGAGAACACCAAGAACGACACCGGCTTCCGCGTGCCGGAGGTCGATTGGACGCGCAGCGCCCGGCGTGTGCTGACGCTCGAATGGATCGACGGCATTCCAATCGCCGACCACGCGGCGTTGCGCGATACGGGTCACGATCTGAAAGAGCTCGGCGCGCGCCTGATGCAGACTTTCCTGCGGCATGCCATGCGCGACGGTTTCTTCCATGCCGACATGCATCCGGGCAATCTGTTCGTTGACGATCAGGGCCGTATTGTTCTCGTCGATTTCGGCATCATGGGTCGGTTGGGCTTAAAGGAGAAGCGCTTCCTCGCCGAGATTTTGCACGGCTTCATCACGCGGAACTACACGCGCGTAGCCGAGGTGCATTTCGCGGCGGGCTATGTGCCGCGCAAGCATAAAGTGGCGCAATTCGCCCAAGCCTTGCGCGCCATCGGCGAGCCGATCATGGACCGCCCGGCGAGCGAGATTTCCATGGCGCAGTTGCTCGGCCAACTGTTCCAATATACCGAAGTGTTCGACATGCAGACGCGGCCCGAGCTGCTGCTCCTGCAAAAGACCATGGTGGTGGTCGAGGGTGTGGGGCGCAGCCTTGATCCCGAGCTGAATATGTGGGTGGTGTCGGAGCCCGTGGTGCGCGACTGGCTGGAGGGCGAGCTTGGCGCCGGCGCGCAGATCGAGGCGGCGGCGGAAGGGGCGGTCAGCGTCGGCCGCTTCGTCGGCGACATCCCGAAGCTGCTCGGTCAGGCCGAGCGCGCGGCAGATGCCTTCTCGTCGATGGCCGAGGAGGGCTTGCGGCTCGACGATCATACCGTGGAACGACTGGCCGAGGCGCAAGGCCGCCAGAACCGGACGAGCCGCATCGGCATCTGGATCGGCGCGCTGGCGCTCGCCGCTATTGCGCTATCCCTTCTGTTTTAATGTATTGACCTTAAACCCTATTTTATTGTCATTGCCCGGCTTGACCGGGCAATCCAGTAACCGCCGCGTGGCGTTACTGCTAAGATCGGTGATTACTGGATGCCCGCTTTCGCGGGTATGACGAGGAGAGTGTGAGAGTGAACGGCAAGCGCATCCTGTTGATCGTCGGCGGCGGCATCGCCGCCTATAAGAGCCTCGATCTCGTGCGCCGCTTGAAGGAGCGGGGCGCGACGGTGCGCGCGATTTTGACCAAAGGCGGCGCGGAGTTCGTCACCCCGCTGTCGCTCGCCACGCTCACCGAGGAAAAGGCCTTCACCGACCTATTCGACCTCAAGGACGAGGCGGAGATCGGGCATATCAGATTGTCGCGCGAGGCCGATCTCGTGGTGGTGGTGCCGGCCACCGCCGACCTGCTCGCCAAGATGGCGCATGGTCTCGCCGACGATCTCGCCACCGCCGTGCTGCTCGCCACCGACAAGCCGGTGCTCGCCGCGCCTGCCATGAATGTGCACATGTGGGAGCATGCGGCCACGCAGCGCAATCTCGCGACGCTTCGTGCCGACGGCATTCACTTCGTGGGCCCGGATGAGGGCGAAATGGCCTGCGGCGAATATGGCCTGGGGCGCATGGCCGAGCCTCCAGCCATTCTCGCCGCCATTGCCGAGTTACTCGGCACACCAAAAGCTACGCCTCGCATCGTGTCGGGTTCTGGACGCTCCCTGGCGGGGTGCCATGTGCTGATCACTTCAGGGCCCACGCAGGAGCCGATCGACCCGGTGCGCTATATCGCCAACCGCTCCTCAGGCAAGCAGGGCCACGCGCTGGCCCGCGCGGCGGCCGCGCTTGGCGCCAAGGTCACTTTGGTCAGCGGACCCGTGACGCTGTCCGATCCTTCCGGCGTGCGCGTGGTCAAGGTCGACACCGCGCATGAGATGTCGGCCGCGGTCCTTGCAGCGCTGCCCGCCGACATCGCCATCTGCGCCGCCGCGGTCGCCGATTGGCGCGCGGCTGACGAGGCCTCGCACAAGCTCAAGAAGCCGCACGAGGGCAACGAGGCCACGCTGAAGCTGACGCTGAACCCCGATATCCTCACCACGCTCGCCAAGCCCGGACCCAAGCGCCCGCGCCTGGTCATCGGCTTCGCCGCCGAGACCGAGAATTTGATCGAGAACGCCAAGTCCAAGCGCGCGCGCAAAGGGGCCGACTGGATCGTCGCCAACGATGTGTGGCCAGGGACGGGCGCCATGGGCGGCGATGCGACCCAAATCCATCTCATCACGCCGCAGGGCGTCGAGGACTGGCCGGCGCTCAGCAAGGACGAGATGGCCGCGCGGCTGCTCGCCCGGGTGGCGGATGCGCTCGCCGCGTTGCGCCCGGCGGCCGAATGAGTGAATCGCGGGGGCGATCTGTCACGGTTCGCGTCCTGCGCCTGCCACATGGACAGGGCCTTCCGCTCCCTGCATATCATTCCAAGCACGCCGCCGGTCTCGATGTCGTCGCTGCCGTGCCGAAAGGCGCGCCGCTCGTGCTGGCGCCAGGCGCACGCGCGCTCATCCCCTCGGGATTCATATTTGAGCTGCCCGAAGGCCATGAGGCGCAAGTCCGCCCGCGCTCGGGGCTGGCGCTCAAGCATGGTGTGACGCTGCTCAACAGCCCCGGCACCATCGACGCCGATTATCGCGGCGAGGTTAAGGTTCTGCTCGTCAATTTCGGTGCCGACACCTTCCCGATCCAGCGCGGCGACCGCATCGCCCAGATGGTGATCGCGCCTGTGTCTCACGTGGAAATCGTCGCTGTAGAGGAACTCGCACCCACGGAACGGGGCCCTGGCGGCTTCGGCTCCACCGGCTAACTCTCCCCTAGAGGGGAGGGATGTCCTACATTCCATCCATGCTTACGCCCGAGGAGATCGAGCGCTACAAGCGCCAGCTGGTGCTGAAGGAGATCGGCGGCGAGGGCCAGCAGCGCCTGAAGAATGCGCGCGTGCTGGTGGTCGGCGCGGGCGGCCTCGGCTCCCCGCTGATACTTTATCTTGCCGCGGCAGGCATAGGCACCATCGGCGTCATCGACGACGACCGCGTCGGTCTCGACAATCTCCAGCGTCAGGTGCTGCACGACACGGCGAGCGTGGGCGAGCTCAAGACCGAAAGCGCGGCCGCGACGATCGCGCGCCTCAATCCTCATATCGAGATGCGCCTCCATTCGACGCGGCTGGTCCCTGATAACGCGCTCGACATCATCGGCGACTACGACATCGTCGCCGATGGCTCGGACAATTTCGCCACGCGCTATCTGGTCAACGATTCCTGCTATTTCGCGAAGCGGCCGCTGGTGTTCGCCGCGGTCGGCCCGTTCGACGGCCATCTCACCACCTTCCGCGCTTTCGAAATGGACGCGAATGGTAATCCGCGCCCGTCCTATCGCTGCCTTTTCCCGGAACCGCCCCCCGACGGCACAGTGCCGCCCTGCTCTGAAGCCGGCATTCTCGGCGCGGTGGCAGGTGTGATCGGCTGCCTCCAAGCTGTCGAAGTGGTCAAGGAACTGCTCAACATCGGCGAGAGCCTGGTTGGCCGGCTGCTGCTCTACGATGCGCTGCAAGCACGCTTTTCGACCATGACTTACGCTTGGGACCCCGACAATCCGCTCAACGGACGCAACGCGCGCTTCTCCGATTTATCCCACCACCGCAAGGTGCTGACCGCAGCCGGCGCATAATCCCTCTTTTGTCATCGCCCGGCTTGACCGGGCAATCCAGTAATCCCTTCAGCGCGTTATAGCGAAGGACTGCGATTACTGGATGCCCGCCTTCGCGGGCATGACGTTGGAAACTGGCTGCATGGTCCCCACCTAGGGGCGAGAGGGAACGAGAGGATGGCGACCAAGACCGTCACCACACGCTGCGCCATTGCCGGAGGGGGCCCGGCTGGCATGATGCTCGGCTTCCTGCTCGCCCGTTCCGGCGTCGATGTTCTGGTGCTGGAGAAGCACGCCGATTTCCTGCGCGATTTCCGCGGCGACACCATCCATCCCTCGACGCTCGAGGTTATGCACGAGCTCGGCCTGCTCGATCAGTTCCTCAAGCTGCCGCATCAGAAAGTGCGCGAGCTTAGTGGGGTGATCGGCGACGAGACCGTCACCTTCGCCGATTTATCGCATCTGCCGACGCGCTGTCATTTCATTGCCTTCATACCGCAATGGGATTTCCTCGACTTCCTCACCGACCAGGGCAAGCGCTATCCCGGCTTCAAACTCCAGATGAAGGCCGAGGTCGACGATCTCATATGGAATGGCGATCGTGTGGTGGGACTGAAGGCCCAGCTCCCGCGCGGCATGCTTGAAGTGCATGCCGATCTCGTGGTCGGCGCCGATGGGCGTCACTCGGCGGTGCGTAGACTCGCTGGCCTCGAAGTCGAGGATCTTGGCGCACCCATGGATGTCTTATGGCTGCGTCTCTCCAAACGCCCCGGCGATGGCTCGCAAGCCGTTGGGCGCTTTCAAGCCGGGCGGCTGTTCGTCATGCTCGACCGTGGCGATTATTGGCAATGTGCCTATGTCATCCCCAAGGATGGCTTCAATCAGATCCGTTGCAAGGGGCTCGACGCCTTCCGCCGGGACATCGCCAGGCTGAACCCGGCGCTTGCCGATCGTGTTTCCGAGATCACTTCCTGGGACGATGTGAAGCTGCTCACCGTACGGGTCGACCGGCTTAAGCGGTGGTACCGGCCGGGGCTGCTGTGCATTGGCGACGCGGCCCACGCCATGTCGCCGGTGGGTGGCGTCGGCATAAACCTCGCCATTCAAGACGCGGTCGCTGCCGCCAACATCCTGGCAGAGCCGTTGCGTGAAGGCGCGGTATCCGAAGCGGTGCTGCGCAAGGTCCAAGAGCGCCGGCAATGGCCGACCCGGATGACGCAGGCTCTTCAGATCTTCATTCAGAACCGCGTGATCAGGAACGTGCTAAGCATGACCACGCAGCCGCGTCCACCGTTCGCGGTGATGCTGCTCAAGCGCTTCCCGTGGCTTCGCCGCATCCCCGGGCGGTTGATCGGCATGGGCTTCCGCCCCGAGCATGTCAGGCTGTTGGAGGTTTCTGATCCATGAATCAGAACATTGCGGGATGGACGCGGTCGGGCGGCGCGTGGCCGTCGAGGAAGGTCTTGATGTTGATGATGACCTTCTCGCCCATATCGACGCGGCCTTCAAGCGTGGCCGAGCCCATATGCGGCAGCATCACCACCTTGTCGTTCTTGAGCAACTTCGGGTTCACCGCAGGCTCGTGCTCGAACACGTCGAGGCCGGCGCCGGCCAGTTCGTTGTTCTCGATCATGCGGGCAAGCGCGTTCTCGTCGATCACCTCGCCGCGCGCGGTGTTGACGATATAGGCCGACGGCTTCATCAGCGAGAGCCTGCGCGCCGAGAGCAAATGATAGGTCGCCGGCGTATGCGGGCAGTTGATGGAGATGATGTCCATGCGGGCGAGCATTTGGTCGAGGCTGTCCCAATAGGTCGCCTCCAGCGCGTGCTCGATGTCGGGCGTCACGCGGCGGCGGTTGTGATAGTGGATCTGCAAGCCGAAGGC
>DATMDY010000019.1:0-21868 GCA_035557335.1 Methyloceanibacter sp.
CGGTCGGCGGCTTCCAGCGCCTCAGTGCGCTCGATCAGGGCACGCTCCACGCGCTTCGAATCCGACACGTCGACATAGGTCAGAAGCGTGCCGCCATCCGGCAGCGGTAACGCGGCGCAGGCGAGCACGCTGCCGTCGGGCCGGTCGATCTGGCTCTCGTAGGGATGACGTTCGGCGACGATAGCCGTGACCGCCGCCTTGGTGCGCTCCCATTCCTCGGGCGCGTCGTAGAGCGCGCGGCACCAGCCGATGATCTCGTCGACATGGGGCTCGCCGTCGAGCTGTCCCGGGTTCAACTGCCAGATTGCGGCGAAGGCCTGGTTGTAAAGGCGCAAGCGTCCGCTAGGGGCGAACACCGCGACCCCTTCGCGCAAGGTATCGAGCGTCTCGCGCTGAACCTGGATCAGCGCATTGTAGCGGCTCTCGAGCGCGAGGCGCTCGGTGACGTTCTCGTAGAGATAGGTGATGCCACCTTCGCCGTCGCTGTCGGCGATCACGTGCAGAGTGCGGCCGTCGGGGAGGTGCCACTGGTCCTCGGTCTGGGCATTGGCCCCATAGGCCGAAAGCCAGGCGGTCTTCCACTCGCGATAATCGGCCTTCTCCGGGAGCCGCCGCGCCTGGCGAAGCCGGTCGAGGATCTCGCCGTCGCGGGGGTGGGTCGAAAGCCACTCGCCGTCAAGCTGCCACAGCTCGACATAGGCCTGGTTGAAGTGTGTAAGTTTCTGCTCGGCGTCGAACACGGCGAAGGCGGTGGCAAGGCGGTCGAAGCTGCGGAAATAGTCCTCGGCGCTAAGCTTGCTCTCGGTCCGCCTGCGTTCGCCGGCGGAGGATTCGGCATCGAGCAGACCGCGCAAGGCTGCGACCTGCTCTTCGAGCTGCTTATGCTTGTCGGCGAGCTCGGCGTGTTCGAGACGCTCTCCGGCAATCTCGCGCAGCTTGAACATGAGCGTGCGCCCGGCGGCGCGACCGTCAGCTTCGACATATCTGTCGCGCTGCGTGCGCAGGATCAGATTGAAGGCTTCGCCCCGCTCCTCCAAAGCTTGCATGGCGGCGACCAGCTCCGCAGCGGAAATCTTATCGAGCCACGCGGCGAAATGCAGAAGCTTGTCCGGCTCGCCCGGAACGCCGAGCTCTTGCGGCAGATTGGCGACCAGCAGTTCCGGCTCGCCGGATTCTGCCACGGTGAGAAACACTTGCGGCTCGGCGGCCAGTACCTTGTCGAGCGTGCTTTCATGCAAGCGATAAAGCTCGGCCTCATGCTTTGCCGCGATCTCCGCGCGGCGCGCGCGCTCGGTGGCGCGCAAGCAGGCGATGGCCGTGCCCACGGCAAAGGCGATGATGCCGAGATTGACACCGAGCACGAGAAGCGTCTGCGGGTCGAGCGCAAGCCCTTCGGGAGCGGCCAATGCCGCTTCCGCCGTGAACAGAGCTATGCAGAAGGCAG
This sequence comes from Methyloceanibacter sp., assembly GCA_035557335.1. GTDB lineage: Bacteria > Pseudomonadota > Alphaproteobacteria > Rhizobiales > Methyloligellaceae > Methyloceanibacter. The sequence continues at coordinate 1,445 of DATMDY010000019.1, forward strand.
TTACGCGAGACAGCCTCTCAGGCCACCTTGATGAAGGTGCAACCCCGCCCTCGCTGGTCCGCATGGTCCCCTCGCTCCACGCCGCCGCCCATGGCCTTGCATCCGCCTCGCTTCGGCTTGAGCCGAAGACATGACGCGGGCCGGTCTAACCTCGTGGCCCTCAAGGCGAATCAGACGCGAGATTAGCTGCTTCGCGGACTCTTGCCCACCGTCGCGCGCACTTTGGTTAATTGTGACACGCTGTGCCAAGGCGGCATCATCCCGGCGAAAGCCGGGATCCAGGATCGCCACTTAGTGCTCGTTCTTCTGGATTCCGGCTTACGCCGGATAACGACTAATAGCGGTAGGTGTCGGGCTTGTAGGGGCCCTCGACGGGCACGCCGATATAGGACGCCTGCTCGGGTTTGAGCTCGGTCAGCTTGGCGCCGACCTTACCGAGATGAAGCCGCGCCACCTTCTCGTCGAGTTGCTTCGGCAGCGTATAGACTTCCTTTTTGTAGGCGCGCGGATTGTTCCACAGCTCCATCTGCGCGAGCGTCTGGTTGGTGAAGGATGCGCTCATCACGAAGCTCGGATGGCCCATGGCGTTGCCGAGATTGACCAGCCGCCCCTCAGACAGAAGGATGATGCGATGGCCGTCGGGGAACTCGATCTCGTCGACCTGCGGCTTGACGTTGTGCCATTTGAAATTACGCAAAGCCCCGACCTGAATCTCCGAATCGAAATGGCCGATATTGCAGACGATGGCGCGGTCCTTCATCGCCCGCATGTGATCGACAGTGATGACGTCGACATTGCCGGTGGCGGTGACGAAGATATCGGCGCGTGGCGCGGCGTCGTCCATGGTGGTGACCTCGTAGCCTTCCATCGACGCCTGTAGCGCGCAGATCGGATCGATCTCGGCCACCAGCACGCGGCATCCGGCATTGCGCAGCGAAGCGGCGGAGCCTTTGCCGACATCGCCGAAGCCTGAGACCATCGCCACCTTGCCCGCCATCATCACGTCGGTGCCGCGACGGATGCCGTCGACCAGGCTCTCGCGGCAGCCATAGAGATTGTCGAATTTCGACTTGGTCACGCTGTTATTGACGTCGATGGCGGGGAAGAGCAGCGTGCCCTTCTTCTGCATGTCGTGCAGGCGGTGCACGCCGGTGGTGGTCTCCTCGGTCACGCCGCGCACGTTCTTGGCGATCTCCGAATACCAGCCGGGCTTCGCCTTCAGCGTCTTCTTGATCGCGGCGAACAGGACTTCCTCTTCCTCGTTGGTAGGCTTGTCGAGGAAGGCGGTGTCGCCCGCTTCGGCGCGCACGCCGAGATGCACGAGCAGCGTGGCGTCGCCGCCGTCGTCGAGGATCATGTTGGGCGTGCCGCCGTCGGACCATTCGAAGATGCGGTGGGTGTAGTCCCAATAATCTTCGAGGCTCTCGCCCTTATAGGCGAACACCGGAATGCCTTGCGCGGCGACGGCCGCGGCGGCGTGATCCTGCGTCGAATAGATATTGCATGAGGCCCAGCGGATATCGGCGCCGAGCGCCTTCAGCGTCTCGATCAGCACCGCGGTTTGGATGGTCATATGCAGGGAGCCGGCGATGCGCGCGCCTTTCAGCGGCTGCTTGGCGGCATATTCCTCGCGCACGGCCATGAGACCCGGCATCTCAGTCTCGGCGATGGCGATTTCCTTGCGGCCCCAATCGGCCAGCCCAATGTCCTTGACGTGATAGTTCATGCGCTCCGCTCCGGCTGCATAAAGATATAAAGAAGTCCTTATATCCTATCTGAGAGACCAGGAGTCAAGACCGACAGACGGTCTTGAAACGCTCCCAAGCGCGCGTATCTTCGATTCGGCGTGCAGGAGATGAACGATGAAGATCAAGGTTGTGGTGCATGCTGAAGAGGGTGGCTTTTGGGCTGAAGTCCCGGCCATCCTCGGCTGCGCTACCCAGGGCGATACTATGGATGAGCTCATGGAAAATCTGCATGAGGCAATCGAAGGTTACCTCTGAGCGATGGTGCGAGGGCCGATAGCCAAGGTTCACAAAGAACGCCATCTCGTCTCGCGGATCGGGTGGCTCCGCGCCGCGGTGCTCGGCGCAAATGACGGCATCATCTCGACCGCGAGCCTGATCCTCGGCGTCGCCGGCGCCTCCGCCTCGAAAGGCAGCATCCTGCTTGCCGGTATTGCCGGTCTCGTGGCCGGCGCCATGTCGATGGCCGCCGGCGAATATGTCTCGGTCAGCTCGCAGTCAGATACGGAGAATGCGGACCTCGCGCGCGAACGCGAGGAACTGGCGACGGAACCCGAAGCGGAACGTGAGGAGCTTACACGAATTTATGTCGATCGTGGCGTCGAACCCGCGCTTGCGCGGCAAGTCGCCGATCAGCTGACGGCCAAGGATGCGCTGGGCGCACATGCCAGGGATGAGCTCGGCATTTCGGAAATCACGACGGCACGTCCGGTGCAGGCGGCTTTGACGTCAGCTGCAACCTTTTCCGTCGGCGCCGCTGCACCCCTCGCTCTCGTTCTCATCTCGCCCGGAGATTGGCTTGTGCCGATGGTCGCCGGAGGATCGCTGTTCGCGCTCGCCGTGCTCGGTTGGCTTGGCGCCAAGACCGGCGGCGCCGAGGTACTGAAGCCTGTCCTGCGGGTCACGTTCTGGGGCGCGCTGGCGATGGCCATAACGTTCGGAATCGGCGTGCTGGTCGGGACCGCCGTCTGACTCAGGCATTGAACCACAATTTGAGCGTCACTTCGTCGCCGTCGGCTGCGACGTTGGTGCGGTCGGCATGCGCGCCGGCACCGAAGCTCTTGAGCCCCGCGCTCACGGCCGCCTCTTCATGCGCTGTCTCGTGCCCGCGCTCGGCGGCACCGAAATGTGGCGCCCGTCCGCGATATTTAAGCTCGGCCAGAAGATCGAGCCCGTCATAGCTCGCATCGATCTCGAGCGGCGCATCGATGAGATGCTCCTCTTTGAGGTGGGCCACTACATCGGCGACGCCGTCCTTGGCGCGATCGACGAGCTCAGGGTTGAGCTTCCACGCGCGCGCCTCCTTGTCGAGGAATGGGACGAACGCCGCAAGCGCATCGGAGGCGCGCCAGACCATGGCATCCTTCCGGCGGATGCCGATGCGGAACAGCAGCGTGAGTCCGATAGCAACGGCCAAACTGATGGTCAGCATATTGCCGAGAATGTCGTCCCAAGGTGCTGGTAGCGCCTGGAAGTAACGCGCATGGACTTGGGTCGCGAGCCCGAGAAGGAGCGCGATGGAGAGCGCAAAGCAGGCGCGCGTAGAGAGGGTGCGGGACGAAACGATCTCGATGCCACTCGTGATCATGAATGACGAGGTGAAGATAAGAACGCCTCCGGCGATCTCGGGCGGCAGGCTGACGATGGCGGCGGCGACCTTGGGCAGGAAGGCGAAGGCCGCAAGGAAGGCGCCGGCCATGAAGGCAATCGCCCGGCTGGTGGCGCCGGTTGCGCTCGACACGCCGACCAAGCTTGGGGCAACGCAGGTGCCGGGACAGCCGAGCGCCCCCGCAGTCAGCGTACCGATCGAGTCGCCCAGCACCGCCTTCTTGATGTTGGCGAGATCGGGCCGCTTCCAGCTCGCGTCGTTGATCTTCTGGGCGGTGGTGATCACCCCCATGGTGCGGAGCGTGGCGGCAAAGCCGGCGGCGATAAAGGCCGGGAGCAAGGGGGCTTCGAAAGAGTAGGAGAGGAATGAAGGATTCGGCAACGCGAACCAAGGCGCAGCACGAACCGGCGTTATGGTCGCGGCATCGATAAGGCCGGCTGCGTATGCGGCGGCGAGACCGGCGATGACGCCGAACAGGATCGACAGCAGACGCAGGATCCTCTTTCCCCAGATACTGAAGCCGACCGCGACAGCCAGCGTAACCAAGGAGACGGAGACATGGGCCCAGTAGACCGAGGTTCCCTCCTCGGCGATATCGAGCGCCTTGGCCAGGCCGACCAGGCCAAGCTGAACGCCCACGACGAGAACGGTGAAGCCCGCGATCATGGGCTGGAAAATGACCCGGAGCCGCGTTAGCAGGCGGGAGAGCGCCGCCTCGGTGAGGCCGGCAAAGATCGTCAGTCCCGCGACTGCCGGCAAGCCGCCTGCTTCGGCGGCCATGATCGCCGGCCCCACATAGATTGCAGAGAATACCGGCGGGGCGAGATAGCCTGAGCCGAACAAGCTTCCGCGATAGGCTTGTACAAACGCACCGATCGCGACGGCGATGAAGCCAAGCCCGACCAGGTCCTGGATGACTTGCGCCGGCACCTTGGCTGCCCGGGCGACCATCACCACGAAGATCAGATAGATGCCGATCAGAACCGAATATTGCAGCCCGAGCGCGGCGAGACGGACGGGGGGCGGCCGCTCATCGACGGCATAGAGAAGCTCGGGTGGCCGGGTCGACATTGCGGCGCTGGCTCCTATACGTCTTCCTCGAAGCCTCCCTCGACCAGCGAGATCAGTGCTTCGAGCGCGGCCTTCGCGTCGTCGCCCTCCGACTCGATCAGGATGGTATGGCCTTGGCCGGCGGCGAGCATCATAAGCCCCATGATCGAGGTGCCGCCCACCGTGTGCCCTTCCCGCGTCACCTGCACCCTGGCCTTAAAGTCACCGGCGCAGCGAACGAACTTAGCCGAGGCGCGCGCGTGCAGGCCTTTCTTGTTTGGGATCACGACCTCGGCGAAATAGAGGCCACCGCGCGGCGTCCCGTCATCGCCTTCCCGCATCCGACTGCGTACACGCGCCCCCATATTGCCGTGACCCTGCAAAAGCCCGCGCGTGCGGCTGTTAGTTGGCTGCGAGGATTTGACTTGCGACGCTGATATATTTGCGGCCGGCTTCCTGCGCCTGGGTGATCGCTTCGTCGAGCCCGCACGCGCCCCGCACGCTTGCGAGCTTCACCAGCATCGGCAGATTGATGCCGGCGATCACTTCGACGTTCGCTTGCTCCATGGCCGAGATGGCAAGGTTCGACGGCGTGCCACCGAACATGTCGGTGAGCACGACCACGCCGTTGCCGCTGTCGACGCGCGAGAGCGCCGTCAGCATGTCGCTGCGCCTCTCGTCGAGATCGTCGTCGGGCCCGATGGAAATCGTCTCGATCTGCTCCTGCGGTCCGACCACATGCTCGAGCGCCGCACGAAATTCGTGCGCGAGCCTGCCGTGAGTAACGATGACGACGCCGATCATTGTGCCTCTTTAGGGAGGAGCCTCAGGCCAAAGGCCGCTATATTTGTCGGGAGAGGAGCCAAGCGCAAGTCAAGAAGCCTCGTTTCAAACAGGCCGATCCGGCGCTGTCAACAAAAGCGCCATTTTCAGTTTCAAAGGCGCCGAAGGCTCAAATGGAGAAAGTTTGAGCAACGGCACGGCAACACAAGCGATCTCCGTCTGTTCCCATGGGTCGGGCGGCATGCGGGGCACATAATCGCTGTTCACGAGATCGCAAACCAGGACAAGCCGGGCCTGTGCAACAAAAGGCACTGTCACAATTCCCAAGCCTCTGACTTCGATCTTGCCGGCGATCGTCTCCGGCATAGCGGCGATAAGTTCCCCCGTTGCGTTCGCCTCGACCCACACCTGATCGTCGGCGACAAGCTTCGGCAGGAGCGCGCCATCGCTTGGAAGGGCGAGGAATCTGAGGGCAAGGTCCGACTTTCCGGCGCCCGAAGGCCCGCGCAAAAGCGCCGCGTATGTGCCAAGGGCCACGCAGGTGCCATGGATGAGTTCACGCGCCAAGCGTTTCTCTCATCGTGCGGCTTAGGCGGCAGGCAGCCGGATCACGAACCGCGCGCCCCCGTTGCCGTTGCCGTTTCCGGCGCCGGCAGCGCCGCGGTTCTCGGCGAACAGGCGTCCGCCGTGAGCGCCCACGATCTGGCGCGAGATGTTCAACCCGAGCCCGGAGTTTTGTCCGAAATTCTCTTGCGGCCGGTCGGTGTAGAAGCGCTCGAAGATCCGTTCCAGATTCTCCGACGCAATGCCGGGCCCATCGTCCTCGACCGCGATCTGAATCTCTGAGCCGTTGCGGCGCGCCACCACGGCGATGCGGCCTTCGGGCGGCGAGAAGGAAATCGCGTTGTCCAGAAGGTTGACGACCACCTGGCTCAAGCGGCTCTCGTGACCGGTGACGCGATAGGGATGCGCGCCGGGTGCATAGGCGATGTCGAGAACCACTTCGGGCGTGTCGCCGCGATGGATGTCGTTGAACAGCGACACGGTGGCGCGCAACAGCTCCGCCATGTCGACGGGCGTGGCGACTTCGCGTGCAAGTTCGGCATCGAGGCGCGAGGCGTCGGAAATGTCGCTAATCAGCCGGTCGAGCCGCTTCACATCATGCTGGATGATCTCAAGGAGCCGCTGCTTGGCGTCTTCGTTCTTGGCGAGTGGCAGGGTTTCAGTGGCGCTGCGCAAGGAGGTGAGCGGGTTCTTGAGCTCATGCGACACGTCGGCGGCGAAGCTCTCGATGGCGTCGATGCGGCGGTACAGCGCGTTGGTCATGTCACGCAGCGCGCCGGAGAGATGGCCGATCTCATCGGTGCGGTCGGTGAAGTCGGGAATCTCGGCGCGCGCCTTGACGCTATGGCGCACACGTTCGGCCGCCGCGGCGAGACGTTGCACCGGGCCGGCGATGGTATTGGCTAGGATCAGCGACAGCACGATGGTGACGGCGGCGGCGAATAGGGAGACGCGCACGATGCCCCAGCGCTCGGCGGCGACGATGTTGTCGATGTCGCCACCCCGCGTCGACAGCAACAGAACGCCGAGCACGGCGCGCATGCGCTGCACCGGCACCGCGACGGACACCACCAACTCGCCCTTCTCATTGACGCGGACGATCGGCACCGAGGTCCCGGTCAAGGCGGTGGTCACTTCGGGATAAGCCTTGCCGTTGGCGCCGCCGATCTCGGTATAGAGCGGCAGATCATATTTGGTCGTGCGGGTCTTGACCGCCTGCCAGAATTGGGTGAGCGCGTCGGGCTCCTCGGTGCCCGGCGGCGGCAGGTCGTAGCGCAGCACCTCGCCGCGCGAATAGAACGTGTCGGAATCGAGGATCAGCGCGCCGTCGCGATTATAGATGCGGGCACGGCTGCCGGTGGGCTTGACCAAAGGCCGCAGGATCGGTGCGGCGCGCTCGGGATCGATGGTGAAGCCGAGCGAGCCGCCAAGCGCGTCATCGTCGGCGGCCCCGGGATGGCCCGAGGCGATCTCCAAGAGCTTCTCGGGATCGAGCTGCACCTCGTTGGTGTCGACCCCAGCAGAAGCCGCGACGGCGCGGGCGATGATCTCGCCCTGGGTGAGCAAGCTTTGCACCTTGGCGTCGATCAGCCCGGCGCGGAACTGGTTGAGATAGAGAATGCCCGAAACCAGGATGGCGAGTCCGATCAGATTGAGCACGACGATGCGGCGTGTCAGGCTGGAAAAACCATACTTGAAGGGGAGGTAATCGGCGAGCCAAGCAAAGACGCGGCGCGTGCGGTCGAACACGACGCGCAAGGCGCGGCGAACGCGCTCCTTGGTCGTTGTGGCTTCCGTCCGTTCCCAGGACCTGTCGGCCTCAACGGTCATTGACCCGATCCATTACTCTTTGAAACGGTAGCCGACCCCATAAAGCGTCTCGATCACGTCGAAGCTCGTATCGACCGCCTTGAACTTCTTGCGTAACCGCTTGATGTGGCTGTCGATCGTGCGGTCGTCGACATAGACCTGATCATCATAGGCCGCATCCATCAGCGCGTCGCGGCTTTTCACCACCCCGGGGCGGGCGGCGAGGGCCTGGAGAATCAGGAATTCGGTGACGGTCAGGGTGACGGGACGGTTGTCCCACACGCAAGTATGGCGCTCGGGGTCCATCTTCAGCTTGCCGCGCTCCAAGACCTTGGACTTGTCTTCGACCACCGCGCCCGTGTCGCGGGGCTGGGCCCGGCGCAACACTGCCTTGACCCGCTCGACCAAGAGCCGCTGCGGGAAGGGTTTGCGGATGAAATCGTCGGCGCCCATTTTGAGGCCGAATAGCTCGTCGATCTCCTCGTCCTTGGAGGTGAGGAAGATCACCGGCAGCTCGCTCCGCTGGCGTAGGCGCCGCAAGAGCTCCATCCCGTCCATACGCGGCATCTTAATGTCGAGGATGGCGAGGTCGGGCGGGCTCTCGGCAAAACCGTCGAGTGCGCTGGCGCCGTCATTATAGGTCTGGGTCTTATAGCCTTCCGCCTCGAGCACCATACGCAAGGAGGTGAGGATGTTCCGGTCGTCGTCGACAAGTGCAATGGTTGGCATTGGGGGCCTTGGGGGATAGAGGGGTTCGGGTGTTAAGGTTCTAGGGCTGCCCTCGATTATGGCAGCATCGGGGCGCGGCGCGCTACCCATCATCATCGTGGTGCAACAAATATCCTTATGGCGCAAGTGAATAAGACCTCCGAAAAGCCCGATAAAGCTGCGATCGCGGCCGATGCACGCAGTCTGCTGCGCCGCAGCTTCAAGGGGTCGCTGGCGACCATCGAGCACGGCAACGGCTATCCCTATGCCTCGCTGATCACGCTCGCGACCGACCCCTCGGGCGCGCCGATCTTCCTGATTTCCACCCTAGCGCGGCATACCGCCAATCTCGTTAAAAACCCGCGCGCCTCGATCCTGGTGGATGCCACCGGCGCGTTGGCCGATCCCCTGCAAGGCGCCCGCGTGACGGTTTGGGGCAGGGCCGAGAAGGCCGGCGACAAGAGGGTCAGGCGGCGTTTCCTCAGCCGTCACAAGGAGGCTCAAGTTTATGCCGATTTTCCGGACTTCGTCTTTTGGCGGCTTCAGGTCGAAGGCGCGCATTACATCGGTGGCTTCGGGCGCATCTTCGACCTCGAGCCGAGCGAGTTGCTGGTGCCGCTCCACGGCGCCGAGGCGCTGCTCGAAGCGGAGCCCGGCATCATCGCGCATATGAACGACGACCATGCCGACGCGCTCGCGCTTTACGCCACCGCCTTTGCCAGCGGTCCGCCGGGGCCGTGGCACATGACCGGCATAGACCCCGAAGGCTGCGATCTGGTCCTCGGCCAGGAGGCTCGGCGAATCGCGTTCGCGGTGCCGGTCACCACGCCGGCCGAGGCCCGCCAGGAGCTGGTCCGGCTGGCGGCCGAAGCCCGGAAAAGGCTGCCGCAGCAATGACACGGCACGCCGGGCCTAGCTTGAAAGCCTCGCATGTTCGGTGCTAGGTGAGGGACGGCCTTTCGCCACCCAATCCACCAATTCGCCGAAGGATCATGCCGCATGAGCGTTCAGTCCAAGATTGCGCCTGAAGCAGCCAAGACCGCCAATCCGAAAGTGCTCGCCTTCGTCGAGGAGGCCCGCACCCTGTTCAAGCCCGATGCCATTTATTGGTGCGACGGCTCCAAGGAAGAATACCAGGCGATGCTGAAGGCTCTGGTCGATGGCGGCACGGCCATCTGGCTCAACCCGGAGAAGCGTCCCAACTCCATTCTCGTCCGCTCCGATCCCAAGGATGTCGCCCGCGTCGAAGACCAGACCTATATCTGCTCGAAGTCGAAGGACGACGCCGGGCCGACCAACAACTGGTTCGACCCCGCCGAGATGAAGGCGACGCTCACCAAGCTCTATGACGGCGCCATGCAGGGCCGCACCATGTATGTGGTGCCCTATTCGATGGGCCCAGTCGGCTCGCCGATTGCCGGCATCGGCGTGATGGTCACGGACTCTGCGTACGCCGTTGCCAACATGCACATCATGACCCGCGTGGGCGACAGAGTGTGGAAGGCGCTTGGCGATTCCGAGGACTTCGTGCGCGGCATGCACACCGTGGGCTATCCGCTTTCCACGCCCACGACCGCCGACGTGCCCTGGCCCTGCAACGAAACCAAATACATCTCGCATTTCCCCGAGACCCGCGAGATCTGGTCCTACGGCTCCGGCTATGGCGGCAACGCGCTGCTCGGCAAGAAGTGCCACGCGCTGCGCATCGCTTCGGTGAAGGCGCGCGACGAGGGCTGGATGGCCGAGCACATGCTGATCCTCAAGCTCACAAACCCGGAAGGGAAGTCGAAATTTATAGCCGCCGCTTTTCCATCGGCCTGCGGCAAGACCAATCTCGCCATGCTCAATCCGACAGTCCCCGGCTGGAAGGCAGAGACCATCGGCGACGACATTTGCTGGATGAAGTTCGGCGAGGACGGACGCCTCTACGCCATCAACCCCGAGACCGGGTTCTTCGGTGTGGCGCCTGGCACCTCGAACGAGTCGAACTTGAACGCGATGAAGACGCTGAAGGCGAACTGCATCTATTCGAACGTCGCGCTGACCGACGACGGCGACGTGTGGTGGGAGCAGATGGGCACGACGCCAGAGCACACCATCGACTGGATGCGGCGTAATTGGACACCCAAGTCAGGCCGCTCCGCGGCACATGCCAATGCGCGCTTTACCGCGCCGGCGTCGCAATGTCCGGTGATCGCGCCGGAATGGGAAGATCCGAAGGGTGTGCCGATCGATGCCATCCTGTTCGGCGGCCGCCGCGCCTCCGTGGTGCCGCTCGTCACCGAAGCGAACGACTGGAAGCACGGCACGTTCCTCGGCTCCATCATGGCGTCGGAGAAGACCGCTGCCGCCTCCGGCGTGAAAGGCGATATCCGCCGCGACCCGATGGCGATGCTCCCCTTCTGCGGCTACCACATGGGCGATTATTTCGCCCATTGGCTGAAGATGGGTGAGAGGGGCGGCGCCAAAATGCCGAAGATTTTCTACGTGAACTGGTTCCGCAAGAACGGCGACGGCAAGTTCCTGTGGCCGGGCTATGCGGAGAATTCCCGCGTGCTGAAATGGATCTTCGAGCGCTGCGACGGCAAGGCTGACGCGGTGGATACGCCGATCGGCAAAGTGCCGGCGGAAGGGGCGATCGACGTCAAGGACGTGAAGGTCGATCCGGCCGACATGAGGGAAATGACGACAGTCGACAAGGAAGGCTGGAAGGCCGAAATTCCGCTCATCAAGGAGCATTACGCGACCTTCGGCGGCAAGCTCCCGAAGGGCTTGCAGGAAGAGCTCGCCGCTCTCGAAAAGCGGCTCGGTTAGTCTTCCTTGCCGCATGCGGCGCTTCGCCTTAAGCCACGCGGATGGCAAAGAACAAGAGCGTCGTTGCGGCAGGGCATGATCTGACCGCATCTGCAGCGGCGGAAATCCTGCAAGACGGTGGCAACGCCTTCGACGCCGCGCTCGCCAGCGCCTTCATGGCGTTTGTCGCCGAAGCGGTGTTCTGTGCACCGGGCGGCGGCGGCTTTCTCATGGCGCGCCGCGCTGGAAGCGATAAGGCCGCGCTGTTCGACTTCTTCGTCGAGACGCCGCTGAAGCGCCGCCCCGCACGCGAAGTTTCCTTCTATCCGATCCACGCCGATTTCGGTCCGGCCAAGCAGGAATTCCATATTGGGCTCGGGTCAAGCGCCACGCCCGGCGCGGTACCGGGCCTGTTCGTCCTGCACGAAGCGCTGTGCACTTTGCCGCTGAAGCGGCTGGTGGAGCCGGCGGTCCACGCGGCGCGCCACGGCTTTCCCTTGAGCGCCTTTCAGGCCTATCTCTTCACCGTGATCGCCCCGATCCTGACCGCGAGCGAAGGCGTCGCTCGTATCTTCGCGCCTGGCGGCAAGCTGCTACAGGCCGGCCAGACCTTCCGCAACGAGGGACTTGCCGAGACATTGGAGTGGCTCGCCGAGGACGGGGCGCGGCTGTTCGCCGATGGCGATGTGGGCAAGGCCATCGTGGCCCAGTCGGAAGAACTTGGCGGGCATCTGCGCCACGACGATTTCAAATCCTATCGCGTGGCGCGGCGCGAGCCGCTTTACTGGAAACATGCGGGCGCGACCGTCGCGCTCAACCCGCCGCCTGCGGCAAGCGGCGCGCTCATCGCCTTTGGTCTTGCCTATCTCCAAGCGCTTGCCGAGCAGGGACGCGAGATCGATGCGCTGGCGTTGAAGCGGGCGATGGATGCCACCAACGACGCGCGCGCCGCGCATGGCGAGGGACTTGCCGAGCGACTGGCCAACGGCGTGCTAGCCAAGGAGCTGCGCGCCGCGGAGCGGTACCCCCAAGCCTATCGGGGCACCACCCATATCAGCGTGATCGACAAAGACGGCAACGCCGCCGCGATCAGCCTCTCCAACGGCGAGGGCAACGGCTTCATCGTCGGCAATTTCGGCTTTATGCTCAATAACATGCTGGGCGAGGAAGATCTGGCGAGCGGGCGCCTCGATGCGTGGCGCGAAGGCGTGCGCCTCTCCTCGATGATGGCGCCCACCGTCATTCTTGAGTCCGACGGTTCGGTGACGGCGCTCGGCACCGGCGGCTCGAACCGCATCCGAAGCGCCATCCTGCAAGTCGCGGTCAATCTGCTCGATTTTCGGCTGGACCTGGAGCAGGCGGTGGAAGCGCCGCGCGTGCATGTCGAACGCGACGGCCGGACAAGCTTCGAGCCGGGCCTGGCCGAAGCGGCGCAGGCCGAGCTTCTCGCACTGGAAGAGACTGCGCATGCCTGGCCGGAACGGAACCTGTTCTTCGGCGGCGTGCATGCCGCGCGCCGTCACGCAGACGGTGGCGTAGTGGGCGCGGGCGATCCGCGCCGTCAAGGCGTCAGCAGGATCGTGTGAGCACCAGGCAAGTCGCAAACGGTCAATCGAGCGTCGCTAATTGCCAAGTAGGGTGAGGGCATCCGGCGCAAGATGCGACAAGATACGGTCTCGGCCGAAGCAGGTGGGGGACGCCATGCAGAACGCAGTCGCCATACGTCACGTCTCTTTCGAGGACGCCGGCATTCTGGGAGATGTGCTGGCCGAGCGCGGCATCGGGCTTCGTTATCTTGAAGCCGGCATCGACGATCTCGCGCCGGCTAAGGACGCCGACCTCCTGCTCGTGCTCGGCGGGCCGATCGGTATCTACGAGATCGAGCGCTATCCGTTTCTCAAGAACGAGCTTGCCACCATCGAGGCTGCGGTGAAGCAGGGCACGCCAGTGGCCGGCATCTGCCTCGGCTGCCAGGCGCTGGCCGCGGTGCTCGCCGCACGCGTCTATCCCGGAAAGCAGAAGGAGCTTGGCTGGGATCAGCTCACGCTGACCGAGGAGGGCAAGGCTTCTCCGCTCGGCGTGCTCGAAGGCGTGCATATCTTGAATTGGCATGGCGACACGTTCGATCTGCCGGCCGGCGCCACGCGGCTCGCCTCGACCGACATCACGCCGAACCAAGCCTTCGCCTATGGGCCGAATGTGCTGGCGCTGCAATTCCATGTCGAGCTGCCGGCGCGGGATCTCGAGCGCTGGCTGATCGGCCATACCGGCGAGCTTGCCAGCTCCAAGGTCGATCTCGGGGCGATGCGCGCCGAGACTGCGCGGCTCGCGCCCGCCGCCAACGTTGCCGGCAAGCGCCTGTTCAACGCCTGGCTCGACGGCCTCTCCGCTTAGCTCCGTCATACCGGCGGAAGCCGGTATCCAGAATAGCGCACTCCGAGTCTGACGCTCTGGATTCCGGCTTGCGCCGGAATGACGATTATTCTTTAGGCTGGATGTGATGGTCACCGACTCACCGACTTTGGTGGGGAGCTTGGTGATCTGCGCGGGCTTCACCGGCTCACCCCTGGCGTTCCACCAAGTCGAGGCGTAGGTCACGCCGCCGCTGCGCTTGGTGAGGTGCGTCCAGACCTCCTCGCCCGGGTAATAATAGACGACCCACGGTCCGATGATGCCGGTCGGAATGGCGCGCCAGGTCACCAGCACCTCGTCTCCGGGCTTCACGTCGCCCTTCTTCACCTCGAGGACTTGCAGCGTGGCGAGATAACCCGGCAGCTCCTCGCCGGATTGCTCGTCCTTGGTCACGCTGGTGCAGCCGACCGACAGCACGCGGACCAGCGCCACGAGATCGCTTTTCTCCATCAGCTCCGCGTTGTCCATGGGCGCGGGCAGCGCGAGCAAGAGCGCTGGCGCACTTAACAGAAACAAGAGAAATACGGCCGGCGTCTTGAGATATTGGAACAAGCGGACCTCCGTAAGGGGCATGACGGGCCAGCCTAGCGCATCTATGCTCTACCCCGGGAAAGAAACTAAGGAGGTGAACATGCGCATTCCGACGCTCATGGCTCTGACGCTGGCAGGCCTCGCTGGCCTCGGCCTGATCATCGACAAGGTCGCCAGCGCCGCCACCCCGCCGGAAATTCCCGATGTCGTCGGCGAATGGAAAGGGACTTCGGAGACGGTGGTGTTCGGCTCGTCGCCCCATCACCCCGACAGCGCAGCCTCGGCGGACAAAGCGCGCTTGCGCGAGGTTGAGTTCACCATGACCGTCGAGGGCCAGGAGGGACGCCGCTTCTGGGGCAAGAACAGTAGCGCGGTCACCAGCCAACCCTTTGCGGCCGTGTTCTCCTCAAGCCACGTGTTCGGCTACGGCGCCAACGCGTCCGGGTTCTATCACTTCAGGAGCCACGGGCCTGACCGGCTCGAGCTTTGCTATACGCAGCCGGGCACACACCCAAGCGGAGCGATCGTCGCTTCCTGCGTTATGTTCACACGGACGCAATCATAACAATCGCTGCACGTTCTCACCGAGGAAACCCCAAGGAGCCAAACCACATGGTGAATATCTATCTCTTCATTGAATTGCTCGGCTCGGCCAATGCAATCGAGGCCGTCGACACGCTCAAGGCGCTGTCATTGGATAACTGCAAGTTCGCCAATGTGGTGGTGCTGTCCGACGAGAAGCTGGTCGCACAGCTCGACTGCAAGGATTCCACCGACGGCGACAAGGCGATCCTCAACAAGATCGCCAAGGTCGAGGGCGTGGTGCAGACCAACATCATCGCCGTGGTCACGCCCCGGAAGGGCTAGGCTGGTCCATCATTCTGAGGTCCAGCTTGGCGATCTTGAATGCGAAGCGAAATCTCTCGCAGCTCTGCAAGGGCGGAAAGCGCGAAGGCTTGAAAAGCCTCAGCTAGGGCTTTCAACGAAACACTATAAACCTCCAGTTGGGCGTCGGCACGATTGCCTCTACGGTGGATTGCATTGGCAGTGGGTTCGTCGCGACCAATCATCGTCGTGTCAGTGTTCAAGAACGAATGCTTTTGGGCATTGTGTAAGTCGTTCAACCGACGAAGTAACTCTATGTGATCGCGATAAACGGGTAGTGCACATAAGTCTTCCCTACCCAGCAACCCACCCACGCTATCTGGATTAACTGCGCGAGGCCATTCACCAGTCTGTTGATAATGAGAGACCACGGCACGAAGGCCTATCATTTCGTCTGCCGCACGACGCAAGTGGAAGATCACGTATTCGACCCCAAAAAGATGACGTTGAGCATCGTGGAGATCACACCCTGGTGGGCTCGCTCCCATGTCTGAAACGCCTGCACAAGTTGACGGTTAGCTTCGAAAATACGCTCGTGAATTGCAGCGAGTTTCGGCAAGAGGTTGCCGTACACGTCGCCTGCGGGCAGAGGGAACATGTCGACAACGTTTAAAACCTGGCGCCCATCCCTCGTTAGAATTACCTGAGGGATCTCCATTCGAGCTGTCTCTTGGATGAGGGGCGCCTAATGTGCGGCTTCCCAGTTGTCGCCTGAGCGGGCGTCGACCTTCAGCGGCACTTTGAGCTTCAACGCGGGCTCGGGCGCCTTCTCCATCACCGCCTGCGCCACCTCCATGGTCTTGTCGACCTCATCCTCCGGCGCCTCGAACACCAGCTCGTCATGCACCTGGAGCAGCATGCGCGCGCTGAGCCCCGCTTCGGCCAGCGCCGGCACCATGCGAACCATGGCGCGGCGGATGATGTCGGCCGCGCTCCCCTGGATCGGCGCGTTGATGGCGGCGCGTTCGTAATTGCCGCGCAGCGACGGGTTCTTGGTGTTGATCTCGGGGTAATGCACCTTCCGCCCGAACAGCGTCTTGACGTAGCCCTGGCGGCGCGCCTCCGCCTTCATCGCCTCCATATAGTCGCGGATGCCCGGGAAGCGCTCGAAATAGGTCTTGATGTAGGCGCCGGCTTCGCTCCTGCCGATGCCGAGCTGCGCCGCGAGCCCGACAGAGGAGATGCCGTAGATGATGCCGAAATTGATGGCCTTGGCTCGGCGCCTGATATTGGGGTCCATGCCTGCGATCGGCACGCCGAACATCTCGCTCGCGGTCATGGCGTGAATGTCGAGCCCGTCGGCGAAAGCCTGACGCAAGGTCGGGGTGTCGGCCATATGCGCGAGCACGCGAAGCTCGATCTGGCTGTAGTCGGCCGAGATCAGCTTCTTGCCTTTCTCGGCCACGAAGGCCTTGCGGATCGAGCGGCCTTCCGCCGTGCGCACCGGGATGTTCTGAAGGTTCGGCTCGGTCGAGGCGAGACGGCCGGTGGTGGTCGAGGCCAGCTGATAGGAGGTATGTACGCGGCCGGTCTCGGGATGGATGTAAGCGGGCAGCGCGTCGGTATAGGTGCTCTTGAGCTTGGCGAGCAGGCGCCAGTCAAGCACCTTACGCGGCAGATCGTGGCCCTCGGCCGCCAGCTCTTCGAGGGCCGCCGCATCGGTGCTCCAGGCGCCGGTCTTGGTGCGCCTGCCGCCGGGCAGGCTCATCTTGTCGAATAATATTTCGCCGAGCTGCTTGGGCGAGCCGATATTGAAATCCTCGCCAGCCAACTCCCTGATCTCGTCTTCGAGCCGGGCGATGGTCTGAGCGAAAGACCCTGAGAGGCTGGCGAGCGTCGTGCGCTCGACCTTGACGCCGGCCCGCTCCATCTCGGCGAGCACCGGCGCGATCGGCCGCTCGAGCGTCTCATAGACCGTGGTAACGGACTCGGCCGCCAAGCGCGGCTTGAGAATGAGCCAAAGCCGCAAGCCGATATCGGTCTCCTCGCCGGCATATTCGGTGGCGCGCGCCACGCTCACCTGGTCGAAGCCGACCGCAGCGCGGCCCGACCCCAGGATCTCCTTGTCGGTGAGGCAGGTATGGCCGAGCAGGCTGGAGGCCAGCTCCTCGGGGAGATGCTCGGCGCGGCCCGCGTCGAGCGCGTAGGACATGAGGCAGGGATCGTCGACTGCCACGAGCGTGATGCCGTAGCGCGCCAGCGCCACCATGTCGAATTTGGCGTTCTGCACGATCTTGAGCACGGCTTCGTCTTCCAGCACGGGCTTCAGCAGATCGAGGGCCTCGCGCATGTTCATTTGCGCGATGGCCTCGCCGCCTGCGAGGTCCAGTCCGTCACCGGCACGATGGCCGAGAGGCACATAGGCCGCGTGTCCCGGCACCAGCGCCAGCGCCACGCCAACCAGCTCGCCTTGCATGGGATCGAACGAGGAAAGCTTGACCCTGAAAGAGAAATGACCCTGGAAGCGCGCGGCCTCCAGCAGATCGGCGAGCCTCCCGGCCTCGGTCACCGTTTCGTAATTCGCGCGGTCGAGCGGCACGCCTTCGAGCTTGCTCGCGCGCTCTATCGCGAGCTCTGCCGGCGAGCCGCCCACGACCTTGTGCTCCTTGGGTGGGCCAGCCTCGCCGCGCGGCGAGCGGCGCAAGGGATGGTCGTAGTCGTCCTTCTTTTTCTTCGGCGCCGGCGACGGCGTGACGCCTTCGAACAGATCGGCTCCCAAGCCTTCGGCCACGCGCTTGAGCAGCGTGCTGAATTCGAGCTTCCGCATGAAGGCGGTGAGCGCTTCCGTCTCCGGCGGACGCACCGCGGTCGAGGCCAAGGACACGTCGAGCGGCACATGGGCATCGAGAATGACCAGGGTCTTCGACAGGCGCGCCTGGTCGGCGAAATAGATCAAATTCTCGCGCCGCTTGTCCTGCTTGATCTCCGAGGCGCGGGAAAGCAGCGTCTCCAGATCGCCGAACTCGTTGATGAGCATGGCGGCGGTCTTCACCCCGATCCCCGGCACGCCCGGCACATTGTCGGACGAATCGCCAATCAGTGCCTGCACCTCGACCACCTTTTCCGGCGGCACGCCGAAGCGCTCCAGAACTTCCGCCTCGCCAATCACCTTGTTCTTCATGGTGTCGTACATGCGGATGCCGGGGCGGACGATCTGCATCAGGTCTTTGTCGGAGGAGACGATGGTCACCTCGGCGCCGGCATCGTACGCTTCGAAGGCGTAGGTAGCGATGATGTCGTCGGCCTCGTAGCCTTCTAGCTCGATACAGGCGACGTTGAAGGCGCGCACCGCGTCGCGCACCAGCGGGAATTGCGGGATGAGGTCGCCCGGCGGCTCGGTCCGGTTGGCCTTGTAGCCTTCGAACAGATCGTTCCGGAAGGTCTTGGCCGAATAGTCGAAGACCACCGCCATATGGGTCGGCGGGGCCAGTTCTCCGGTCTCGCGCAGCAGCTTCCACAGCATGCCGCAAAAGCCGTGCACCGCGCCCACGGGCAGCCCGTCGGAGGGGCGCGTCAGCGGCGGCAGCGCATGATAGGCGCGGAAGATGTAACCCGAGCCGTCGACCAGATAGACGTGGTCTCCTCGCGCGACCGCTTTGCCGGCGGCCTCGGCCTTAGCTTTTGGGGTTGCCATGATGGGTGAAATATAGGTGGCCGGGGCATCCTCGTCAGCAGCTCGGTACGTCTTTCCACTGCGTCTCCTGCTATGTAAATTGTGGCACCGAAGGGAGGTTTCCCCATGATCGAAGCTATGTTTGCCGTCCTGATGCTATCGACGCCCGCGCCGAACATCAGCATCCCCGTAGAGATGGGGCCAGGCGACTTGCCGCTTGGAACGTTTTGCCGAATCCAGGATGTTTGCGTCATCGCGCAGACGGAGGCGGACTGCGGCAAGATCAGTGGCAAGACCTTCACCACGCTCGATGCCTGCACGAGCGCTGTGCCTGCTGCTGCCACGCAACAGGAAAAGTAGCTGTGGAGGCTTTGGGCTGGGTGAGGTGCCGCTTGGCGCCTCTCGCGCTAGCTGCGGTTCTGTCCTTTGCTCCACCCCCGCCCCTGGCCGCCGAGGTGGCAAATCCTATCGATCCTGCCTCGATCTATGTTCTTGCCGTCGCGTCGTGCCTCCCGTGGCGTCCCAAGATCAAAATATGCGCACCGGACATCGTAAAATTCCTCGATACCGCCAAGGAGGTGATGGGCGTCTCGGCGGACCACATCACGACCCTCGTCGATGAAAACGCGACGGCGCCGGCGGTCCGCGCGGCCTTTGCCAAACTCAAGGACTCGTTGCCACGGGGTTCGACCCTGATCGTCTACTATATCGGACATGGCATGCTCGTGCCGGCGAGAAGCGATGGCGGGGACGAGACCGAGGAAGCTCTGATTCTCTGGTCGGCTTCCTCTCCGTTCGCTGCAATTCATGCGGTCCACTCTGGCATGTGGATGACAGGCTCCGAGCTTTCCGGGCTCATCGATGAACTACCTGCCAAGGACATCTTGGTCATTCTCGACACCTGCAATGCCTCGGGTGCAGACGACGAAATCGCACCCAAACCAGCCCGGTTCGCGAGCAAGGAGATCGCGCTGATCGCCTCGTCACGCGCTCACGAGATTGCTTTCGCCGACCTCACCTCCGCTGCCTTCACCCGCAATCTCCTGGCGGCCATCCGGTCAAAGCCGCCGACACTGTACGAAGCCTTTCTCACAGCGCAGAAGGAGACATCGGCCGAAGCGGCCATAAGGTGCGAGGCGGCGGCAACGAGCGGCGCCATCGACGAGGCCTGCACGCCGCAGGATCCCGAGCTGTTCGATCCCTTGGGGCTGACAAAAAGAATTGAGCTGCGCGACGAGTGACGTGGCCGGTCAGGGCAGAGTTTCGAGCTCGGTCTTGGAATTGGTGCTGCCGGGCGCGAAGGACTTGTCGGCCCCGCCGAAGGTCCGCTCGATATAGTCCTTGAAATAATTGTCGAGGAAGGGGAAGGCGCGGGCGAAGCGGGTGAAGTCCTTCTGGTTGATGAACAGCAGCAGCCCATCCTCGAGCGCCACGACCAGGCCGGTGCGGAGCGCCGAGCGCAGCAGCACGCGCTCGCCGAAATGTTCGCCGGGGCCGAACACCTTCTCGAAATGCTCGCCCGACTCTGGATTGTCGATGGTGAGCCTGAAGGCGCCCCGGATCACCGTGTAGAAGCCGTCAATCAGCATGCCCGGCTCGAACACCCGGTCGCCCTTGCGGTAATGGACGTAGCGGGTCGCCGGCGCGGCCGATTGGACCTGCACTATGTTGGGCGGCATGACGCTGTTCAACAGCCAAGTCACGCCCACGCGAAGCTTGGCGGCGAAGCCAGGCAGGAAGGACAGATAGAAGCCGCGCCAGAGCAGCCAAGCGAGCGTGCCAGAAAGCTTGAAGCCGTAGACGTCAGCCACGGCCTTGCTCATGCCTAGCGAGGCGAGCGAGCCCTTCGAGGTGTAGGCGAAGGGCTTCATTTCCGTGCCGTTGAGCTTAGCGACGATATTGGCGGCGAGTTGCCGGCCTTC
>DATMDY010000020.1:0-2169 GCA_035557335.1 Methyloceanibacter sp.
AGCGAGCGGGTCAGCATGGCGACGGCCGGCGTCGGCATCGGGCCGAGCTGGAACACGTCCATGCCCACGGCGGTGAAACCGGAAACGAGCGCCGACTCGATCATGTAGCCGGAGAGGCGCGTGTCCTTGCCGATCACCACGCGATGGCGGTAGGAGCCATTGGTGAACAGCTTGCCGGCGGCCATGCCGACTCTCATCGCCACCTCCGAAGTCATCGGAAAGGCGTTGGCGCTGCCACGGATGCCATCCGTGCCAAAATATTTGCGCGTCATGACGGTCGCTTCCCCCCGTCCAATCCCTCGATCGGTGCCGGCCTCCGCATGGGAGCCGACCGGTGCCTACCCTTACTCGGGGTCTAGCAGGCACCGCCCAAGGATTATGCTACTCCGGCAAGTCTAGCCCAGTTCAATAAATGTAAGCAAAAATTACACTCAAGAGGCGCACCGACACGATTTTTTCCTTAATTTTCAGTCCCGAATGTGGCGGCGCGCCACACGCCGAGGGCCTGGCGGGCGCCGGCCACGTCATGCACCCTGATGATCTGCGCCCCTTGCGCCGCGGCGGCGATGGCCGCGGCGTGGGAGCCGGGCTCGCGGGCGCGTGGGTCCTTTTCCTGGCCGAGGCCGCCGATGAAGCGCTTGCGCGAGGCGCCGACCAGAAGCGGCGCACCGAGGCCGTGGAACAGGCTGAGATTGGCGAGCAGCGCGAGATTGTGGGCGAGCGTCTTGCCGAAGCCGAGGCCGGGATCGGCGGCGATGCGGGCACGGTCTATGCCCGCCGCTTCCGCCGCTTCGATGCGCGCCTGAAGATAGTCGAACACCTCGAGCGCCACGTCGTCGTAGCGGGGATTGTCCTGCATGGTCTTGGGCTCGCCTTGCGCATGCATCAGCACGAGGCTTAAGTCCTCTTCCACCGCCACGGCGAGCGACGCCGGATCGTAGGTCAGCGCCGAGACGTCATTAAGGATCCGGGCCCCATCCCTGGCGGCGGCGCGCGCCACGGAGGCCTTGCGGGTGTCGATCGAGATGACGGCCTTCAATCCTGCGAGCCCGCCAATGACAGGAAGAATGCGGGCCGCCTCTTCCGCCTCATTGACGGCATCGGAACCCGGCCGTGTCGATTCCCCGCCGATATCGACGATGTCCGCGCCGGCAGCAGTCAACTCCGCGGCACGCGCAATCGCCTCTTCCGTGGTGTCGTAAAGACCGCCGTCGGAAAACGAATCCGGCGTGACGTTGACGATGCCCATCAGCACCGGCCGCTCCAAGCCGAGGCCGGCAAAGGGGGAGCGCGGCGCCGTCACACGCTTGAGCAGCGCTTTGAGTTCGGCGTCGCGCGACTCCGCCAGCGTCCGCGCGGTGAGAAGCCGCCTATTGCTGTTCCGCGGTGTCCCTTCGATCAGCACCGCGGCGGTAAAGGCGATCGATCCGCCCGCCAAAGGCAAAGCGAGCCGATCGGCGACCGCCGCCTCGGCGGCCGGGCCGTAGAGGAACCCGATGGGCCTGAGATAGAGCTTCGCCTTAGCCATGCACGAGCCTTAGCACAAACGTGGATGGCCGGGACAAGCCCGGCCATGACGATGTGAATTGAGAATGTCCCCGAAGACCTAAGTCGAGGGCTGGGGCTCCATGCCGCCGGTATCGGGCGCGGTGCGTGGCTTCTTCTTACCGCGTCCCGTCGCCGGCACGGCCGAAGCGGGACCGGGCCGCGGCGCGACCTCGGCGACGAATTCGCGCACCGGAGGCTTGCCCTTGATCAGGTCCTTGATCTCCTCGCCCGACAGGGTCTCGTATTCGAGCAGCCCGCGCGCCACCGTATGCAAATCGTCGATATTCTCCGACAGGATCTTGCGCGCGTGCTCGAAGCCCTCATCGACGATACGATGAATCTCCTCATCGACCCTGGTCTGGGTCTCGTCGGAGAGGTTCTGCTGCCGCGCGATGGAATGGCCGAGGAACACCTCTTCCTCGTTGTCGCCGTAGGCGAGCGGCCCGAGCTTGTCCGACATGCCGTATTGCGTGACCATGGCGCGGGCGAGCTGCGTCGCCATCTTGATGTCGGCGGCGGCGCCCGAAGTCACCTTGTCATGGCCGAACACGAGCTCCTCGGCCACGCGCCCACCCATGGCGACGGTGATGTCCGCATTGAGCTTGGCGCGCGTATAGGAGA
>DATMDY010000021.1:0-27126 GCA_035557335.1 Methyloceanibacter sp.
TGATCGATCTCGTGTTCTCCGTCGATTCGATCATCACCGCCGTGGGCATGGCCGATCATATCGAGGTTATGATCGCCGCCGTGATCGTCGCCATCATCGTCATGTATCTGGCCTCCGAGCCGGTGGCCGCATTCATCGAACGCTATCCGACCACCAAGATGCTGGCCCTCTCCTTCCTGCTGCTGATCGGCGCCGCGCTGGTGGCGGATGCTTTCCACTTCCACATTCCGCGCGGCTACATCTATTTCGCCATGGCATTTTCCGCCGCGGTGGAGGCGATCAACGTGCTGATGATGCGCAATAAGCGCCGCGACAAGGCGGCGCGGACGAGCAAGCGTGGCACCAAATCCTGAGCGTGGTTTGGTTAACACCTTAACTTTGTCACGCAATCCCCTCAGGTTAGTCAAAAATTGACCAAATTTAAGCGACGCTGTGGGCGTACTCTCATGTCAGATACAAGACGAAGGGGAAGTGATGAAGATTGGAGCATTTGTACTTGCGGCCTCGCTTGCTTTGCCAGTGACCGGGTCTCTTGCCGAGGACGGCTCGCTTGACGGCGACGGGTTGCGCAAGACGATCAGCGGCAAGACTGTCTTTCTCAACGTCTCGGGTTTCGAGCTGCCCATCCGCTACGCCGCCAACGGCCGGATGTCCGGCAAGATGAGCACCATGGCCGCGAGTTTTTCCCGCGGCGACGGCTCTTCAGACACGGGCAAATGGTGGGTCTCGGACGGCCAGCTGTGCCAGCAATGGAACAGCTGGATGAACGGCAAGTCCTATTGCTACAAGCTCACGCAAAAGGGTGCGCATGTGCAGTGGGTCCGTAATGACGGCCGCTCGGGCACAGCGCGTATTGGCGGGTAGCACAACTGAATTCTTCTTTGTTGCTCGCTGACGCATGCGAGATCATCACGAGATTTGCCGAGAGCCGCTCACCGAGCGGCTCTTTGCTTTTTTGTTGGTCCTCATGCCGGAACGAGGCGCGGCAAGCGCCGTCCACAAATACAGCCCGCCCGGCGCTTGCCGCGCGCGGCGCAGTTGCATAAGCTTACTGAACGATTCCGTACGTATCGTGTCGTTCGTGTCTTGCGTTAGCTTTCGCGACTTACGGGGCCTGGTCAGCTATCTCTGAGCATCTCGACATTTTGCGCCGCGGACCGCGCTCGTGGAACGAGTGGCGCGCACGAAATCCGTCCCTCGTGCCCGACCTCACCGGCATCGCTCTCAGCGTCGGCGAGCGGCAAATGGGACCGATCAACGGCGGCCCCATCAATCTGGCCGGCGCGGAGCTCAACCACGCCTCTCTGCGCTTTGCCACCCTGACCGCGGCGATCCTGGAGGCGGCCGACCTATCTGATGCCGATCTCAGCGATGCGCGGCTCAACGGCGCCAATCTCGCCCGCGCCAATTTGAGCGAGGCAGTTCTCGACCGCGTCGATTTCGCCGGTGCCAATCTCTCCAATGCCGATCTCAGCGGCGCGCGCCTGAAGGAGGCGCGCAATCTCACGCAAAGCCAGATCGAAGAGGCCGTGGGCAACAGTTTCACCCTGCTGCCGGCGGAACTGACCCGGCCGCAAGCCTGGGCGGGCAAGGTATCTCAGGTGGCGCTTGGCCGCCGTGCCGCGCCCGAGCAACGCTCCAGCGCCCCTCCGACGCCGGAAGCCGTATCCTGGCTCGTGGGGGGTCCCCGACTGCCGATGCAGGCGGCAAACGCCAATACGCCTAAGGACGATCCTCAAGACGCATAGCCGCAAATCGCGAGACCACGTCGCTTGAGACCGGCATGGACGTTTTCCGCCGCCAAGCTGACGGCAGTTTACGCGCAGTCATTCCGGTAGGGACGGCCGCTTCGGGTCGCTCGCGGCAATCCCCCAAGACACCCAGTCTGCTGCTTTGGCACGGACGTTGCTCTAAACTCCTGATGCGGCGGGCATATCGCACGCCGGGCTTGGCTCTGCCTAAGGAATGGCCGGGCCGGGAGGGTGACGATGAAAATTCGGGCAGGTTACGAGATCTCGTATGAGTGCCCGCAGCCCACGCCCATGATTCTCACCATGAGCGTGCATCCAACGCGGCGCGCCGATCTCATCACGCCCGACCAATTGCGCCTGCATCCCAAGGTGCCGGTCAGGGAATATAGCGACGTCTTCAGCAATATCTGCCATGTGATCCGCGCGCCCGCGGGGCTGATGACCATTAGCAGCGATTTCCTCATAGAGGACAGCGGCCGGCCCGACGCGATCGCGCCGCCGGCCGCGCATCACTCGCTCGACAACTTGCCGGTAGAGACGCTCGTCTATCTGCTCGGCAGCCGCTATTGCGAGACCGACCGCCTGTCTGATTTCGCCTGGGCCAAGTTCGGCAATCATCCCAAGGGTGGTGCCTTGGTGCAGGCGATCTGCGATTTCGTGCATGACACGATCGAATTCGGCTATGCGCACGCCAGCCCGGCAAGGACCGCTTTCGATACCTTCACGGAGAGGCGGGGCGTCTGCCGGGATTTCGCCCATCTTGCCATCACACTCTGCCGCTGCATGAACATTCCGGCGCGTTATTGCACCGGCTATCTCGGCGATATCGGCGTGCCACCCGAAGACTTGCCGATGGATTTCAGTGCCTGGTTCGAGGCCTATCTCGGCGGTCGCTGGTACGCCTTCGACGCGCGCCATAACGTGCCGCGCATCGGCCGCATCCTCATCGCCCATGGACGCGATGCCACCGACGTGGCCCTGGTCACTTCGTTCGGTCCCCATCAGCTCGTGGCGTTCAACGTCGTTACCGACGAAACGAAGGAGCAAGAGCTGAGCTTCGCCCACGGTGGCCTTCGCTGACCGCTTCAGCGGGCCCACATACCGGTAATCCGGTGCCTGTCTATCATGGCGGCCGAAGAAAAAGCGTGTAACCGTCATCGACGCATCCGGCGCTGACAGCACGCTTTATTCATGGAGGCACAACGTGAGCGACCACCGAGATCGGGATGAAACAGATTTGCAACGGCGGGTCGTCCTTCGCGCCGCCGGGATCGCCATAATTGGCGGCTTGGCGGCGTCGGCAGCCGCTACGCGGGCCGCCGCGCAAAGTGTGCCTCGGACCAGCACGGCGGCGAGCAACAACGGGCCGCTCGGCGCGCGGCTGCAGGGCGTGCAGCATTTTGGCCTCACAGTACAAAACATGGACCGCGCGTTCGAATTCTATACCGAAGTTCTCGGAGGAACCGAGGTGATGCGTGACGGCGACTTCTACGGTGAGCGCATCCACAATACGCTGCTAACGGATCAGGAGATCGAGGCGCGCGCGCGTCAGGTCAATCCGCGCACAATGGGCATCCCGGACCTAAGAGGCGGCGCGCAGCGCTTGGACGTTCGCTTCATCCAGTTCGACAATGTCGTGATCGAGTTGTTGCAATACCGTGACGCCGACCAACCCGCCGGCAGCGGCGCCGCCTTCGCCGAGCCGCTCGACCATATGAGCCCCGCCTTTCCGCGCATGATGCACATCTGCTTTCACATCCGCGACGATGTCGATTTCAACAAGTTCATCGCCGATCTCGAAGCGGAAGCGGCGCGACGTGGAATGACGCAGGTTAGAGCCAACCGCGTCGTCACGGTGACGACCGAGCAAGAACGGCTCGCAACGCCGATCGAGGCGAACAGCAATGGTATCACCGAAGGCCAGTCAAACGGATGGAGGCTGATTTATTGCAAGGGCTCCGAGGGCGAGCAGCTTGAGTTTGTCCAGGCGCTCGGACCGGTGAAGCACATCTTCGATAGCACCCGCGAAGCCCGTCAGAAAGCAGTCGGCGGATGACGCGCCAGTGACCGCTGGGCTTTGGGTAGCGTGGGTGGCGGAGGGGGAGGGATTCGAACCCTCGAGACGCTTGCGCGCCTGCCGGTTTTCAAGACCGGTGCCTTCAACCGCTCGGCCACCCCTCCTGGTAATAAACTCAAATGGTTAGTCGCAGCGCGATTGGCAACAAACCGAGAATCGCAACCCGATTGCAACCGGCGAGGCAATATCACTGTACGCTGGGCGTTCCTAGTGTGCCCGCGATTGCCTTTGCCGCTGCCGCGTCGGTCCCCTTGGCGGCAGCTTGGCCACGAGGTGGGGCCCAGCGCTAGGCAAGACCAACAAGCCAAATCTGCTAAACTTGCCGTTAGAGCGGCACAGGGAGGGCAGGATGAAGATGATTTCCAAGGCCGAAGTCAAGAAGGCGATCCGTGCAATGGAAGCCCAGAGGGCCGGGTTTCGACCGGATGCCGCACAGCGTGCCAAGATGCAAAAGAGCCGCCGTGCGTCGGAAAAGATGGTCTCTGATTTCCTCAGGGAATCCGGATTAGACATGAAAAAGTTCGAAGCGCTGCAGCGACAACGCGGCGTCGAACGAGAGCGAATGGTCGCAAAGGACAAGGCGGAGGCACTTCGGCGTGCACCCAAGCTGAGGGACACACCACATTCGGGCATTTTCGAACAGAGCAAGGCATTAGCGGAGCTCGCCTCGCGAAATGATTTCTTCCCGTATCCAACCTTCACCCTGGACACGCCATACCTCATCTGGACGACGCCACTCCTGGATCTCTATAAAGTGCAGGTCAGACCATTTGACAGTTGGGCGAGATTCAAATTTTCGACATCTCGGTACCGTGGCACCCAAAGAGTAGGCTTCTACTTTTACTGGACCAATCCTTTCCAAGACTATGCTTTGATCAATGTCGCCACTTTCATGTCGGCGAACGGTTACCTCAAATCGAACGCCCCCTGGACGTTCGGGGTAAACACCAGTTCCGTAAAGGCCACGGCGCAGCTCAATATGTGGCTCAGCGGGTCCAGTGCTTTAGCCAGCACCTATGCAAGCGAATTTCTGGGGACCACCAGGGCAATCAGTTTTATCATGACGTTTGGTGACACGAACGGAACCTCCATCTCGTCGGGCGCAAGTCTCAACGCGACGATGTTTGCCGTTCCACCGAGCAAGGCCGTCATGCTTGAGGTTGCACTTGCGCTCGAATATGAGAACGACGAGGGCGACATGGAAGCTGATTTCAAGACTGATAGCTTCAAAATCGCCTGTCCGGTTGTGGTGATCTCGCTCTTGAACTCGCTAGCTCCAGTTTGAGTTACGTTGCCGAGCCGTGGGGAGTTAGGCCACAGCCCGCGTGTTCCAATCACCACCGCTCGGCCACCCCTCCTGTTCGGAACTGCCGCCGCAGCGCAATTATGCGCTTGTCATAAGGTCTCTCAGCGTCCCTTCATAGGGCCATGAGTCCGAGACCCGACCCATACGGCCGCAACGCCATGCACCCGTCCCACATCCCGCTCAAGGGCTGGTGGCAGGTGGCGCAGCGGGTGTGGACCGAGAGCGGCCGCGACAATCTCTCGGTGATCGCCGCGGGCTGCGCCTTCTATGCGCTGTTCGCCATCTTTCCGGCGCTCTCGGCGCTGATCGCGTCCTACGGACTCACCGCTGACCCCGCCGCTGTCACGGCGCAATTCAGCATGCTCTCTTTAGTGCTACCGCCCGACGCATTCGACATGGTGGTCGATCAGACCACCCGCATTGCCGATGCCTCGGGCCACGCGCTCGGCTGGAGCCTTGTCGTCAGTCTCGGCCTGGCGCTATGGAGTGTCACGCTGTTGGTCCAGGCCATGTTCTCGGCCCTCAATGTCGCCTATGAGGAGCCCGAGCAGCGGAGCTTCTTTCGCTTCTATCTCAGCACGTTTCTTTTTGCCTTGGCGGGCATTGTCGGCGGCGTGGTGACGCTGCTGGCAGTGGTCTATGTTCCCATTGTCTTCGCCTTTGCCGGCTACACGACGGACTACGACCGCTTCATCGTGCTGGTGCGCTGGCCGGTCTTGGCGCTCATGGTGCTTTTCCTGCTTGCCTGTCTTTATCGCTACGGCCCGAGCCGCCACACGGCCAAATGGCGCTGGGTCACCGCAGGCTCGCTGTTCGCCACTATCATGTGGCTCCTGGCCTCGGCCGGTTTCTCGCTCTACGTGGCGAACTTCGCCAATTACGACAAGTTCTACGGCTCGCTCGGCGCGGTCATCGTGCTGATGTTCTGGCTCTACATTACCTTTTACATCGTGCTGCTCGGCGCCGAGATCAATGCCGAGCTCGAACTGCAAACGGCGCAGGACACCACGGATGGCAAGGAGAAACCGATAGGCCAGCGGGGCGCTTTCGTTGCCGACCATGTCGCGGGCGGCCCGGAAGGGCACGAGCGGCCGATCAGTCCGGTGACGGCCAACCCGGGATCGCCAAACGTGGTCGCGCCAAATCCAGAAACGGACTCCCGAAAAGCGGTTCGGCCGTCCCCCGCTAGACTTGATCCGGCGCACGCCTGAGCCATCGTCGTCGCACCAGCCCCGCGGCTACAACGAACAGGGCGCCGAATGCCGCAGCCCCCAGCGAGACCGTGTGCAACGTCGAAGGGTCGAGGTGGTCGGCGATCAGCTTGTCCTTGGCGATAATCTCACCGGCGATCCAGCCAAGCAGGGCGGCGCCAGCCCACACCACGATGGGGAAGCGCTCCGTCAGGCCGATGACGAGGGCCGCGCCAACCATGATCAGCGGGATGCTGACGGCGAGGCCGAAGACCAGTAGGACAAAATTGTGCGGGGCTTCGAATCTCTCCGCCACTGCGGCGATGGCGAGGACGTTGTCGAGGCTCATCACCGCATCGGCGATGGCGATGATCTTGATGGCGTGCCACAGATTGTTGACCGGCTCGATCTGGCCGCGCGCGCTCCCATTGCCTTCTTCGTCCGGCGCGAGCAACTTGATGGCGATCCATAACAGGAGCAACCCGCCGACCAGCTTCACATAGGGCACGGTCATCAGTGTGGTGATCACGCCGGCGAAGATCACGCGCAAGCCGATGGCCACGCCCGTGCCGAGAATGATGCCCCATTTACGCTGGTGCGGCGGGAGCTTGCGGCAGGCGAGCGCAATGACGACGGCGTTGTCGCCTGACAACAGAATGTCGATCCAGATGATTTGCAGGACGGCAAGCCAAAAGGCAGGATCGTCGACAGTCATGCCGGTATTCGCCCCCTCCGCCGCAATGCCTAGCCGGGCCCCCTGAAGCCTGGCCGGTTATCCCTTGCCGTGAAAAGCGGCAAGTCCAAGACGGGATATATGATTTTTAAAACAAGATTGAAGGTGGCGGAGACATATTAGATTTCGTGTTCCGGCTCAAGTTTTCAACTGCACCTTTCAGTCCAGGACAAGTTCTCGTGGATCGCCTATGCTCCGGCTCGTCTATAAGACGAATCGGGCGACTGGCCCGACCGAACGGAGGAGGAACGATGCCGGCCATGGATCCAGTGCTACTTAACCCACTCATCGCTTTGGTCGCTGGAATTCTCATTCTTCTCGTGCCGCGTCTGCTCAATTACGTCGTTGCCATCTATCTGATCGTTATCGGCATCATTGGTCTCGCGCATCATCTCCAGTAGGCTCGATTGTCGAGTGGTTTCTCTCTTGCTTCCGGTAATTTCAAGCCTCGTTGCTATCGCAACCCGCCTGATAAGTACGAGATCAAAGGGTAAGAGCCACCTGGAACAGTGTCAGACGATGGCCTATAGTTCGGTCATCACGCGTAAGTCCGATTGAGGCCAACCGCCGACGCGGGATCGATCCTGGCAGGCATGTGGCGCACGTGGCTGGTGGAATTTCGGCTTATAGCGAGAACGGCATCGCGCTCTGGCGTGCTCTGCGGCGAGACAGGGGTATCGTAGGTTTGGACAAAGAACACAACCAAGCCGGATGGTGCCGCGTCAAGAAGGGTGAGAATTCCATGTGGGGATTCCGGCCCAAGCTTCTGTTGATCTGCCTGACGGTCTTGCTTGTACCGCTCGCGGTGATTGGCGCGCATGCCTGCTTCGGCCCGTGTGCCGAGTTGAGCAACGCCGGTGCCCTAACGCTCATCGCCGAAAAAGAGGAAGCGCGGCCTGCCGCTTTCATATGGTCGGCGACACGCATCGAGTCCGGCCTGCTCCTCAGAGGTTCGGTACCGACGGAGGAAGACCGTCGCATCGTGCTCGGCATGGTGAAAGCGCATTTCCCCGATCTCCAAGTCGAAGACCGGATCAAGATCGTTGACGACGCGCCGCCGCAGGAACAATGGCTTGGCGCGGTGAGCTTCAGCCTCAAGCAGCTTACCTATCTGAAGCGCGGTTCGGTGCGGCTGCTCAATGCTGGGTTGAAGGTCGACGGCGAAGCGCGCAGCGCCGCCGATTACGCCGAGGCGAAAAAGGCGCTCACCGGACCGTTGCCGACCGGCCTCACCATCATGGCGGAAAACATCCGACCGCCCATCGCCAAGCCGTTCGTGTTCGTCGCCGACCTCGGTGTCAATGCGCTGAGCCTGTCGGGAAGCGTGCCGAGCGAAGGATCGCGCAAGCAATTGCGCGAGCTGTCGCGACAATTGTTCGCCCGTCCCGGTCTCGACGATCGGCTTGAGGTGGCTTCGGGTGCCCCCAAGGGTTGGGATGAGGCGGTGGCCGCGGCGCTGAAGGCACTGAGCCGGCTCGAGTCGGGTAAGATCGCGCTCTCCGGCGTTGCCGTGAGCATAGAAGGCGTGGCGCCGGACAAGGGGACTGCCGTGGCGGTGTCGTACCAGCTCAAGCGCGACCTCCCGGCGCTGTTCTCGACCTCGGAAAGCATCAAATGGAAGGAAGCGAGCATGCCGGGTGCGCCGAGCGATCTCTCTGCGCAAGTCATCCCGCGCATCAAGGCGCTGGCCCGTACCGCCGGGCAATTGCCGAAAGAAGTGCTGCCGCCACTGGTCTCATACCCCGAGACGGAATGACAGCCTTAGTCGTTGGCGGCGAGGAAGGCGCCAATGGCCTCGACCGTCACAGGCTCCTTGAGCAGCGGCGCATGGCCCTGGTCGGGCACCGTCATGGCGCGCAGATTGGGATGACGGGTAACCATCGCCTT
Source organism: Methyloceanibacter sp. (assembly GCA_035557335.1). Taxonomy (GTDB): domain Bacteria; phylum Pseudomonadota; class Alphaproteobacteria; order Rhizobiales; family Methyloligellaceae; genus Methyloceanibacter. Next base: position 8,945 of record DATMDY010000021.1, read on the forward strand.
GAGCGTCTCGGCGCTGAGCACATCGGAGTTCGCTCCGCGGATCACGAAGGCCGGCACCCGGCCAAGCGCGACGAATTGCGGCCATAGATCGGGAATCGTCTGGCTCAAATCGATGGTGCCGAACGCGCGGGCCAGCCTTCGATCGTAGGCGAGCGCCGGGCGTCCTTTGCGCTCGTCGAACAGCGCTTGGGCCAACTCCTCCCACTGCGCCTCGTCGAGATCCGGGAAAGCGCGCTCGTTCATCTCGCGGAGCAGCATGACCGCTTCCGGCCAGGTCTTCGGCACCGGCATGCGCCCGACATAGCCCACGATGCGGGCCAGGCCGCGCGTCTCGATCACCGGACCGATATCGTTCAGAACCACGGCGCCCATCGCCGTCGGCCGCACCGTCGCCATCAGCATGGCAATGAGACCCCCGCGTGAAGTGCCGACCACCGTCACCCGTTGGAGCCCCCTGATGGCCAGGAAATCGAGTGTGTCGATCAGTTCGATATAGGGGACGTAGTTCCGCCAGTTGCGGTCGTATTGGGACCGCCCGCGGCCGCGATAATCGAGGCAATAGACGTTGCGTGGCTTTTCCGGATGCCGCGACAGATAGCTGGCGAGATAGTGGAAGTCCCGGGCGTTACGGGTCAGGCCGGGCAGGCAGACGACACTGCGAAGCTTCTCGTCAGGCGCCGCATAGTGGCGCGCATAGAGTTTGAGGTCGTCGAACGACGTGTAGAAAATGTCTCGCCACAGCTCGCCGTCAAGCTCGGACATCGTGGGAAGGTCAACCTTGGGAGCACGCTTAGCACGATTTGCTGCGGGCCGGCTTAGCCGGCGCATCAGTGTTCAGTAAAGTGGGTGAAGGAGCAAGGCTCACGAAGCGGGTCGCGGAGACGTAACGCCGCAAATCTCAGTCCGCTTTCACTTCCACCACCGAGGCGGTTGCTGCCGGAGGAACTTTACGCCCGCGATTGAGGTCCTGCACCAGCTGGAGGGCCTGGTTCGGTCCGGCCAGTCTCGACCGATAAAGCTGCAACGATTCCATGATCTTGAACACGTATTCTCGCGTCTCGGTAAAGGGAATGCGCTCGATCCAGTCGACGGGGTCGATCTCGCTCGTGCGCGGATCGCCGAAAGACTTGACCCATTCGGCGACGCGGCCGCCGCCGGCATTATAGGCGGCAAGCGACATGAAAATAGAGCCGCCATAGTCCTCGATGAGATCGCTGAGGAACGCCTCGCCGAGCTGCTGATTGTAGACGGGGTTGGTGAGCATCGATGGCGCGTGCGGCACCTTGTATTTTCGGGCGATGCCTCGCGCGGTGGCTGGCATCAACTGCATCAGGCCGGCCGCGCCTACCGGGCTCTTGGCCGCGGCGTTGAACTCGCTTTCCTGGCGGGACAGAGCATGAAGCAGCGCCGGGTCGATGCGCTCTTTGAGCAGGCTCTTGAATTGCGGCATCACGCCCACGGGCATGGCGTAGTCACCAAGTGGAAGGTCACGGTTGAAAGCAATGCGCGACAGCCTAAGGGCCAGCTGTTTCTTGTCGGTGGCCTTGGCCAGCTCGGCGACCAGCACCACTTCGGCCGGATTTTCCAGCTTGCGGGCCAGCGACAAAAAGAATTGCGGCGTAACCCAGTCATTTCCCGTCGCCTGTGCGATGCCGATGGCGCGCACAGCGTCGCGCGCGAGGAAGCTTTGGATGTCGGCTTCCGTAGGCACCGGGCTCAAGGTGACGTCGAGATGCGCCGGTTTGGGATCGAGCGCCTGACGCGCGAGCTGCCCGTAGAAATATTGCGGATACTTGGCGGCACCGTGGAAATGGATAATGGCCGAGTTCTGGTCGCCGAGGGCGAGTGCGGTGCGGCCAAGCCAATATTCGCCAAGGGTTATGCTCTTGGAGCTAGTGGCGACGCGGCGCAGCGACAGGAAATGGCGCAAGGCGGTGGGGGGATCGTTCAGGAAGCGCAGCGCGATCCAGCCTGCCAGGAACTCGGCTTCGATATAGCCGTCGCCCGAGACGAGCCCATGCTTGGCAGCGATGTCGTAGGCGACCTTCGTCTGCCCGTCGTTGAGTGCACCGCGGCAGTTGATGCGCCGCTCGGTCCACCAATTGTTGAGGTCGAGAAAAGCGTTCGGCTCGCTCGGCGTATCGAGCAGCATCTTCCAGGCCTGCTCGCGGCGTTCTTTGTCTTTGGTGCGGCGGAGCCATTGGATGTGGTTGTAGCGTAAGCCCACATCGGCCTCCACGGCGCCCGCCGGCAAAGCCTTGAGCAGCGTCCCGGCATTGTCGCCGCGTTTGACCACGGCGACACGCGCCGCGACCTTCTTCTGCTCGGCCGGTGAGAGCAGCTTGGAAACGCGAAGCGCGGCCTCCGCCGAACTCTTGTCGTCGGGGTAGAGCAGCATATCGATGCGCGCCCGGTGATGCTCGGTCGTGAGCATCGAGCCGAAGCGGTCGAGAATCTTCTTCTCGACTGCCGCATTGAGACGATGGTCGCGCCAGGCCGAGACGACGAGCTCGCGCGCCGACGGCTCGTTGCCGTCCTTAAGATGCACGCCGGCGAGCGCCGCCTTGCCAGCCCCCGTCTGCGGTGGCGAAGCGCCGAGGAAGATCTTGACCTTGTCCGTATCGCTTTCGTTGAGGAGGAGCGCGATCTCGGCACGCTCGCGCAATTCGTCCTGGCCCGGCCAATCGGGATGGGTAAGCCGAAATTGCTCGATCGCCTCGGCCGATCCGCCGACGCCGTTGCGGTATTTGTACCATAGCGCATAGGCCCGGGAGGCAGGGTCGCTGATCTTGGCGGCAGTCGTCTCGGCGTCGCCTTTGCTCTGCATCACGGCCCGGACATAACTCTCATCCGCCGAACTGAGGTCGTAGGAGAGAAGCGGCTTCAGGATCGCGGCATAGTCCAATTTCGGTTTCGGCGCGTCGATGGCCGGGACCAATGTGCCTTTCATGGTGGCGAGCATCGCCGCGTCGGCGCGATTGGGATTTGGTTCGGGGAACGGGATGTCGGTAACGATCTGCTGCACCGGCTCCGATGGCAGTTGCGGCGCGGCCGGCGTGGCCGATGGCGGTACCGGTGCCGATGGGGGCGCGAGCAAAGACGGGGCGGGGAGAGCGGGGTTGCGCGCGGGCATCGGCGCGACGGTGGTCGCTTCGGCTACATTGGCTGTCGGCTTAACTTCCGGCGCGGCCGGAGCTGGTGCCTCTGACGTCACCTCGGAGGCTTCGACGCTTCCGGTCGCACCGTCCGCCGGCGGCGAAACCTCTGGCGATACGGCTGCAACAGGCGCGGCGCGGTCCGGGTTACGGTCGGGAAGCGGCACGAGCGGCGTCTGCGCTACTGCCACCGAGGCGAAACACGCAAAAAGAGCGAGCAATGGCAATGGGTGCGCGCGAATGCGTTTCATCTCGTCGATCGGTACCGGTTACGTGCCTGCGAATGTACGGTCAGGACGTCCCCCGAGCCGGGGAGCCGCGACGATGAGAGACTCTATCGTCTCTAAATTGAACAATGTCTGAAAAAATTCGGCGGAAAAATGGCTGTTGGCCTTGCCGTTTGGGTAGTGTGATATCTGAGGCGTCGGTTATAAGTCGTTAGCAGCTTTGCGGTTTTTGCTACATGCAGCAGGTGGCGATGCGCATCGGCTGCGTAAGGATCGGCGGATGGATCCCGCGGATTTCCAGCCTCCTTGCCGCTTCAACCCCCACACCCTATTGTCCCGCCGTAATTTTCCGACGGATTTCCCCCGCGCTCTCCCGGAGACCGACCCACGTGCCCAGGCCCCTTTTCCAAGGCTCGATCACCGCCCTGATCACCCCGTTCAAGGACGGTCAAATCGACGCCAAGGCTTTCCAGAAGCTGGTCGAGTGGCAGATCGACCAGGGCACGCATGGGCTCGTTCCCTGCGGGACCACGGGTGAATCGCCGACGCTTAGCCATGACGAGCATAAGCGCGTCATTGAGCTGTGTATCGAGGCGGCCGCCGGCCGCGTGCCGGTGATCGCCGGGACCGGATCGAATTCGACCGCCGAGGCGATCGAGCTGACCCGTCACGCCAAGGCGGCGGGCGCGGACGGCGCGCTGGTGGTAACGCCCTATTACAACAAGCCGACGCAAGAAGGGCTCTACCTCCACTTCAAGGCGATCAACGACGCTGCCGACCTTCCTATCGTCATCTACAACATCCCCGGACGCAGCGTGGTCGACATGTCGGTCGACACCATGGCGCGGCTGTTCAAGCTCAAGAACGTCGTCGGCGTGAAGGACGCGACCGCCAATATGGCGCGGGCGAGCCAGCAGCGCGCCGCGCTCGGACATGATTTCGTACAGCTATCCGGCGAGGACGCCACCGCGCTCGGCTTCATGGCCCATGGCGGCACGGGCTGCATCTCGGTGAGCGCCAATGTCGCGCCGGCGCTGTGTGCCGAGTTCCAACTCGCCTGCCTCGCCGGCAATTTCAAGCTGGCGCTTCAGCTCCAGGATAGGCTCATGCCGTTGCACGACGCGCTGTTCGTGGAGTCGAATCCCGCCCCCGTCAAATATGCCGCGGAGAAGCTCGGTCTGTGCCGTAGCGAAACACGCCTGCCGCTGTCGCCGCTTTTGCCTGCGTCTCGCAAGAAGGTCGACGAAGCGTTGGCCGCAGTCGGTCTCGTCCTCGTCTAAGCCCAAGGTGATGTCATGGCGCCGAAGAGCGAGAGCGGCAAGCTCGTCGCCGAGAACCGGAAGGCGCGCTTCAATTACGACATCGAGGAGAAGCTCGAAGCGGGTATCGTGCTAACCGGCTCCGAGGTGAAATCTCTGCGTTCCGGCAAGGCCAATATTACCGAGTCCTATGCTTCGACCGAGGACGGAGAGCTTTACCTGATCAACGCGCACATCGCGGAATATACCCAGGCCGGCCGTGCCAACCACGAACCGACGCGGCGGCGGAAGTTGCTCGTCCACCGCCGCGAATTGGGCCGTCTCATTGGCGCCATCCAGAGGCAGGGCATGACATTGGTCCCGCTCAGAATGTACTTCAACGCACGCGGCATCGCCAAGGTCCAGCTGGGCCTGGCCAAGGGCAAGAAGCTGCACGATAAGCGCGAGACGGAGAAGAAGCGCGATTGGGACCGCCAGAAAGGCCGCCTCATGCGCGAAAAGGGGTAGATGTGCAGTTGCCCCCGATCACGCTACCGGCAACCGATGGCGCGGATATCTGCCTCACTTCGTTGACGGGGTGGAGCGTCGTCGCAATCTATCCATGGACCGGACGGCCTGGCCAGCCGAACCCGCCCGGTTGGGACAACATTCAAGGGGCCCATGGGTCGACGCCGGAGCTTGAAGGCTTCCGCGACCTGGCCGAGTTATTCGCCGCGCACGGCATCAGGATTTTTGGCTTGAGCGGCCAGAAGACCGACTATCAGCGCGAGATGGCCGCGCGGCTGCGCCTGCCTTTTCCGATCTTGAGCGACGCCGAGGGCCAGTTCGCCGCGGCACTTGCTTTGCCCAGTTTTCGAGCCGGTGATCAGAGTTACCTGAAACGACGCACGCTTCTGATCGAAGGCGGTCGTATCGAGCACGTGTTCGACCCAATCGCAGATCCGGCGCGTCACGCGGCCGAAGTGCTCAACTTTGTCACTTCCCGGCTTGACTAAAGAGCTTCGTCCTCTTCGGCGTCCTCGACCGAATAGCCGAGCCGGTCGAGCGCCTCTTCCAGATAGTCGGGCAGAAGCGGCATGCCGAGGAGATAGTCCTCGGTGCGGTTGACGCGTTCGGAGCGCGCCGTGGCCAGCGCTTCGCCGAGCTCCTCGGGCGAGAAGGATCCCCTGCCGATCCAGGCAAGCGCCACGAGGCTGACTTGCTCGTCCTCATTGAGGTCGCGAATGAATTCCTTGAGCTCGGCCTGGGTCGCGTCGTCGGAGAAATCTTCGAGGATAGACTCGGCGTCATGGTCGGAAGTGGTGCTGTCGTCCCAGGCGGCGACCTTGGCGGCCATTTCGCGCGACTTCTGGATCACGAAGCCGATCTTATCCGTCGAGATATCCAGGTCGGCCATGGCACATGACCTTGGGGAATAACCGGGCCAAGCATGCCCGACTTGCCGGGCGGCAGCAAGGCACGTTAGGTGCGGATGGTCGCGGCTGCCGCGCGCACGACAGTCTCGAACATTTCGGTGGTCAACCGTCCGGTATTGGTGTTCTGCCGGGAGCAATGATAGCTGTCGAACAGGACAAGCCCGCACGGCAGCTCATGCCGTGCGCCGTGGGCGAAGACGAAGTCGCGTTTCCTCATTTCTAGTGCCAAGAGCACGCTGTCATGGGCGATGCGCCCGAGCGCCAGAAGCGTGCGTAGATTGGGCAAATCCCCGATGCGGCCGATGAGGAACTGACGGCAATGCGCGATCTCGCTTGGCGTCGGCTTGTTCGCCGGCGGCACGCAGCGCACCGCGTTGGTGATCATGCTATTGACCAGCTCAAGATCAGCCGGCGCGGTGAGATCGTGCCGACCTTTCGCCAAGCCGACCTTCAAGAGCGTGCGGTACAGCAGCTCGCCCGCGTAATCGCCGAGGAAGGGACGTCCGGTGCGGTTGGCGCCCTTCAGCCCCGGCGCCAGCCCGACGATGAGAAGGCGTGCATCCTCCCGACCGAAGGAGGGGACCGCCCCATTGAACCAGTCCGGGTGCGCGGCTTTGTTGTCTTGGCGGAAGGCGACCAGGCGCGGGCAGAGCGGGCAGTTCCGCGGCGGCTCGGGCGCGAGCGCGTGGGTCGCTTGGACGGACATGACCCCATGCCTAGACCAAATAAGTCCGTGATGCCCGGCCCAAGTGACGGGCATCCACGAGTTTCCCTGTGGAGAAGCGTCAGGTCTGGATCAGGTCGCCGGGCTCGAACTCATCGAGAGGCTCCGGCTCGGGGCGTCGCCGCTGCTCTCGTTGCGCCCGATCGGCCGGATCGCGGCCGATCTCTTCTTGCAGGTACGCCAGGTCGATGAACTGGTCAGCCTGGCGGCGCAGTTCGTCGGCGACCATCGGCGGGTTGGTAGTCAGGGTGGAGACGACACTCACCCGCTTGCCTTTGTGCTGCAACGCCTCGACCAGCGAGCGGAAATCGCCGTCACCGGAGAACAGCACGATATGGTCGAGATATTCGGAAAGCTCCATGGCGTCGACGGCAAGCTCGATGTCCATGTTGCCCTTGATCTTACGCCGGCCCGCCGCGTCGACGAACTCCTTGGTTGGCTTCGTGACCATGGTGTAGCCGTTATAGTCGAGCCAATCGATCAACGGCCTGATCGAGGAATACTCCTGGTCCTCGATGAGCGCCGTATAATAGAGGGCTCTCACCAGTTGCCCTTGGCTGCGGAACAGCGCCAAGAGCCGCTTGTAGTCGATGTCGAAGGCCAGCGATTTGGCGGTGGCGTAGAGATTGGCGCCGTCGATGAAGAGAGCGACGCGCTCGGTCGGATAGAAATTCATTTTCGCTCCTTATCACTGCAATATGCGTAGAGTGAGAAAGCAGCCTCCCACAATCAGACCTCGAAGGCTGCTCCAACAAACATAGGCACGACACTGGGACGGCGCAATTGCGGGCGCGTGGCAAAATACTGGTAGGATTGGGTGCTAATCATCCCGGACCATGGGGGGTGCCCGCGGCGACGCTCGAACGTGCCTTAGGCGAAATTGAACATGCCGGCATCGAAGTTGAAGCCGTCTCGTCGTTTTACGAGACGTCAGCGGTGGGTCGCGCCCGCCAGCCGGCTTATGTCAATGCCGTGGCTTTGATCGATACGAGCCTGTCGCCGGAAGCGCTGCTCAGGCGCCTCAAGGAGATCGAGCGCCGCGCCGGCCGCCGTGGTGGCAGACCCTGGGGGCCGCGCACCCTGGATATCGATATCATCGACTATAAGGGGCTGGTGCGGCATTGGCGCGCACGGCAGACAGATTTCTCCCGAGCGGGACCGCGACCGCTGGTCTTGCCCCATCCGCTGATGCATGAGCGGCCTTTCGTGCTTCGGCCGCTGCTCGATATCGCGCCGGATTGGCGTCATCCGGTGCTGCGGCGAAGCGCGCAAGCGCTGTGGCGTGAGGCTGAAGGCAAAGGGCAGGGCCAAGTCATCAAACGCCTTTAAGGGTGCTTCTGCTTGCCAGCCCCACCCGAACTGCCTAAATAGAGACCGAATCCAGCCAATTTTAAAAGGATGACCTGATGGCTCGCGTCACCGTCGAAGATTGCATCGACAAGGTTCCCAACCGCTTCGAGCTCGTGCTCCTGGCCAGCCACCGCGCCCGCACCATCTCCGCCGGCGCGCAGATCGCCGTGCAGCGCGACAACGACAAGAACCCGGTGGTGGCGCTGCGCGAGATCGCCGACAAGAAAATCGCCACCGACGATCTGCGCGAGGACTTCATCCACTCGATGCAGAAATATGTCGAGGTGGACGAGCCAGAGGCGGAAGCCGTGCCGATGCTCTCGACCGACACCAGAATGCCGGTCCTCGGCCAGGACGACCCGTCGTCCGACTCCGCGATCGACAAGATGACCGAGGAAGAGCTGTTGCGCAGGATGGCGAGCCAGGCACCCTCGGACGGCTCCAATGCGGGACCCCGCGCACGCTGAGTTTGCATTCCCTTACAGGCGCGGCGAATTTCGCATTGCCTCGCCTATGAAACCTCGCGCTGAGGCTGGCGCGCCATGACGACCCGCCAATACGAGCTGGTCGAGCGCGTGCTGAGCTATCAGCCGAACGCCGACGAGGCGCTGCTCAACCGCGCCTATGTCTACGCCATGAAGGCCCACGGCAACCAGAAGCGGGCCTCAGGCGCGCCGTTCTTCTCGCACCCATTGGAAGTCGCCGCCATCCTCGCCGAGATGCGGCTCGATGACGCGACCATCGCCACCGCGCTGCTGCACGACACGATCGAGGACACCGACGTCACGCGCGGCGAGATCGACACCATGTTCGGCCGCGAGATCGGCACGCTGGTCGACGGGCTCACCAAGATCAAGAAGCTCGACCTCGTCACCAAGAAGGCCGAGCAGGCGGAGAATTTCCGCAAGCTGCTGCTTGCCATCTCCAGCGACATCCGCGTGCTGCTGGTCAAGCTCGCCGATCGCCTGCACAACATGCGCACCCTTGGACATATGAAGCCAGCGAAGCGCCGGATCGTCGCCGAGGAGACCATGGATATCTATGCGCCGCTCTCCGGCCGCATGGGCATGCAATGGCTGCGCGAGGAGTTGGAGGACCATGCCTTCCGCTGGCTCAATCCCGAAGCCTATGCGGCGGTGGTCGATCGCCTGAAGATGCTGCGCGAGCAAAATCAGGGTTTGATCGACGAGATCGAGAGCGCGCTCACCAGCAAGCTCGAGGAAACCAAGGTCAAGGCCGTGGTCTCAGGCCGCGAAAAGAAGCCTTACGCCATCTGGAGCAAGATGGAGCGCAAGCAAATCTCGCTCGAGCAACTCTCCGACATCTATGGTTTCCGTATCGTCGTTCCCGAGGTGGACGATTGCTATCATGCGCTTGCCGTGGTGCACACCACCTGGCACGCGGTGCCCGGCCGCTTCAAGGACTACATCTCGAACCCGAAGCAGAACGACTATCGGTCGATCCACACCACGATCGTTGGCCCCCGCCATCAGCGGGTCGAGCTGCAAATCCGCACCGAACTGATGCACTCCATCGCAGAATACGGCGTGGCGGCGCATTCGCTCTACAAGGACACCAACGGGACGAGCCCGGACGTGGTGCCTTCCCAGGACTCAAACGCCTATCGCTGGCTGCGCCATCTGGTCGGCATGCTGCTCGACGGCGATAATCCCGAAGAGTTCCTGGAGCACACCAAGCTCGAACTGTTCCAGGACCAGGTGTTCTGCTTCACACCCAAGGGACGGCTGATCGCGCTTCCCCGCGGCGCCAACCCCATCGACTTCGCCTACGCGGTGCATACCGATATTGGCAACACTTGCGTCGGTGCCAAGATCAACGGCAGGCCGATGCCGCTGGTGACCGAACTCAGAAACGGCGATGAGGTCGAGATCATTACCTCGCAGGCGCAGCTGCCGCCGTCAGCCTGGCAAAGCCTCGCCGTCACCGGCAAGGCTCGTTCGGCTATCAGACGCGCCACGCGCGATGCCGTACGCGCGCAATACGGAAAGCTCGGCCGCGAGATCCTGGTCCGGGGCTTTCAGCGCCGGGGAAAGACTTTCAGCGAAGACAATCTCAATCTCGCCCTTAAGCGTCTGTCGCAGAAAACGGTCGAGGACGTGCTTGCCGCGGTCGGACGCGGCGAGCTTGCTTCGGCGGAAGTGCTGCGCGCCGCCTTTCCGGAGGAGGCACAAGCAGACCCTGCCAAGCGCCGGCGCAAGATGAAACGCAGCGATGAAGGCTGGTTCGGTCTCGGCAAAGTGATGGGACTCAAATTCCGTTGGCCGGGCTCCAGCGCCCGCGCCAAGAAGGATGCAAAGGACGCCTTGATCGGCATTCCGATCAGGGGCTTGCGCGGCGATCTGCCGGTGAGCTTCGCCGATGGCGGCGCGGTGCCCGGTGACCGCATCGTCGGCATCCTCACGCCGGGGCAGGGCATCACCATCTATCCCATCCATGCCGAGGCGCTGAAAGCCTTCGACGAGGAGCCCGAGCGCTGGATCGACGTCACCTGGGACATCGATGAGGACAACCCGCAACGCTTTCCCGCCAAACTCGCGGTGACGGTGCTGAACGAGCCGGGCAGCCTGGCGCAAGTGGCGACCGTCATCGGCGAGGCCGACGGCAATATCCAGAACATCAGGATGACCAACCGGGTGGCCGACTACACCGAAATCCTCATCGACCTCGAAGTCTGGGACTTGAAGCACCTGAACGACATTGTGACCGGGCTGAAGGGCAAGGATATGGTCAGCAGCGCGGTCCGCGTCCTCAGCTAACTGGCTGGCTGGCTAGTCAGCCCTGGTGTCCAGAGAAACACTAACCAAATATAATAGGGTCTATTGCCAAAGAGCGGTCATCATCCGCTAGTAAATCGGCAGGCGTTACGAGGTGGTGATGCTGTTCAAGCGTCGCGAATCTGAGAGCATGGGCGAGAGGCTGCGGGTGCATTTATGGCCCCGCCGCAGTTGGAAACGCTCGGGCCGTTACGTGGCCTATCGCTTGCGCCGGCTGAAGGCCACGCCGCACGCGATCGCGCTCGGCTTCGCGGTGGGCGTTTTCTGGGCGGTGACGCCGTTCTTCGGCGTTCACGTTGCCTTGGCGGTCACCCTCGCATGGTTCATGGGCGGGAGCATCGTAGCCGCCATACTCGGTACGTTCGCCGGCAACCCGCTTACCTATCCGTTGTTCTGGTACTCCACCTACGAAATGGGCACTCTGATGCTCGGGGGAGAGTCCGTGCATCACCCCGTCGACCTGTCGGCTGGAATCTTCCAAGGCTCGCTGGAGCAGATTTGGCCTATCCTCAAGCCCATGTCGCTCGGCGCGATCCCTATAGGGCTCGCCCTTGCCGCGCTTTGCTATGTCGTAGTCAAGCCGCTTGTCGAGGCGTATCAGGCTCGACGCCGACGTGAGCGCGAGCTCCGCTCCGAGCGTGAGGCTCTCGGCACGCAATGACATCTCGACCGGCGAAGTCCGGGCGCGGAGTTTCCGGCGTGCCGCCGATCCGCCTCGGCATCAACATCGATCACATCGCTACCTTGCGCAATGCGCGGGGAGGGCGCCATCCCGATCCCTTGCGCGCGGCGGAAGCGGTGGTGGCGGCCGGCGCCGACAACATCACCGCGCATCTGCGCGAAGATCGCCGCCATATTCGCGACGACGACATCGCCCGCCTCTCCACCGCCGCATTAGCCCCGCTCAATCTCGAAATGGCGGTGACGCCGGAGATGCTGGCCATCGCTCTTGAAGTCCTTCCCCAGGCGAGCTGCCTTGTGCCTGAGCGGCGCGAGGAGCTGACCACCGAGGGCGGACTCGATGTCGCAAGTCAAATCGACACGCTTACCCCTTTCGTCGGCCAGCTCCGGCGCGCCGGCATCCATGTCTCTTTGTTCATCGACCCAGAACTCGCGCAGATTAACGCCTCGCACCGGGTCGGCGCTGACGCCATCGAGATGCATACCGGCACTTATTGCGCCGCCGCGACCGCAGGCGATCGTACAGCGTTGAAGCGCGAGCTTAAGCGTCTTGAAGACGCCGCACGCGAAGCCGCCGCTATCGGGCTTGAAGTCCATGCCGGGCACGGCCTGGACTATGACAATGTCGGCGCGGTCGCCGCGATTCCCGAAATCGTCGAGCTGAATATCGGTCATTACCTCGTTGGCGAGGCGCTCTTTGTGAGCCTTGCTGAGAGTGTGGGGCGCATGCGTGCCATCATGGACGAAGCTCGCGGCACCCTTCGGCCTAGAGATACGCAAGCCAGGGCGGCCGGAACGTGACCATGATCATCGGGCTCGGCAACGATGTCATCGACATCAGGCGCGTCGAGCGCACCATCGAGCGCTACGGCGAGCGGTTCCTCACCCGCATCTTCACCGTGACCGAGCGGCGGAAATCCGACGGACGCGCCACGCGCGCCGCCTCTTACGCCAAGCGCTTCGCCGCCAAGGAGGCTTGCGCCAAGGCGCTCGGCACCGGTTTTAGGCATGGCGTGTTCTGGCGCGACATGGGGGTGGTCAATCTTCCCTCAGGACGCCCGACTCTGGTCCTCACCGGCGGCGCAGCACGAGAGCTTGCCCGTATCACGCCGGAGGGCCATGACGTGCGCATCGATCTCACCATCACGGACGATTTCCCCACGGCGCAGGCCATCGTCATCATCTCCGCCCTGAAACTCCCCGTCCGCGATTGACCAATTTGCCTCATCACCGGGGAGAGGCTATAGGGGCCAATCCCGGGGGCGGATTTCTAGCAAACACCTAAGGAGAGAGCTTCGCACGATGAGCGTCGAGGCCGAGAAAACCGAAGCGAAAGGCGGGATGCGGGACACGGTCCGCGTCATCATCCACGCGTTGTTACTCGCGCTGATCGTTCGCGTGTTCCTGTTCCAGCCTTTCAATATCCCATCGGGCTCGATGATTCCGACGCTCCTGATCGGAGACTATCTCTTCGTCTCGAAATACAGCTACGGCTACAGCCGCTACTCCTTCCCCTTCGGATTGAATCTGTTCTCCGGCCGGGTGTGGGCCACGGACCCAGAGCGCGGCGACGTGGTGGTGTTCAAGCTGCCGCGCGACAACGAGACGGACTACATCAAACGCGTCATCGGGCTCCCCGGCGACGAGATCCAGATGATCAACGGCGTGTTGCATATCAACGGCCAAGCGGTGCCAAAGGAGAAGATCGACGATTACGTGGTGAAGGAACCGACCGGCCGCGAGCGGCACATGGCGCGCTTCCGCGAAACCTTGCCGAACGGCGTGAGCTATCCCGTGCTCGATCTCGTGCAATCGAGCTTCGGCGACAACACCGAGGTCTACCGGGTGCCCGAGGATCATTTCTTCATGATGGGCGACAACCGCGACAATTCCACCGATAGCCGTTTCCTCTCCGAGGTCGGATTCGTGCCGTTCGAGAATCTGGTGGGCAAGGCGCAGGTCATTTTCTTCTCCATCGACGAACGTTCGAGCTTCTGGGAATTCTGGAAATGGCCGACCAGCGTCCGCTGGTCGCGCATGTTTGACGTGGTGAATTGAGCTTGCCGAAGGGGCGGGACACGGCGCTTGACGAGTTGGCGGCACGGCTCGGCCACGACTTCGCCGACCCGGCCCTGCTCAATCTCGCTTTGACGCATGCGAGCGCGCGCACGAGCACGAAGCCTAACGAGGATAATGAGCGGCTCGAATTCCTGGGCGACCGCGTGCTCGGGCTGGCCATCGCCGAACTGCTGGCCGATCGCTTTCCCGACGCGAGCGAAGGCGAGCTTGCCCGCTGGTTTAATCATCTGGTCCGCGCAGAGACCTGCGCCGAGGTAGCCCAAGAATGGGATCTCAGCCGCTTCATCCTGATGAGTGGCGGCGAAGCCGGCAGTGGTGGCCGCCACAAGAAGACCATCCTCGCCAATAGCTGTGAGGCGGTGCTTGGCGCTATTTTCGCCGATGGCGGCTATGCGGCGGCAAGCGCGGCGGTGCGGAAATTCTGGGAGCCGCATCTCGGCGAGCTTGAGGAGGCCGCGCTCGACGCCAAATCCGTGTTGCAGGAATGGGCGCAAGGCAAGCGCCTGCCGCTGCCGCGCTATCTCGAAGTCGCCCGCGAGGGGCCGGATCACGCGCCACGCTTCACCGCCGAAGTGCAGATCGAGGGCGTGGCGCCCGAGCGCGGACAAGGGGCCAATAAGCGCGCGGCGGAGCAGGCGGCGGCCCTTGCCATGCTGGTGCGCGAAGGTGTTTGGCAGGCGCCTCAAGATGGCTGACGCCCAAGAAACGCGTTGCGGCTTCGTGGCGCTGATCGGCGCGCCGAACAGCGGCAAGTCGACGCTCACCAACGCGCTGGTTGGCGCCAAGGTGTCAATCGTCACGCATAAGGCGCAGACCACGCGCGGCCCCGTCCGCGGCATCGCCCTGATCGGCCAATCCCAAATCATACTTGTCGACACGCCGGGCATATTCGCGCCGAAGCGGCGGCTCGACCGCGCCATGTCGCAAGCCGCCTGGGAGCGGGCGGCCGATGCCGATATCGTCGCCCTAGTCATCGACGCCCATCACGGCATCGATGAGCGGCTCGATCCACTCCTCGAGCATCTGCCGCAGGTGAAGCGACCGACCGTCGCTATCCTCAACAAGATCGACCTGGTGGCGAAGCCAGACCTGCTGCACCTCACCGGCGAGCTGTCGGCGCGAAAAGCCTTCGACCACGTGTTCATGGTCTCGGCGTTGACCGGCGACGGAGTGGATCACCTTAGATCTTATCTCGCCGAAGCCGTGCCGTCCGGGCCCTGGCTTTTTCCCGAGGACCAGCTGACCGACGCTTCGCTGCGCCAGACCGCCGCCGAGATCACCCGCGAGAAGCTGTTCCTTCGGCTGCACGAGGAGCTCCCCTACAAACTGACGGTAGAAACCACCGATTGGAAGGAACTGAAGGACGGCAGCGCGCGCGTCGAGCAGACCATCTATGTCGAGCGCGAAAGCCAGCGGAAGATCCTGCTCGGCGCCAAGGGCGCGACCATCAAGGAGATTTCCATGGCCGCCCGTGCCGACATCGCCGAGATAGCGGGGGTGAAGGTGCATCTCTTTCTGTTCGTCAAGGTACGCGAGGGCTGGGGCGACGATCCGGAGCGCTATCGCGAGATGGGCCTGGACTTTCCGAAGCGTTAGGCCCGAAGCTAGACGATGGACTGGAGCGACGAAGGCATCTTCCTCTCTGCCAAGCCGCTCGGCGAGGCCAACGCCGTCGCCGAGCTGTTCACCCTTGGGCATGGAAGGCATCTCGGACTGGTGCGGGGAGGGCGCTCGCGCCGCATCCGTCCGCTGCTCCAGCCCGGCAATCTCATCCGCGTCACTTGGCGGGCACGGCTGTCGGAACATCTCGGCGGCTTCAATGTCGAATTGATTGAGGCGCATGCCGCCCGCGTCCTCGATGATCCGGCGGCTTTGGCGGCTATCGGCACCTTGGCTGGGTTGGCACACCTTCTGCCTGAGCGCGACCCGCATCCTGAGCTTTACGCCGCGACGCTCGTCGTGATGCGCGCCTTCGACGATGCGAAGGTGTGGCCCGCGCGCCTGGTGCGCTGGGAGCTTCAGCTTTTGCAGGAGCTCGGCTTCGGCCTCGACCTTAGCGAATGCGCCGCCACCGGTGTGGAAGACGGGCTTGCCTATGTGTCGCCGCGCTCGGGCCGTGCCGTGTCGCGGGATGCGGGCCAGCCTTATTGCGACAGACTGCTTAAGCTGCCGGCTTTTCTGCTCGACGACACCGCGCCTGCCAACGATGCCGATATCGCCGCAGGCCTCGCGCTCACCGGGCATTTCCTGATGCGCGATGTGCTTGAACCGCATGGGCTTACCATGCCGCAGGCCCGCGACCGCCTCATAGGCCTGCTGGGACGGACGCCGAAAGCCGCTCTTTCCGCATAATTTCTAGGCGGGGAAGATTGAGAGCGGTAAAATCGCGCCCCTGGGAGGCATCGGGTATGCCGGCTCGCAAGCAGGGCATAGTTACCCTCGCTTTGATGGTGCCGGCTCTCGGCCTATTCGCCCCCGCGTTGGCGCAACAATTCGATGTAACCGGCGCGCGTTCGGCCATCATCGCCGAAACGAATGCCTATCGGGCGGAGAGGGGGCTGCCCGCCTTGCGCGAGAATGCCGGCGCCAATCGCTTGGCGCAGGCTTACGCCACTTATCTCGCGCGGACCGACAAGACCGGTCATGGCGCCGACGGGCGTAGTCCCTCTCAGCGGCTGCGCGCCGGCGGCGTGACCTACTGCAAGTTCCGCGGCGAGAACTGGCACCGTTCCTGGACCAGGCCAAAACGGGCGTCGGTCGGCACGGCGGTGGGCAAGGCCATGGCCTTCTGGAAGAGATCGCCAGGGCACGAGCGCGCGCTCAGATCCGCCTCCACCGATATCGGCGTCGGCGCCGTCGGCTGGAAGCATGGCGGCCGCTGGATCTACACGGAGGTGCAGCTCTTCATCGACACGACCTGCCGCGGCGCCCAAGTCATGCGGGCCACGACCAGCGCCGAGCAGGTTCCAAGCCTGCCGGACCGCAATCCGCAACGCCTCCCTTGAGCGTGCCCTATTGATGCGCTAAGCGCGGGTCATGGGAAAACGCATCACGCCGCCTGATTCGGGGCCGATCGAGCCGGTGAATCTGCGCGAGGCGCTGGAGGAGCGCTATCTCGCTTACGCGCTCTCCACCATCATGCACCGCGCGCTGCCGGATGTGCGCGATGGACTGAAGCCGGTGCACCGGCGTCTGCTCTACGCCATGCGCCAGCTTAAGCTCGACCCTGAAGGCGGCTTCAAGAAATGCGCGCGCGTGGTCGGCGACGTGATCGGCAAATATCACCCGCATGGCGACCGCGCCGTCTATGACGCGCTGGTGCGCCTCGCCCAGGATTTCGCCGTGCGCTACCCGCTGGTCGATGGCCAGGGCAATTTCGGCAATGTCGATGGCGATAACGCCGCCGCCATGCGCTACACAGAGGCGCGGCTGACGCCGGTCGCCGCGGCTCTGCTCGACGGCATCGACGAGGACGCCATAGACTTCCGCGCTACCTATGACGGCGAGGAGGCTGAGCCGGTCGTGCTGCCGGCCAATTTTCCCAATCTGCTCGCCAACGGCTCGTCCGGCATCGCCGTGGGCATGGCGACTTCCATCCCGCCGCATAACGCGAGCGAGCTGTGCGACGCCACTCTGCATCTCATCAAGTTTCCCAACGCCACAGCCGACAAGCTGGTCGAGCTCGTGCCTGGCCCCGATCTCCCGACCGGGGGGGTGATCGTCGAGCCGCGCGAGGCCATCGTCGACGCCTACAAGACTGGGCGGGGCAGCTTTCGGCTTCGCGCCCGCTGGAAGGAAGAGGATACCGGTCGCGGTACCTATCAGATCGTCGTTACGGAGATTCCCTATCAGGTGCAGAAGGCGCGGCTGGTCGAGCGCATCGCCGAATTGCTGCAACAGAAGAAGCTGCCGCTGCTTACGGATGTGCGCGACGAGTCCACGGAAGAAGTGCGGCTGGTGCTGGAACCCAAAAGCCGCAGCGTCGATCCCGTGCTGCTCATGGAGTCGCTGTTCAAGCTGACCGAACTCGAGACGCGGTTGCCGCTCAACATGAACGTGCTGAGCCGCGGGCTCGTGCCGAACGTGCTCGGCTTGCGCCAGGTGCTGCGCGAATGGCTCGACCACCGACAGGTGGTGCTGGTTCGCCGTTCCAAGCACCGGCTCGCCAAGATCGATCACCGGCTCGAAGTGCTCGATGGCTATCTCATCGTCTATCTCAATCTCGACAAGGTGATCAAAATCATCCGCGAGAAGGAGGAGCCGAAGCCCGCGCTGATGAAGGCATTCAAGCTCACCGACGTGCAAGCCGAGGCTATCCTCAACATGCGGCTGCGCGCCCTGCGCAATCTTGAAGAGATGGAGATCAAGCGCGAGCACGACAGGCTGACCAAGGAGCGCAAAGAACTGAAATCGCTGCTCGCCTCCAAGGACAGGCAGTGGAAGCACATCGCCGACGAGATCAAGGCGCTGAAGGATCAGTTCGGGTGGAAGACCGCG